>DATHVH010000210.1:0-9058 GCA_035461405.1 Anditalea sp.
CCTCTACGGCAACAGCTCCAATAATAAATACGCCGCCTTCCTCCGCCATGCAAATTATTCCTCCAATATTAAAAATCTTTACTTCTGTGGGGGCTCCGTGCATCCCGGTGGAGGAATTCCGCTTTGTTTGTTGTCCGCTAAAATTACGAGTGAGATGATAGTTAAAAATAAATGAAGTACGAAGGGGGAGGTACGAAGTACGACACCAGCAGTAGTACATCAAGATCAGGCGTTTTCCCAATTGCTATTATGATCGACAATCCAAGTCCGAATTTCGAATGATGAATGATGAATAATGAAGTGTTGTTCAGTTATTTCTTCTTCTTACTTCTTACCTTTTACTTCTTACTGGAAATGCTCGTACTTCAAACTTCGTACTTCGTATTTCGTCAAGGGCTGACCAGCACCTTATACGACTCATACAAATTTATCACCTCATCCACATACCTGACTGCGACATGGCCTTTGGCATATCCGCTTTTGACCAGCGGATCTTTATAGATTTCAGGATTGGATTTTTGTTCGAGGTAGGTTGCCACATTTGTCCATAGGGTGGTATCTGTTCCAGCTTTAAGCGCGAGGCGCCAAGAATCTTCCACATGTCCATGTCCCACATTATAGGAAGCGAGGATAAATTTAATCCTTTCATTTACTTCAGGCACACGCTTAATCCAGTATTTATCAAGGTATTTGAGATAATTTACTCCACCCATTAAGCTTTGGTGAGGATCAGAGGGATCATCTACCCCAAAACGTTCTAATGTGACGGGCATCAGTTGAAGCAGCCCGGAAGCACCTGCATAAGAAATGGCTGCAGTATCAAACCTTGATTCTTTGAATACAAGGGCTGCCAATAATCTCCAATCCCACCCAAGGCTTTCTGCTCCTTTTTTTATGATTTCGTCGAAGACAGATATTCGATTACCAGATAAGGAGGAAAAGGCACTATTATTCCTAAAATAGCTGTTCTTTTTATTTAAAAAGTATTTTTCATACAGAATGGCAGCATAGGTGGATTTTTTGTGATTGCTGAGCCATGAATTTATTTCGGCCAGAAGATCAGGGGCATTGTTCCTTACTGCCCAGCCGACTTTAGAAGCCTCACTAATTTCTAGAGATATATCTATATTATCATAATAGGTAGCATTAACCAGTGCTACATCATCGTCTACTACAGTATAATCTATTTCTCGCTGCACTACCGCATTGACTAATCCTTCTGAATCAATAAGGTCCTCTATAATCTCCATCCCAAGATCCAAGCTGTCATTCCATTGCATCAATTGCTCTTTATAAACAGCGCCTTCGCGGACATGCACCGTTTTCCCTGCCAGATCACCAATATTTTTAATGGTAGACCCATTATCATTGCGCTGTACAAGAACAGTTTTAAGGGTATGGGTGGATTGTGTAAATGCTGCATAGCGGGTACGCTCTGCAGTCTTTTCAAGGTTACTGGCGATAATATCTACAGCTCCCTCATTGAGCATCCTAAAAACTTCATCCAGATCCGGCGCTACAGTCACTCGGAGTTCAACGCCCAGTTCGCGGGAAAATTTACGGAGAAGCTCAAATTCATAGCCCATTCTCCGGCCCCTGTAAATATAGTAACTGGTAGATGAATTGTCCACTGCTACTCTTAAGAACCCTCTTCGCTTAATATCATCCAGATCGAAGTCTACCGGGTTTTCCCAGTAAAATTCCTGTCTTTCGCGCTCGGGCTTTTCATTGCATCCAGCAAAAGCCAAAAAAATGCACAAGATATTAACCCAAAAGACATTTCTCATATAGACCCCGAAATTCAGGCAATGGTGTGTACAAGTATAGTGTTTCCAACCCACATTGCCAAAACTCAAATTCTATGCTAATTCTAGTTAACATTATCTCAAAGAAGACATTGCCAAAAAAATGCTATTGAAGGTATACAAATCGCAATTAATTAGTTCATTCTTTCCAACGGGTTTTGAAAATAAATTTTCCCTGCCAGCCTCATCAGCTCTATTTCTGATTCTTTGATATTATAGATAGCTTCTATGAGTCTGCTTTCGGCTTGCAGCCGGTTTACCTGTGCATCCCGAAATTCAAGGTAGCTGGTAATGCCCAATCTGAACCTTTCCAAGGCAATTTCTGAATTTTCTATGGCCACCTCATAGTTGTTTTTTTCTATATCCAAAAGTCTTTTGGTATTGGTATACACATTAAAGGATCGGTGGATATCTGATTTCATCTGTATTTCAAATTGCTGTAAGATATACTGCTGGTTATACTGCTGTACCCTTGCTGCCTGAATCCTTCTATTTACCGCAAAACCACTGAAAAGATTTATACCTAGTGTAGCTCCTGCAGAAAAACCATCTACCCTGTTTTCTAAAAGAAACCCTGCATCTGAATTCAAGATTGAGTTATTATAGGAGCCATTAATAGTAAGGAACGGTAGCCTTAGCGCTCTCACTTCCCTTAACTGAAGATAGGCTACATTTTCCATTCTCTGTGTAGCGAGAAACTGTTTATTATCAGAGTAAGCGTTTTCCAATAGGTCTCCCAGCCGTATATCTTCCTGTATAATAATGGTATCGTTCACCACAAAATCATAGTCGGGTTCTATAGCCAGCAGTTCATTTAGGTTAATACGGGTGTTTTCGATTACCTGCTCTTGGGTGACCAGCGCAGCTAGATCGGCATTATAATCCACTTGGGCAGCCAGAAAGTCTCTTTTAGATGCTCTACCGAACTCATACTGTGCGCGGGCGATGTCAAGTCGTTCATCAGAAAGTTCAAGTGCCTTTTTTAAAACGTCATAGCGCTGAAGCTCCAATACAAGTCTGTAATAGGATGTTGAGATAGATGCTACCGTATTTTCGATAATAACTTTTGCTTCCAATTCACTTACTTCTGTCAATTTACCCAATCTCCTCAAAGCAACGAAAGCCTCTGGATTAAAGCCCCAAATTGAGGCTAAGGTAAAGTTTCTGTTATATGTCTGAGCTCCGTCAATGATCCTGGGCTCAGGGTCAGATATAAATCTCTGCTGTACATCTTCATTCCTGTAAGAACCAACATAAGTAGCCCCTAAAGTAGGAAATAACAAACTCTGTCCGATCAACCTATCTGTTTCAGCAAGTTCTGCTTCATTAATAGCAATCTTTACCTGATAGTTATTTTCCAGGCCTAATTGTATAGCCTTTTCAAATGTAAGTTCTTCCTGCTGCTGGGCCAAAACAGACGGGCCTACCAAAAGGCCCGCCATAATAATCAAAAATATTTTCTTCATTAGACTCTTGCTAATCTTCCTTCTTTGGATGTCAAATAAGTATATACTGCCGGTATTACGAATAAGGTTAGGATAGTAGAGAAAGCCATTCCCCCTACCACTGCCACACCCATAGGCACGCGGCTCTCAGCACCTGCGCCTAGCGCCAGTGCTATTGGGAGTATACCTAATATAGTGGATAAACTCGTCATCAGGATAGGCCTAAACCTTGCTCCTGCTGCTCCCATGATCGCTTCATGCACGGACATGCCCTGAGCCTTTCGCTGATTGGCAAACTCTACGATAAGAATACCATTTTTAGTCACCAGACCTATTAGCATGATAATACCAATCTGACTGAATATATTTAGCGTAAAACCAAATAACCATAGTGATAGTAAGGCCCCACAAAGTGCCAGTGGCACGGTAAACATAATGGTCAATGGGTCCAAGAAACTTTCAAATTGTGCTGATAATACCAAATATATCAATAAGAGTGCAAACACGAATGCGAAGACTAAGCTATTAGAGCTTTCTCTAAATTCCTTGGAGACTCCTGCTACGTCTGTGGTATAACTATCATCTAAAACATCTGCAGCTATAAGATCCATTTCATCTAAACCCCCTCCTATAGTATATCCCGGTGCTAAGCCTGCGGATACTGTAGCACTGACGAACCTGTTAAACCTATATAGCTGTGGTGGTGTACTTCTCTCTTTTACGGTAACCAGATTATCTAATTGGATCAATTCTCCATTATCTGACTTCACATAGAGCATCCGTAGATTGATAGGTTCATTCCTATCCTCCAGCTGCATTTCGCCCACTACCTGATATTGCTTTCCGTTCATGATGAAATAGTCAAACCGCTGACCGGAATAGGAAAGCTGCAATGTCCTGGCTATTTCCTGCACAGATACACCGATATTTCTAGCTTTTTCCCTATCAATTTCTACCTCTATTTCTGGCTTGGTAAATTTCAGGTTGATATCAGAGAAGTTGAAGACATCACTATCGTTTACCCTTTCCATAAATTCAGGCAGTACTTCTTTGAGCTTATCGAGGGTTTGTGCCTGAATGACATATTGGACCGGTAAGCCACCTCTTCTATCACCGATTGACTGAGGCTGGGAAGCAAAAGCCCTAACTGCTGTTTTGTTTTTCAAAATATCTGATACTTGATCAAAAACCTGCTGTTGGGTTCTTTCCCTTTCGTCAGAGTCTGATAACCTGATCCTGATAAAACCCGAATTAGTACTAGAAGTCCCAAATCCAGGAGATGTGACGGATATAAAGCTTTTATATTCAGGGATATTTTCCATAAACTCAATAGTAAGCTCATCTATCACCCTGTCCATAAAGCTAAATGTAGCCCCCTCCGGCCCACTCAAATTAATTCTCATCTCCCCTCTGTCCTCTACAGGAGCTAGCTCGGTAGGAATCACATTAAATAAGCCATAAATCGCAAATCCCATGACAGCGATAATTACAAAGGCAATCCACCTTACTTTCATAAATCCGGCAAGGGCATTTTCATATTTTTGATTTAGCCAGATAAATGCTGGTTCTGTTTTATTATAGATCCAATTCTGTTTTTCCCTCTTTTTTAAAAGCTTGCTGCTCAGCATCGGGGTCATGGTCAAAGCTACAAAGGAAGATATGATAACGGCTCCGGCCACTACTATACCAAATTCCCTGAAAAGCCTACCGGTGGTACCGGTAAGGAAAATCACTGGAAGAAATACAGCCGCCAATGCTACTGTAGTGGCGATAACTGCAAAGAAAATTTCCTCTGCGCCTTTTTCAGCGGCAGGTAAAGGTTTCTCCCCTTTTTCTATCCTTGTATATATATTTTCCAACACTACTATAGCATCATCCACCACTAAACCTATGGAAAGCACTATCCCCAATAGGGTCAACACATTTATGGAAAAATCCATCAAATACATGATAAAGAATACTCCTATAAGGGAAATAGGAATTGTAAGTACGGGTATAAATGTAGTTCTCCAATCCCTAAGGAAAATAAATATGATCAGGACCACCAGTATAAATGCCACAAAAATTGTTTGCTGAACCTCACTGATAGATGAGCGGATATATTGGGTGGAATCAAAACCTATCCCCAGGGATACATCTGCAGGCATGTCTCTCTCTATCACTTCAAGTCGCTTATAGAACTCATCTATGATTTCTATATTATTGGATCCAGGCAAAGGGATAAGCACCACGCCTACCATCGGGATACCATCTCTTTTAAGTACCGTCCTTTCATTTAGCGGAGCTAACTCTGCCCTGCCCACATCCCTGAATTGAACAATGTTATTTCCATCATCTTTTACAATGAGACTATTAAATTCTTCTGGAGTGGTCAGACGGCTTTTGGTACGCACAGAGAGTTCTATAGAAGAACCTTCGATTCTTCCCGAAGGTAGTTCTACATTTTCGCTTTGAACCGTACTGAGGATGTCAAGTGGAGTAATGCCATAGGATGCCATCTTCAAAGGATCCATCCTTAGCCTCATGGCATATTGTTTTTCGCCCCAGATCTGTACCGTACTGACACCAGGTATAGTCTGAAGCCTTTCCTTAAAAATATTATTGGCTATATCTGATAGCTCCAATAAATTTCTCCGATCACTTTGGACATTAAGAAAAACTATTGGCTGACTATCAGCATCAGCTTTGGATACAACTGGAGGATCTGTATCAGGGGGCAGGTTTCGCTGAGCACCCGATACCTTATCCCGCACATCATTGGCTGCGGCTTCGAGATCAGCTCCCACATCAAATTCCACTGTTATGTTACTGGTACCATCATTACTGGTAGAGGTCAGTGATTTGATTCCTGAGATACCGTTGATGGCCTCTTCAAGTGGTTCTGTGATCTGGGCTTCTATCACATCTGCGTTGGCACCCACGTATGTGGTTCGCACATTGATGATGGGCGGATCCACACTTGGGTACTCCCTAACGCCCAAAAATGAAATTCCTATAATTCCAAATAGCAGAATAGTCAGTGAAAGCACTATGGCCAACACCGGTCTCCTGATACTAATCGTCGATAAACTAGCCATAATTAATTGATTTTAGTGGCTTCCACTGCCATTCCCGTTCTTACCTGTAGCACTCCGGTGGTCAATACCAGATCACCTTCTCTCAATCCATCCAAGACCTGGACTTTACGCTCTGTCCGGGTACCTATAGTAACCTTTGCTTCTTCTACCACCCCCTCGTTCACAATAAATACCTTGTATCCATCTAACTCGGGTATTAAAGATTCTGCTGGAACCATTAAGGCATTTTCTTCCACATCCAGATTAAGAGAAACCCTTACAAACATACCCGGTAGATACTGGCGCTGGCGGTTGGGGCTATCAGCTCTTATTTTTAGGGTACGGGTGGCTGCATCTATATTAGGCTCTATAGCATATACTCTACCTATCGCATTACCTTCTACTGCATTACTTGAAAACACCACTTCTGATCCAGTTTTTACCTTATTGGCATATCGCTCCGGTACAGAGAATTCCAATTTGATGGGATCTATATTCACTACACTAACAATTGGATCTGAAGAGCTGATAAAACTTCCTTCCGACACCTGTCTCAATCCCAATACTCCATCAAATGGCGCCCGGATCACTGTCTTTCTCAACTGCGCATCAATTAATTGAATGTCTGCTAAGTTGGTATTAAACTGGTTTAGCACAATATCATACTCCTCCTGAGAAATCGCCTCTCTATCTAAAAGCTGTCTCTGCCGGTTTTCCTGATCTTCATAGAGTTTTTTGATATAATTCAACCTGTCTGCCTGAGCTCTGAGTTCATCATCATTAAGATAAAGTAGAGGAGTTCCCTTTTTTACAAACTCACCTTCTTTAAAGCTGATTCTTTCTACTAGCCCTGATACTTCAGGACGGAGACTTACCATCTCATTGGGAATGATAGTTCCAGTAATATTTATATTATTTTCAAGTCTTTCCGGCTTGACTTCTATCACATTGACAGGTAGAGGCGCAGAGGGGTTATTTCCTGCCTGAGGAGAGGACTCCGAGGTATTTCCCTGAAACATCTCCAAACGCGGATAAAAAAACAGGCCCGCTATTACCAAAACAATGATTACAATCAATGTTATTTTAGTATTCTTTTTCATGTATTATATTTTCTTTTTATCGGTCACATGGAATCTCGCATTTTTCCCCGATAGCCATCGGGGCATGCCAGCGTGTGAGATTGTCCAAATGTTCGATTTCATTACTGGTATTTAAATATTATGCTATTAATGGGATTCTTTGAGAAAGTCTAGGGATAATCTATTAAATATCTGAGGCTGTTCTACATTTACTACATGACCGCATTCCTTTACGACCTTAAGGACGGCAAATGTATGGTCTTTCACTATTTTTTTAACAGGTTCGAGAAACATAAAATCCTCTTCTCCCATGACATATAGGGTCGGTATACCTAAATCTTTTTCTTTAAAAAGCTTTAGGAGTGGATTCACTTCACTGGTAAGTTTAAACCAACGGATAAATTCCTTTTGACATAACCTCTTAGCTTCTCTCACAAATAAATTTCTAGATTCAGAATGTCTTTTTCTGGGCATGATCACCCAGGCAAACAGTTTGTATAACCACATGTAGGGAATGACACTTTTAAAAGTATTTCCGAGTGAAACAAGGATCCGTGATTTTACATTTAATCGGGTGATAGCCCCGGCGAAAATCATCGTGTGAACACGCTCTGGAGCCATTTCAGCTAACTGTCTTACCAATATGGTTCCAAGTGATACCGCTACAAAATGTGCTTTTTGAATATGAAGGTGATCCAGAACTTCTAAAATATCTTTCGTGACCGCAGTAAATGTATATTTTTCTTTCCAAATGTTTTTCAGTCTTGCAGCAGACCTGCCATGTCCTCGAAGATCGATTAAAAGTAAGTTATACTCTTCTTTAAATTCTTTGATCTGCTTAAACCAAATAGATGATGATCCTCCAGCTCCGTGTACAAATACCATCCACTCCTTGCTGGAAGGATGGAGATACGTTTTATAGTACAGTAAGTTAAGCTGAGTCATCTAATTCGATAATTAATTTGCTGGAATATTTATACGAGTAAATATTAAAGATCAAATTAGGGTATAAAGTTCGATTACAGAAGAAAATAGATACAGGTGGTCATTGAGTTAGATTAATGGCAATTTTATATAGGCAAGAAAAAGCTTAGTTCAGGCAGGAAAGGCCACTAAGTAACAAAGACACTAAGTTTTTTTATTTTTTGAGTCTTAGCGTCTCCTATGTTGGAATAAAAAAAGTTTAGCGACTAAGGCACGAGATGCGAAATTTTTTGTGTATTCGTAGCAATAGAAAAATTTGTATAACACATAGTTACAAATTGTTGATGTTTATAAATATTAGTGTCGCATGATTGAAAAAAATAAGTTTAGCCACAAGACACCTGCCGCTAATTTTTTTGTGTCTTTGTGTCTCGTGGCAATAGAAAAATTTGTTTGGCGCCACAACGGTACCTAGGCGCTAATTTTATTATATCTTAGAGGTAAAATAATTTTGAAAGTTATCTAACCTGGACTTCTAAAATTAGATTTCTAAGCACCTTACCAGGGACATCGTAGTGAGCCAGAACCAGCTTTTGAGGTGTGGCTGATACTATGTGATAATTATACTTTTTACGATCACGGGTAAGTTTCATAAATAGTTTTCCGTTTTTTTCTGTTATATTTTCGATCATAAAAGGATCAGTTTGATCAGGAACACTTTGTACTTTAGGCGAAAAAGCATTTCTGCT
>DATHVH010000211.1:0-10354 GCA_035461405.1 Anditalea sp.
ATTATAGCCTATGGCTCTGTAGAAATGGGTAGATTGGAAAAGGGTCTAGTTTGGATCTCTCTATTTATCTCCCTAGCTCCGATGCTTGGTTTCATGGGTACTGTAATCGGTATGATTGGTGCATTTGATTCTATCGAAGCAGCAGGTGATATTTCACCATCTCTAGTGGCTGGTGGTATTAAAATCGCCCTTTTGACTACAGTAGCAGGTTTGATAGTTGCGATTATCCTACAGTTATTCTATAACTATTGCGTAGCTAAAATCGATTCATTGGTAAATGATATGGAGGATGCTTCCATTACATTAGTGGATATCCTTGTGAGATACAAGTTGACTAGATAATAATTCTTTAGTTAAAATTTGTTTTTTACACTAATCATTTAAAATAACCAAAGAATTAAATCGTTATGGATACTATAGATATAATCCTATATGTGAGTTATATATTAATTGCTATCGGTGTTGTAGTAGCATTGCTGATGCCTTTATTTAACTCGCTGGATAATCCAAAAAGTTTGTTGAAAACAGCTGTTGGTATTGTAGCTGTGGTAATATTATTTGTTATCGCATATGCAATTGCAGATAATGAAGTTTTACCCAGATATGCAGCGGCTCCATTTAACTTAACTCCATTAATGTCACAGTTAGTAGGTGGTATTCTGATTACAGTATACTTCTTATTTGGGTTGGCAATATTAGGGATTATCGTTACAGAAATTAATAAAATCGCAAAATAATGGCAAGAAAGAAAGGTAGAATGGCTCAGGAAGTAAATGCAGGATCCATGGCGGATATCGCCTTCTTGCTCCTTATCTTCTTCCTGGTCACGACGACAATTGCTTCGGATAAAGGGGTACTTAACGTATTACCTCCTAAGCAAGACCCTAATCAGCCACCACCTGAAATCAAGTTAAACGAACGTAATATCTTTAACATTCTGGTAAATGCCAACGATCAACTATTGGTAGAAGGAGAATTTAGAGACAATACGGTAGGTTTGACAGAAGAGATCAAAGACTTTCTTTTGAACTTCGGTGATCCGGATGAAGCAGGACAGGCATTGTTCAATAGCCTACCAGCGTCATTGCGAAACCGTGCTCAAAGAGATCCTAATTCATCTGATCATGCTGCTTCAGGAGGTGCTGTTATATCCATTAAGACTAACCGGGGTACAAGCTATGAAAGGTATCTAGAGGTATTGGATATAGCCAAAAGAGCATATTTTGAAATCTATGCTGAGAGAGTAGGAATAACTGCTGAACAGTACAGAGCTCTTTCAGGGAGAAATGCTTCCGAAAAAGAATTACAAGATAGAGGAAAAGAAGGAATGCCAATGGCTATCTCTATCGCTGAACCAGATAAAATAGGAGGAGGTCAATAATATGTCAAAGTTTAAAAAGAAAAATAAGGTATCGGAAAATATCCCTACCTCAGCTTTGCCTGATATTATTTTCATGCTTTTGTTCTTCTTCATGGTTACCACCGTATTGAGAGAGCAGACTATCTTGGTAGAGCAGAGAATCCCACAGGCTACCCAACTACAGAAGCTTGAGAAAAAAAGTTTAATATCATACCTCTATATAGGAAAGCCGAAAGAACCGGCTAGATATGGTACGGAACCAAGAATTCAGGCTAATGATGTTTTGATCGGTACTAACGACATCATTCTTTGGGTAAACCAGGAAAAAGATAAGTTATCCGAAGCAGAGAGAGAGCAAATAACTATCTCTTTGAAAGCTGATAGAGAAGTGAAAATGGGTCCTATAAGTGATGTCCAATTTGAACTTCGTGAAGTAGATGCTAGACGTGTTCTTTATGCCTCAGTAGGTAGACAAGAAAACTAAAAAAAACACATAATAATTAAAAAGCCTTTCTTTCAGAAAGGTTTTTTTTGCTCTTACTTTTAAAGGATTTGGATTTGTAACCATTATTTCAATTACACATTATTTTAGCAAAAGAAATTGATAATCCTCCATTACCAGCTCCTATTAATTTCAATGATTTAACTTTTGGATCATTTTTTGATTTTAGGGTATAGATTCCATTTAAATGGGACATTAACTGTTTTAAAAATACATGGTATATGTTAAAAATTATTTCTGGAAAGGACGTCCGTCAACTAGATGAAAATTATATAAATAAGAATGGTATTCTTTCATTTGAACTTATGGAAAAAGCCGCAGAGGCATTTTGCGAGTGGTACATGAAGCATTTTGATAGGAAAAAAACCATTGCAATTTTTTGTGGAACTGGAAATAATGGAGGTGATGGTTTAGCAATTGCAAGAATGCTATTTAGACAAGGATATAAAATTTGTGTTTTTTTATATGGAAAAACTGAAAATGCCTCTTCAGATTTTAAATCCAATTTAAGGATTTTGCCTTCTAATATTATTACAAAGCATCTTAATGATTTTGATTTAGAAAAATTAGAAACAGATGTAGTAATCGATGCCTTATTAGGAATTGGGCTTACTAGGCCATTAGATGGAGATCTATTAGAAATAGTAAATTACCTGAGCCAATTAAATTCAGTTAAAATTTCAGTGGATTTACCTTCAGGTCTTCCTGCAGATACTATATTAGAAGGTGAGGCATTTGTAGCAGATTATACTATCAGTTTTCAATTCCCTAAACTCGCTCTTATGTTTCCTGAGCATGGTATGAATACCGGCGAGCTTATTATACTTGATATAGGAATTGACCAAACGTATTTCAAAGAATTTGAATCAAAACAATATTATTTAGAACCTGAAGATATAAGGATCAGACATAAAAAATATCATAGGGCTAGCCATAAAGGAGATTATGGAAAAGTGATGTTGATCGGAGGGAGTTTAGGAAAGGTGGGCGCACTGTATATGGCCTCTAAAGGAGCATTGAGAACCGGTAGTGGATTGGTATCTGCTTTTGTGCCTAAATGTGGACTAGACATACTGCAGACTTCTTTACCCGAAGCTATGGTTGAAATATCTAATAATGAATATATTATTGATGCTCTACCCCAAAATATGGAAAGGTTTGATGCTATAGGCATCGGACCGGGTAAAGGTACAGACAATAAATCTGCAGAAGTACTGAGAAAACTAATGCATGATTATAAAAAAAATATGGTTATTGATGCTGATGCCATAAATATAATCGCGCAAAATGATGACATAAAACAATTAATCCGTAGCAATATGATTCTTACTCCCCATGTTATGGAATTTGATCGTCTTGTGGGTAAATGTAAAGATCATACAGAAAGACTGACAAGAGCTACTGATTTCTGTGCTGTGCATAAATGCATATTGATTTTAAAAGGTCCCAATACTACGATTTGCATGCCTGATGGGAGAATGTATTTCAATTCTACAGGCACTAAGTATTTGGCTACGGGGGGCACTGGAGATGTACTTACTGGTATATTGACGTCTTTCCTTGGACAAGGGTATAGTGCTGAGAATGCCGCAATATGTGGAGTATATCATCATGGGTTAGCGGGACAGCTGGCTTCTGTAAATAAATTACACGGGACAATAGCCACGGATATCATTGATAAAATTCCCGAAACCTATTATGTTCTAAACAACTCGTCCGAGAAGTTTTTTTAGAAATATCTCCATGCTGTATCCATCCTATGTGGAGATATTCTAGGATGGTTTGCTTAAATTATGGTTTTATTTTATTGTATATATGCATTTGTACCCAAAAGCAAAATAGAATCAGGTATACGTAAAAATTTGTTTTTTGTGAATTGGGGAAACTAAGCTGTCTACGATTATCTGTAATTAAATTATTCTTAATTACGAAGTACTGGCAGAGTGCTGATAATCATATTTCTTATTTTGGCCAGGGTTGGGTAATGCGCTCAGTGATGTAAGCTTTATAACTATTTCCCGTGCAATAAATTGAAGCACCGATTAGTAGGAAAATATGAAACATACCATTATTAAAGATAATGGTCATGATATTAAATGACTCAAATAGGGAATCAATATTTTCCACTTCTACCCTAAGCCAGTATAAGGTAAAAATAAACCTGATAATAACACTTAATAGCGCTAATATCCCTCCAAAGATTCCCATTACAGGATTTCTAAAGTGGTAAAGTATACAAAAACTGCTTATGGTCTCTATAGCTGCCATCAATATAGCACCTTGTAAACTATAACCTTCAGCTCCTATAAGAGTAAATTTTGTAAAACCTCCAAAAAGTAATAGGCCAGCCAAAGAAAATCTTATTACTAATCCTCCTATAGCTTCAATCTTCAGTAATCTTAAAAATTTTTCCATTCTATATTTTTGTTCCAACATAAGAATTAGTGCCCTAAAGCTAATTGCTTTAGGGCACTAATTCTTTTAAAATTCAGCATTGCCAGGAGTTCTTGGAAATGCGATTACATCACGAATATTTCCCATACCAGTGACGAATTGTACCAGTCTTTCAAAACCTAAGCCAAATCCAGCGTGTGGTGTGGCTCCGAATTTACGTGTCTCCAAGTACCACCACATTTCATCCTTAGGAATATTAAGCTCATCCATTCTTCGGGTAAGATTTTCAAGCCTTTCTTCTCTTTGACTACCTCCCACTATCTCACCTATTCCTGGAAAAAGGATATCCATTGCAGCCACCGTTTTCCCATCCTCATTTTGTCTCATATAGAATGATTTGATTTCTTTAGGGTAATCAGTTAAAATCACTGGTTTTTTAAAGTGCTTTTCTACGAGAAATCTTTCATGCTCTGACTGTAGATCTACGCCCCAATTATCTATAAGATAGGTAAACTTTTTCTTTTTATTTGGGGTGGAATTCTTTAATATATCAATAGCTTCAGTATAGGTGATCCTTTCAAATTTGTTTTCCGTTACAAATTTTAACCTGTCAAGTAAACCCATCTCGTTTCTTTGATCCGCTTTTTTGCCGGCATCTTCTTCTGCAGCTCTTTTGTCCAGAAAATCCAGATCGTCTGAACAGTTTTGCAATGCATATGAAATCACTTTTTGAAGAAAATCTTCCGCCAGATCTTGGTTGTCTTCAGCATCATAAAACGCCATTTCTGGTTCTATCATCCAAAATTCAGCTAGATGTCTTGTAGTATTAGAATTTTCAGCTCTAAATGTTGGGCCAAATGTATATATCTCAGAAAGAGCCATAGCCGCCAATTCCCCTTCTAATTGTCCAGAAACGGTAAGGTTTGCTTCTCTTTCAAAAAAATCTTTTTTATAATCAATATTTCCCTCTTCTGTAAGGGGTGGATTTTTTAAATTCAAGGTAGTAACCTTAAATGTCTCACCGGCACCTTCAGCATCTGAAGCGGTAATGATAGGAGTGTGTATATAGAAAAACCCTTTTTCATTAAAATATTGGTGAACAGCAAAAGCTAACGCATGTCTTACTCTGAATACTGCGCCAAAAGTATTCGTTCTCATTCTTAAGTGAGCTATCTCTCTCAAAAATTCCAAACTATGCTTTTTCGGTTGAAGTGGATATTTTTCAGGATCTGCTTCACCTAGTACTTCAATTTGGATTGCCTGTAACTCTGAAGATTGGCCAGCACCCTGGGAAGCTACTATTTCACCTATTACTTTTATACATGCACCTGTAGTTATCTTTCTCAATATTTCTTCAGATAGGATAGTAGGATCGGCCACTACTTGGTAATTGTTAATGGTACTACCATCATTGAGGGCTATAAATGATACATATTTATTACTTCTTTTAGTCCTCACCCATCCCATCAATGTTACCTGTTCACCGACTTTACCGCTTTCTAGCAGGTGTTTTATTTTTACTCTTTTATTAAACGACATCTGGTATTTTATTTAAATTTTCCTATCCTTTCTAATTTAGTACTTATCTTTGCTTAAATGGAATGCAAAAAAACGATATAATAACCTTTTTATCAAAGTTTTGATGTAATTTCCTAAATTTGCAATTATAGATTGAAGTAAAAGACTTCGAATGTACGGACCAATTTTCAAATAACTTCAATAGGGCATTAGAATATGCAGAAACTGAATTTAAATCAGATACTTTCTCAAAAGCTGTCTCCACAGCAAATACAATTTATAAAGCTACTACAAGTTCCTACAGCTGAACTTGATGCACGGGTAGAGGAAGAACTGGAAGTCAATCCTGCTCTTGAAGAAGGCAAAGATGATGACGGCGAAGCCAATCCTGAAGAGCAAGAGTCCTATGAAAGTGAAGTAGTCAAAGAGGAGAAAGAATTAAACCTAGATGATTATCTCGGAGATGATTATGGTGGGTATAAAATGCAAGGAGATGGTAATTATAGCCCCGACGATGAAGAGCGGGAAATGCCCTTATCCAGCGGAATATCTTTGCATGAACAATTAATATCTCAGCTTAATTTTCTTAAGCTTGATGATAATCAGAGAAAAATAGGACAACAGCTGATAGGCAGTATTGAAAATGATGGTTATATCCGCAGAGATTTGGAGGCTATTATAAATGATTTAGCATTCAGTCAGAATATAGAAACCGATCTGGATGAGGTAGAAGAAGTATTAAGAAAAATTCAGAATTTTGATCCTGCAGGTATCGCAGCCAGAAATCTTCAGGAGTGTTTGATTATACAACTAGAGAGGAAAGAGCACCCAGAGGACGAAACTGTTCAGGTAGCCATCAATGTCATAGCTAACTGTTTCGACGAGTTCACTAAAAAGCATTATGATAAGATCCTTAAGAAATGCAATATAGATGAACCAAAATTAAAGGATGTAATCCATATGATCACCAGGCTTAATCCAAAGCCGGGTGGGGTATCTGAAGGATTGATGAAAACCCAGTATGTAATACCAGATTTCATCCTGACAATGGTGAACGGAAAATTTGAGATTAGCTTGAATTC
This sequence comes from Anditalea sp., assembly GCA_035461405.1. Lineage (GTDB taxonomy): Bacteria > Bacteroidota > Bacteroidia > Cytophagales > Cyclobacteriaceae > Anditalea. The sequence continues at coordinate 6,857 of DATHVH010000211.1, forward strand.
CAAAAATGCACCGGACCTTAGAGTAAGCAGATCTTACACTGATATGTTTGATGCATATGATAAGAGTGACAAGAAGGATAAAAAGCTTAAGGAAACTGTGACTTTTGTAAAACAAAAGCTAGATGCCGCTAAATGGTTTATAGATGCCATTAAACAGAGACAGCATACACTTTTAAAGACGATGCAGGCTATACTTGATTATCAGTATGAATTTTTCTTGGAAGGAGATGAGGCTAAACTAAGACCGATGATCCTTAAAGATATAGCTGAAAAAATTGATATGGACATTTCTACTGTATCGAGAGTAGCAAATAGTAAAGCTATTCAAACCGAATTCGGAGTATTTCCTTTGAAATATTTCTTTTCCGAAGGTATAGCTACTGATGGAGGGGAAGATGTTAGTAATAGAGAAGTAAAAAGTGTGCTTCACAAAATGGTAGATGCAGAAGACAAGCGTAAGCCTCTTTCTGACGATAAATTAGTGAAATTGCTTAATAATAAAGGATATAATATTGCTAGAAGAACAGTGGCTAAATATCGCGAACAGCTTCAAATACCTGTTGCTAGACTTAGAAAAGAATTGTAACAGTGTATAGGAGTATAGCATTAGCACTTTCAGTAGTATTCCAGCCTTTATTGATTCCGACTATCATATTTGCACTGTTGTTTTATGTGATACCGGAGGCTACCTCTGTCCCCAGAAGTGTAAAGGGATCAGTTATGTTTTTGGTTATGGCCACTACATTATTGATCCCTTTAATAAGCGTAATAGGGATGCGATTGACTAACACAATAGAAAGCATTCATATGCGTACCACTAAAGACAGGGTCTTTCCTTTTTCTATGGTGACACTGTTTTATCTTATTACCACTTACTTTTTTACTTCCAGATTAGATTTTGATCCTTTATTAGGATTCACACTTTCTGTTATTACAGCATGTATAGTGGTGTTAACATTAATTACCTATTTTTGGAAAATAAGTGCTCATACTACTGGGTTAGCAGGTATGCTTGCTATAGTCATAGTATTAAATATTAAATTCAATTCTGGGAATCTTCTTTATCCTTTAATATTTTCAATACTCCTGTGTGGAGCTGTGATGTCTTCTAGGTTATACCTAAATGCTCATAGGCCACTTGAAGTACTTGCAGGTTTTATATTAGGATTTACGATCTGTTTTTTCTCATTTTATTATTTTCTCATCATTTAAATAAAAGGTATGGAATTTAACCACATCATTTATAAGGAACATAAGGACTGGGTGGAGTTAAAGCTTAACCGCCCTCAAGTATATAATGCGCTTAATAAGGAGTTGCTTGCTGAATTACTTGAAGCTTTCACAGTCATAGAGACCATGGATAATATTAGATGCGTGGTATTGACAGGGGAGGGGAAAGCATTTAGTAGTGGCCAGGATTTAAAAGCTGTTGGGATGGACCTGAAGAATGTTCCTTTTGAAGAAATAGTAATCAAACAATATAATCCGCTAATATTAAAAATGAGGAGCCTTCCCAAGCCAATCATTTGTAAACTTAATGGGGTGGCCGCAGGGGCAGGATGTTCATTGGCTTTGGCCACAGATCTAATCATATCTTCAGATGAAGCTTATTTGGCTGAAATATTTACCAGTATAGGACTTATTATGGATGCAGGATCTACATATTTCTTGCCTCGTATTTTAGGATCTTCTAAAGCATTTGAAATAGCTACTATGGGTTCTAAGGTTTACGGGCAGGAAGCTATGGCTCTTGGGTTGGTCAATAAAAGCGTTCCAGAGGTTGAGTTAGAAGATACTGTGCAGACTTATATCGACTACTATCGGACGGCACCTACATATGCTATTGGTTTGATCAAAGAAATGCTTGGGAAATCACCTTCGATGTCCTTGGAGGAAGTGTTATTAATGGAAGCTAAATATCAAAATAAAGCTGGAAGAACCCATGATTTCCAGGAAGGTGTTATGGCTTTTTTACAAAAAAGAAAACCCGAGTTTAAAGGGAAATAAAAAAAGGAGCTTTATAGCTCCTTTTTTTATTATTGAATGTTTTGATGTTCTTTAAAACAAAGCTACGGATACGCCAAAATTGAATTGGTTAGCTTCAGTTCCGAAAGGACCCTGTCCGCTTTTCCACACTGAATTCAGTCCATAGTAAGACCAAACATTAAAGCCACTAAAACCTATTCGGGTATAAACGCCATATCTAATAGGACTGAATCCATAAGACTGTTTGTCTTTTACCTTACGAGACAACTCTGCCTGATCTTCATATGAGACTTTGGTATGGGCATCATACAAGAATCCGATTTTACCACCTACAGCGAATCTAAATCCTTTACTGTAATCATTTTTATTTAGGTGATACCTGAATTCCAAAGGTATTTCTATGAAATTGAGTGCAGTAGTATGACTATTTATATTTATATTTTCTCCATACACATCTTCTATGTTTACCAATTGGCTAGAGTTAGGGCCTACCTCTGGATCATTAATAAGCATTCTATCTCTGGAAAACGATAATTTATCCAAGCCAAGGCCTATACCAGGATTAAAGGTTAATCCGGTGTTTTCACCTATATGAAATGGTCTCTGATAATAAATATTAAATGTACGGGAAGCTAATAACCTGGTATTGAGATCTTCAGGTCTATTGTTTAATAAACCAAATCCAAAATCGATAAATAAATCCCCAGTTATATCAGGTCTGCCACCAACAGGCGTACGAACTCTTTCTTGGGCGAGTAAGTTTGAAGAAATGAGTACTGCTAGTAAAATTAATGTGAGTCTTTTCATGAAAGAGTATAGTCTATAAATTTTCAACGGGCTAAATTATGAAAACTTCATTGATTACCTGGCGTTTTTGTCTTAATAATTCTTAATACATAGTATTAGTGGAATTTTTTTAAAACTAGTTGTGTATTTGCTTTTGCATATACTAAATTTATATCTACATTTGCAATCCCAATTTATGGGAACAGGCCTCGTAGCTCAATTGAATAGAGCACTTGATTACGGCTCAAGAGGTTTCAGGTTTGAATCCTGACGAGGTCACTACATGTCTTTAAAAGCTTAGACATATAAAATTGAAAGATTGATAGTAAAGGAAGGGTTTATTTAAACTAACATTAACATCCTTGAAGTTTTTTTAATTTTAATTCAGTGATAATCAATATGAATTAAAATTATGATAAACATTTGGAAGAAATGTTTTGGTAGGTTTAAAAAAATGTCGCACCTTTGCAATCCCAATCAGGATAAAGACAGCAAACCGGAAAAGTCTGGTAAGCTAAAAAATTGAAATACTCCAAAACCGGCATAAAAATATTTAAATTTTTTTTGACCGGAAAGTTTGCAGAAAGGAAGAAATCATCTACCTTTGCAAACCCGAAACGAAAGTAGGGTAGGGAGACACAGGTTTTAAAGAAAACCGCACTGGTCCTAAAGAGGATTCAAAAGTTCATTGAAGTACTGTAAGACATACAAAATACGACATTTGAT
>DATHVH010000212.1:0-3834 GCA_035461405.1 Anditalea sp.
AGTTGGAAGTACGAAGTACGACGCTCAACAACCTGTAAGAAGTAATAAGTAGGAAGTTAGAAGAAGGTTGCTAGTTAGGCGGAAAAGTGTCAAGTAAGATTAGGACGTGACTTATCTAGTAGAAAATATACCTTGTATAAAGTGTGGGAAAATAAAAAAGGCCAGGAGAATTCCTGGCCTTAAATTTCACTAAATTATATGAAAATTCTGAATCCTCAATTACTCCCAGTAGGAGCTAGCTTCCCCATTAGGGGAATTGAGGGGTAGCTTGCCGATCTTCAAAATAGTCTTATGTCGACCGTCGACTATGGACCCCTTAAAGTTTCTCCTTTATAAATTCCGTCATCATATTATATAGGTGCCAAGAAGTATTTCCTCCTGAGATACCGTGGCTTCTGTTTGGATAATAAAATGCATCAAACTGTTTATCAGCCTTGATAAGGGCGTCTACTAGATCCACTGAATTTTGAAAATGTACATTATCATCACCCGTACCATGAATCAGGAAATAATTGCCTTTTAATTTATCTACATGATTAATGGGACTATTGTCATCATAACCGGATTCATTTAGCTGAGGTGTTTGTAAGTATCTTTCAGTATAAACGGTGTCATAGTATCTCCAATTGGTCACAGGAGCTACCGCAATTGCAGTTTTAAAAACATCATTGCCTAGCATTATGGCCAAAGAAGACATATATCCACCATATGACCAACCCCAAATCCCAATTCGGTCTTTGTCCACGTAAGCTAATTCACTTAAATATTTTGCTCCTGCTATTTGGTCATCAGTTTCATGCTTGCCCAGATTGGCGTAGGTAATATGTTTAAAATCCCGACCTCTCGCACCGGTGCCTCTATTGTCTACACATACTACTATGTATCCCAATGAAGCAAGATGCTGATGCCAGAAATCCCGAAGACCTCCCCAAGAGTTTGTCACATTTTGGGATCCTGGTCCTCCATAGACATACATTAGTGTAGGATATTGTTTGCTTTCATCAAAGTCACTGGGTTTGATCATATAGGCATTTAACATCGTACCGTCCACAGTGGCGAATTGGAAAAACTCTTTTTCTGAAATACTATAATCAGCCATTCTTTCTTTTAGCTCACTGTTGTCTTCCAGAACTTTGATTTCTTTTCCGCTGGCATCATTCAGTGTCACATGGACAGGGGAGCTTGCCGTAGAGTGATAGTTGATATAGTATTTATAATCCTTACTCATATTCACCCGGTTGGTTCCGCTGGCAGGGGTAAGGGTCTTTTTGTTTTTTCCATTAAGATTGATTACATAAAGTTGACGCTCGAGTGGAGATTTTTCTGTTGATATAAAATAGATTTTGTTTGTACGCTCATCCACTCCAATAAAGTCAGTTACTTCCCAATCACCCGAAGTGATCTGACGAAGTTCTTTTCCATTACTATCATGGTGGTAAATGTGTTTGTATCCATCTTTCTCACTGGTTCTAAGAAAGCCTTTATTATTTCGAAGATAATGAAGGTTATCATTGTAATCCATATCTACATAGGTTTCTGCAGTTTCTGACAAAACAATATTGCTGGATCCTGTTTGGCTGTTGGCATGCAAAAGGTCCAGCTGGTTTTGAAGTCTGTTCAGTCTTAAGAAACCTAGCGTATTGTTATCGCCAGTCCAGTATATTCTTGGCAAATAGATATCAGTTTCTTGGCCTGCATCCATTTGGGTGGTTTTGTTTTCACCCAAGTGGTATACATGTATACTCACTTCAGAATTTTTTTCTCCTGCCTTGGGATATTTAAATACATAGTCTTCCGGATACAAGTCACCCCATATCTGCATGTTGAATTCTGGAACGTCAGTTTCATCAAATCGGATAAAGGCTAATTTGTTTCCATCTGGAGACCATGAAAAAGCCTGAGCCATTGAAAACTCTTCCTCATAGACCCAATCAGCCGCACCATTGATAATTTTATTTTTTTCTCCATCGCGTGTCACCTGCGTGGTAGCATTAGTGGAAAGGTTAGTGTAATAGAGGTTGTTGTCCATTACAAAAGCCACTTTAGTATTGTCCGGTGATAGGGTAGCGTATGATATTTTGGCGTCATCCATGAGACCGGTTTTTTCTCCGGTAGCCAGATCTACTACATGGTATACTCCTTTACTGGACCGTCTGTATATTTGTTCTACCTGCGAAGAAATAAGTGCTTTAGTCTCATCGGTACTTAATGAATAGCTAGAAAAATTCACACCCAATTTTTCTCCATCTAGAAGTGTGGTCTCTCTTTGACCTGTAGCCAAATTTATTTTGACAACTTTCGGATACTGGCCTTCTCTAACTAGTGAGCTGTAAAATTGGCCATCTTTCATCCAGTTGATGCCATAAACTCCCTTAGCGGAAAAGGTATTGGATTTAAATATATCATCTAAAGTGATTTCTTTCTTTTGCTGTGCATTGACCGAGGTAGAGAATATGATGAGGACCATCAATACCCATAATTTATTTTTTTGAAGCATGTTTATATTTAGGTTTAAATGCTAAAATAGGTAAAACACTTATTCAATTCCTAAAGGTGTTAAAATTATAATCTGACAATTCGGCAATAAGAACTATAAAAAGATATCGTAAAACCTCGGTATATAACTTAATTAACCGTTTTTAAGAATTTTTACAAATTTTACCTATGATTTTTTAATAATCAATACCACTTAAATTAGATATAGCACCTTTTATCAAAAATGACTGATCATATTGAACTTAAAATCCTAAAAAATGTGAAATTCCCAATTGAGCACCTTTATATTTAACCAATATTATCTCCACGGTTAATTATATTACTAAAATTATTTATCACTTTAATTCCAAAAATTTATGAGAAAAGGTTTACTAAGTTTCTTCTTAGTGCTCATCACTATCTCCATGGCATGGTCGCAGACGCGTACCATTACAGGTAAGGTAGTTTCAGAGGAGGAGCCCGAAGGATTACCAGGTGTGAATGTACTCGTCCAAGGTACAACTACTGGCGTCATCACAGATTTATATGGAGAATACTCCATTACGGTACAAGGTGAAAATACTACCCTTGTTTATAGTTTTATTGGCTTTGCTACCAAACAAGAGGTGGTAGGAAACCGATCTATTGTAAATGTAACTTTGAATCCAGATACACAAAATCTGGAGGAAGTAATTGTAACTGCATACGGTACTGCCAATAAAGGAAACTTTACAGGATCTGCTATTGCATTAAAATCTGATCAGATTGCCAACAGACCTATTGCAAACGTAGCCAATGCTATAGAAGGTCAGGTGGCCGGTGTGATCACTACGTCTGCTTCAGGTCAGCCAGGCTCTGCGCCAGCCATAAGGATCAGAGGTGTTGGTTCTGTTAATGCATCTGCTGCTCCTCTTTATGTAGTGGACGGTGTACCATTTGATGGAGATCTTTCTAACCTCAACCCAGAGGATATCGAGGATATGACTATCCTTAAAGATGCATCTTCCGCTGCACTCTACGGTTCAAGAGCTGCCAATGGTGTGATCATGATCACCACTAAAAGAGGTAAAAAATCAGCGTCAAACTTCAGTTTCAAAGCTCAGCACGGTACGGCTTCCAGAGCACTCCCTGAATATGACAGAGCTGGGTCATCTGACTATTATGTATTACAATGGGAAGCTTTGAGAAATTCAGGAATTACGGGGGGTACTGAGCCAGGTGTTGCTGCCCAATTTGCTACTGATCAATTAATCCCATCACTGGGTTATAATATTTATAATGTTCCTAATAACGAACTTGTAGGTATTGATGGGGTATTTAATCCAAATGCAGTAACCAATTTTGAAGGTTTAAACTGGT
>DATHVH010000213.1:0-9951 GCA_035461405.1 Anditalea sp.
AATAAAATAGAATATCCCAGCTGTTGGTTATGTGGTATTGCCGGGATAAGGAAGAAGGGATACCATAGGCATCCCTTACATGTATTAATTCTCTAGTACTTTGTGATCTTTCTCAAATTGGAAGCGTATAGGGTCATCTACCTTCTCTTCTAAAAGTGCTATTTCAAGCACTTCATCTACACTTTCTACAAAATGGAATTTCATTCCTTCCAGATAGTGCTTGTCTATTTCCTCTATATCTTTTTTATTCTTATTGCACAGAATGATTTCAGTTAATCCTGCTCTTCTTGCTGCCAGAATTTTTTCTTTGATCCCTCCTACTGGCATTACTTTACCTCTTAAAGTTATCTCCCCTGTCATGGCCAATTTGCTCTTCACCTTTCTTTGAGTGTAAAGAGAAGCCAAGGCAGTAAGCATGGTGATACCTGCTGATGGTCCATCCTTTGGGACTGCTCCCGCTGGCACGTGAATATGAAGATCATATTGATCAAATACTTTGTGATCGATATCCCATTTTTCTGCTTTGGACTTTAGATAAGAGATAGCAGTCATGGCGGACTCTTTCATCACATCTCCAAGCTGCCCTGATAATGTTAGCTTACCTTTACCTTTACTCAGAGCACTTTCTATAAACAGGATCTCACCACCTACTGAAGTCCAAGCAAGACCTGTAACTACTCCGGCCACTCCATTGTCCTGGTAGATCTCTTTGTCAAAAACTTCTCCACCTAATATCTCTCTCACCATGACTGGAGTGATCTTCTTCGAATGGTCCTCTTCCATGGCTATAGATTTAGCTATATTTCTGACCACTTTGCCTATCATTCTCTCCAGATTACGAACCCCGGATTCTCGAGTATAATCCTCTACTATTTTTACTATAGATTTAGGATCAAAAGAGATATCTTTTCCTTTCAGGCCGTGCTCTTTTCTTTGCTTGGGGATTAGGTGCTTCTTAGCTATTTCTACTTTTTCTTCCAGCGTATAGCCTGTCACTTCTATGATTTCCATTCTATCTCTTAGGGCAGGCTGTATGCTGTCCAGAGAGTTGGCGGTTGCTATAAATAGGACTTTGGATAGGTCATATTCTACTTCCAGATAGTTATCATTAAAAGCATTGTTCTGCTCAGGATCCAATACTTCTAGAAAGGCAGAAGATGGATCTCCTCTAAAGTCAGAAGATAACTTGTCTATCTCATCCAATACAAAAACTGGATTAGAAGTCTTCACCTTCTTCATGTTTTGGATAATCTTACCAGGCATAGCGCCCACATAAGTTTTTCTATGCCCCCTAATCTCGGCCTCATCATGGAGTCCACCTAAGGACATTCTGATATACTTTCTGCCCAGTGCTCTGGCTATAGATTTACCTAAGGAAGTTTTACCTACACCCGGAGGGCCATAAAGACATAAGATGGGCCCTTTAAGGTCATTTTTCAGTTTTAAAACCGCCAGATATTCTATGATTCTTTCTTTAACTTTATCCAGTCCATGGTGATCCTTATCCAGGATAGCCTTGGCACGTTTAAGATCAAAATTATCTGTGGTGAATTCATTCCAAGGCATCTCTACCAAGAGTTCTGCATAGTTAAGGGCTATGGGATACTCGGCTGCCGCTGGGTTTATTCTTAAGATTTTATCAAGTTCTTTTTCAAAATGTTTAGCCACTTCTTTTGGCCATTTTTTCTTCAGTCCTTTTAGTCTAAGGTCTTCAACTTCCTTTTCAGGACCTTCTTCGCCTAGCTCGGTCTGTAAGACTTTCATTTGCTGACGCAGGAAGTAATCTCTCTGCTGTTGATCGATATCCGTATGCACTTTTTTATGGATTTCGCTCTTTAATTCCAGCATCTGAATATCCTTCATCATAAACTCAAGCAAAAGCGTTGCTCGCTCTATACCGTCATTGATTTCCAATAGCCGCTGTTTTGCTTCTACAGGTGCACTTATGTTAGATGAAAGAAAGTGAGTAAGAAAAGGAGTATTGTCAATATTATCCAATGCTACCTGAGCTTCTCTAGGTATCTCTGGATTGAGATGTAGTATTTTAGCAGCAGCATCCTTTAAGGATTCTTCCAGTGCCTGAATCTTTTTATTTCCTTCTGGAAAAGTTTCATCCAGGTAATCCACTTTGGCCATAAAATACGGATCATCTGAGATCTGCTCAGTGATACGAAACCGTTTTTTACCCTGAATGATAATAGTGGTGTTGCCATCTGGCAGTACAATCATCTTAATGATCTTAGCCAGTGTGCCCACCTGATAAATATCTTCCCATCCTGGATCATCATTATTAGGGCTTACCTGGGCACATACTCCTATAAGTTTATCACCCTTCTGTGCTTTTTTGACGAGTTTGATAGACCTCTGTCTACCCACAGTAATAGGAATTACTACTCCTGGAAAAAGAACGGTATTACGGACTGACAAAATTGGAATTTGCTCGGCGTAATTTTCCTGCAAAATCTGTTCATCATCTTCATCATCCGTGATCAGCTGGATAAGGTCCCCCTCACCTGCATAATCGCCTAACATTATTGATTGATATAATTGATTTCCGAAATTGTTCATATAAAGACATTGTGGCAGTTTATCTGCCATGCTAATTATTAATTAAAAGCAGAACCCTCATTTTTGAGAGTTCCCCTATAAAACTCAAGGGATATGCCAATAGTTTATAAGGGGCATATTGGCAGGGTGGGTATTTTTCAAATATTTGGATAAGTATATTTTATCGAAAAACGCTCAACCTAAAGATAAAGATTATTGTAACTTATCCGACATTTACTAAAGGTGAAATGGCGAAATATTATCTAAATCAACTGAAGTCCACCACAGCATTTACATAGTTACCTTAATTATATTGATTACAAAAAATAGAATTTCTACCCTATGTGACAATATGCTTAAGTACCAATTAATATGCAACCTGTATTTTCTTGTACCAAAATCACTAATTACCAATTGACAGAATTAAGATTATATCTGCATGATAAGCTATTGGTATAGGTGCATTATAAATTCAGTCGACGAGGGTGTGTGGACATTGTATTTCACATGTAGTATATTCCAACTAAATATACTAGAATGACTAATTAATAATTCTTGAAGAAAAAATTAAGGCTTAGAAATTAATTCCAAGCCTTTAAATTTCATTTCAATTAGTAATAAATTGATTACCAACTGGTAAATATTTTTAATATATCGTTACCTATAGCGAAAACCATAAGTGCCAATAAGAGCACCATTCCTACCTTCTGTGCATTTTCTAAAAATGCTTCCGAAGGAGACTGTCCTGATATCATTTCATATAAAAGAAAGACAACATGTCCTCCATCCAATGCTGGTATGGGAAGTAAATTCATAAAGGCTAGGATCATGGAAATTAATCCAGTAATGCTCCAGAACTTGATCCAGTCCCACTGGTTTCCATAAATTTTTGCCATTCCTATTGGACCACTCACATTACGGGCAGACACTTCGCCTGTAAACATTCGGCCTAAAGCGCGGGCATTGATAATTACTACACTAAATGCTCTTTCGGTTCCGCGTGGGATAGCTTCGAAGAAGGTATATTTTTCCCTAACCGGTTCTAAAGTGGGAGCAATCTGAATGCCTATAGTGCCATCAGCATTAACTCTTACAGCTTTTTCGATTTCTTCTCCATTTCTTTGTATGCCTAAAAGTACCTCTTGAGAAGCCTTAGCCTGCAGCTCTTTTTGAAATTCATGGAAATAATCCACAGGGTTGCCATCTACCCGAAGTATTCTATCTCCCTGTTGAAATCCTACACCTTCGGAAGGCCCACCTGGGGTGGCATTTGCTACTACAAAAGGTCTTCTTATATCTATGAAGTTTCCTATACTTTTTTCATCAGAAAATTCATTGATAAAACCTCGGGGAACATGTATCTGGACCTGCTCGCCATTTCTATCTACTGTATAATATCCCCCGCTGTTCAACAAGGCATCGCCACTGCTCAAGTCATCAAACCTTTTATAGGGCTCTCCATTAATATCCAGTACACGGTCTCCATCCTGAAAACCTATTTCTTCGCCTATTTCAAAAGCTACTATGCCATGCTCCAGTACCTGATCCCGAGAATAATAAGTATCGCCTCTGTCATACATTAAAAAAGTGAATATGACTACACCTGTCACCACATTGACAATGATACCACCCAGCATCACGATCAATCTCTGCCAGGCGGGTTTAGCTCTGAATTCCCATGGCTGTGGCTCTTCGTTAAGCTGCTCTGTATCCATAGATTCATCCACCATACCGGAAATTTTTACAAATCCACCAAGTGGAATGGCTCCTATGGAATATTCAGTTTCGCCGTATTTAAAACCTATAATTTTTGGAGGAAATCCGATGGAAAATTTTTCCACCCTCATACCAAACATTTTTGCAGTGAGTAAGTGGCCTAGCTCGTGTAGGCCTACTAAAATTGACAATCCCAGTAGCAACTGGGCCACCATTATTAATGTATCCATTATACTTTACTCTTGATTAAATTTTCTGTTATAATTCTTGATTCCCTGTCTGACGCTATAAAATCATCAAGGGACGGAAGCTTTACGTACTCCACTGCATTCATTGTTTCCTCTATCACATCTGACATTTCCAGAAATCCTATTTCATCTTTTAGGAAAGCCGCTACCGCCACCTCATTGGCAGCATTCAGCACACATGGCAGATTGCCACCCTTGTCTAAAGCGTCAAAGGCCAGCTGTAAGTTCCTGAAAGTTTTAATGTCCGGCTTTTCAAATGTTAAATTTGGATAATTGGCAAAATCAAACCTCGGATTATCAGACGTGAACCTATCAGGGTAACTTAATGCAAATTGTATAGGAATACGCATATCTGGCAGACCAAGTTGCGCTTTTATCGATCCATCAGTAAATTGAACCAAAGAATGTATGATGGACTGCGGGTGCACTACCACCTCAATCTGGTCAGGCCTCACTCCAAACAGCCACTTAGCCTCTATTACCTCCAGCCCCTTGTTCATCAGCGAAGCGGAGTCAATCGTGATTTTTGCTCCCATATCCCAATTGGGATGTTTTAATGCCTGAGCTTTGGTCACACTAGCCAAATAATCTCTATCCTTACCTCTAAAAGGTCCTCCAGAAGCAGTAAGAATCAATTTTTCAATAGGATTATGGAATTCGCCAATTAAACATTGGAAGATAGCAGAATGCTCAGAATCTACCGGGTAAATATTTACTCCCTTTTCTGCAGCCAATTTTGTAATCAGTTCTCCTGCTACCACTAAAGTTTCTTTGTTTGCCAAAGCAATCGGCTTCCCTGCATTGATCGCATGTATAGTAGGTATAAGTCCTGCATAACCTACCAGCGCTGTTAGCACTACATCTATCCCTTCCATTTCTACTACTTGTGAAAGTGCTTTTTCTCCAGCAAAAACCTTTATATCATGAGAAAAGAGTGCATCTCTCACTTTATCATATAATGATTCGTTGGCTATCACCACAGCGTTAGGCTGAAAGGCTATAGCCTGATGAATCAAGAGATCAGCATTATTCTGGGCTGTGAGCACCTCCACTTCAAATTTCTCGGGATGGCTTTTGATCACTTCCAAAGCCTGGGTTCCTATACTTCCCGTAGAGCCTAAAATGGCAACTCGTTTTATTTCTGACATGTAAATATTCTATTCCTCGAAATTGGGTATTGATGCAGTTTATTCTATCAGCTGACAAAAGCTGCTCAATATGCCCACAAATTTACAAGGTTAAAAGTAATTCTTTCGTTTTTTCCCTACTTTTTGGTGGAGTTGAAGATCTATTGGGAATTGCCTAATTTTACAATTTGATCAATAAGCAGCCATTGCCTGCTTTTTTTATCTTTTATATGAATTAAAAAATGTTAAAGAAAGAATGATATTTTATTTCTTTCGTATAAATTTCTAGTCCCAACGATTAACGTTTATACCTAGATAAAAAATGAAGTCTTTAAAAATCATACTAGTTTCCTTTATCAGCGGAATAGCCGGTTCATGGGCTTTCTTTCAAACTATAGAGACAGATTCCTATCCTCAACAAATAAAAGAGGTGCCTTCTGTCCAACAGGTGAATACATGGGAATATACTGACAAATCAAGCCGTATAGATCTGCCTGTTTCTTTTGTAGATGCATCTGAAAACAGTACAGCTTCAGTAGTTTTCATTAAAAATTTTTCCGGTTCGGATCCGAGGAGGAACAGCATGTTTGAATATTTCTTTGGACAGGGACCTTCCCAAAGAGTTAGTACAGGCTCAGGTGTGATCCTTAGTAGCGATGGCTATATTATCACCAATAATCATGTAATAGACCGAGCTGAAACCATAGAAGTGGTTCATCAAAAAAGAACATATAAGGCCTCGCTAGTTGGTACTGACAAAAACACGGATATCGCGGTACTTAAAATAGAAGCTCAAAACTTACCGGCAATCAAGCGCGGCAGCAGTAGAAATTTAAGAATAGGAGAATGGGTACTGGCCGTGGGAAATCCCTTTAACCTTACTTCTACAGTAACAGCAGGAATAGTGTCAGCCAAAGAAAGACAGATCAATATCCTGGGCGGAGAATTTCCATTGGAATCTTTTATTCAAACTGACGCACCTATTAATCCCGGAAATTCCGGAGGAGCATTGGTAAATATAAACGGGGAGCTGGTAGGTATCAATACTGCTATTCTTTCCAGAACAGGATCCTATACAGGATATGGCTTTGCCGTACCGGTGGATATTGCCGTAAAGGTAGCCAATGATCTGATCAAATTTGGAGAGGTGCAGAAAGCTCTTCCTGGAGTAGAAGTGGTGGAAATCACCCCTGAGTTGGCAGAGGAAATGAATTTAAAGTCTATGGATGGGGTAATCGTCACACATGTCCAAAGAAATGGTGCTGCTGAGCAGGCTGGTTTACGTAAAGATGATGTGATTTACCAAATTGAAGATATCAATGTTACTGGAAAGGGAAGCTTTGAGGAAGCTATTTCATATCACTATCCTGGAGATCGGATTTCAGTAAACTTCCAACGGGGCAATAGACAAAACACTGCAAATCTAACATTACAAAACCTGGAAGGAGGTACCGGTACCCTTAAGAGAGAATATTTTTCTTCCAATATACTGGGGGCACGATTAGAAACGGTAAATGCAATAGAAAGAGATAGACTCGATATTCAATATGGGGTGAAAGTAAGTGGCATGACCCGAGGTTATCTGAGAGATCTAGGTTTGGGAAATGGCTATATTCTTACCCATATCAACAAAGAACCAGCACAAGATCCGAATGAAGTTGGAATTTTCTTGGAAAAGTATAGCGGAAAGCTTCTACTGGAGGGCCTATCGCCTAATGGACAACGGTTTATGCAATCCTATAACGTGAGATAACATTTAGAAAAAAGGAAGGTAACAGATCACCTTCCTTTTTTCTTTGCTTTAGGATTCGTTCCTTAAAAGAATTTTGTTATTTTTATACAGAAGCATACCACATCAAAAAATCAGTAATAAAAACCAGATAATATAAAGGGAATCGTTTTAAGTACATTCTAAACTATAATCCCTTTCGGTTTATAATTTCATGGAATTAATATAGCTATATAGTTTCAGACCGGCTTAATACGGTAAATGAATTTAAATTATGAAAACACCCACCATCAACTGGCATATCCGACTCAACAGCTATTCTGAAGCGCTCGAAGAACTAAAGGAATACCTGCAAGAATATAAAATTAAAGGGGCATCTGATAAACTGGAGCTGAAAATTCTACGGGCATTTGAAGTAAGCCATGAGCTGGCATTAAATACCATGATGGAATATTTCAGAGAGCAGGGCCATCAGGGTATTACTGGCCCAAGGGATGCCACTACTGAAGCTTTTCACGCAGATTTAATAGATGATGGAGAAGCATGGCTAGATATGATCATATGTAGAATTAAAGCGTCACCTCTATATAATGAGGATGTGAATAAAAAATTGGTGGACAAGACCGCACACCGGTTTGTCAATCATCTGGAGAATTTTGAAAGAAAGATGAAATGGCTAGAAGAAGGAAATTAAATTTATAATTTTATTGTATCAACTAAGGATTAATATAAATAGGCCCTTTATTAGGAATAGCCTGGTAAATTATATAGCTACCATTATCATCTCTTCTTACCTGGGGATAATCTGTTCTTTTCCCTCCCTTAACTGCAGGTTTGACCCAATCCTCAGGGATATATGTCTTAAGAGTTAGCGGATAATCATATAGATCATGCTCCAAAGAATGGGTGAGAGTAACTATAAGTGTCTCCTCTTCTAATTTATAGTTGACTTTAGCAGCCATCCGCTCCCTGATATATTTAGTCACATCTTTAAAAGTAGCTATCCATAGCTCCTTTTCTTTACTTTTAATATAGCTGAAATATTCTTTAAGCTCCTCACCCGTCCTTGGTTCCCACCCTATACCGTCTACTCCATGAAAGACCAAAACCAGCCAGATGTTTCCAATTTGGGCTGTTTGATCCACCCAGGATTTCATGGTTTCCATAGGCACATTTCTCAATGGGCCCCTTTGCCACTGTACATATTCCCTGTCGGAAGTACCTGGATCCTTTCTATTGCTACGGTTAAGTTCTTCCAAAAAGTCATGCGGCATCCTGTTTCTCAAAGCAGGATATATTTCATAAGCATATTCCATCACTCTTTCATCTTCTGTTCCAAAAGGTCCTTCAGCAGAAAAGGTGTGCTCCGCGCCAAGTTGCTTTTGGATATCTTCCCTGCTCTTTTCCAATTCATACAGCAGATTGGCTTTATCCAGTACAGCCAGTCGTGGATGGGTGATGGTATGGCTACCAAATTCATGTCCCCTTTTTGCATAGCTGCGGAATTCATCCCAGGTATTTTCGGCCGTTTCGGCAAGTTCGTTACTGATGTCCTCCCCTCTTGGTAAAGTCCCTTTGCGGACGAGTGCATAGGCTTCATCCATTATTCGATAAGCCTCTTCAACTTTACCCTGCTCAAAAAGGGTCCCAGCTTGATAATGATAATCTAATGTACCACTGTAAGGCAAATAACCTACAGCAGACGCCCTTTCGAAAAAGTTTTCTCGATTGGTCGGTACACTGGCTGTCTCTGCTAATATCTCTTCTATAGGCCTTCCTATAAATTGGGGCTTATTTACAGACCCATCCAGTCCACCGGTAACTATATAGAATGTTCCTGGCAATCCCAGACTGTCCATGATTGGCATCGCTACCCGGAACTGATTGACACTGCCATCGTCATAAGTAAGGGTGATGGCTCCTTTTTTCCCGTCCGGCCATTTCTGGATGGAGGTAGTGCCGGGGATTTCCTGTACTGGATGCTGGAATGATAAGAATAAAAACAGTAACGAGATGGACAGCATCGGTTGGGTTTTAGTAGATGCATTAAGATATTATATTTCTGCTTTTCACCCTAACCGATCATGGAATTTAAACTTTTCTTTTATTTGGTTATTTCCGCAAACCAAAACCATTTCTCACCTTCTGTACCGTCTGCATATTTGAAACTGTAGGACTTCTTGATCTTTTCGCCTACCTGAACCTTAACGCTTTCTTTAAAAATCGGTCCATCATAACAGAAGGAGTGAAATTCACCATTCTCTCCGCAGCGATCTACATCATCTGGCAAAGCTGCTAAAAATTGTGTGTCAAAATCTCTACCCACCCATTCCTGATCAATCTTGTCGGCATCAGCGGCACAGATAATAGTTTTAAATCCTTGATCAATAAAATCAGCAGCCAATACAGCAGTGTCTTTTTCCCATAAAGGAAAAAGGGCTCTAAAATCTTTTTTAGCCAGCTGGACTTCTCTGTATTTCCTTAAGTCTTCAAGAAAGATGTCTCCATAGGCTATATGATGGACACCCTCCTGCTTGAGATCATCAAGAAATCGGTTTATCGCTTTTTCATAGGCCATGTTGTC
>DATHVH010000214.1:0-3334 GCA_035461405.1 Anditalea sp.
TTGATTCAATGGATAAAATAACCTTGTTTAAATCTTGTATTAATTTTGGTTACAAAGTCAAAATCCTCAACCGGATTGCCCTCAAGGACAATAAAATTAGCTTCATATCCTTCTTCTATTAACCCAATTTTTCTATTGGGAAAAATTGTTTGGGTAGTAACCCCTGTCCAAATATTTAACAGTTCCAAGTTGTTGAAGACATTTAGGCTCTTAATATACATGGCCTCTTTGACACTTGTATCCGATGGATCATCACTGCCTATGGCTATTAAAGCACCTTGGTTTTTCAGGGTCATAAGGTCTGCGGCTTGATAATTTTTGGCTCTGGGAAAATCCTCTTTCTGAATAGTCCCTCCTTGATATAAGCTAATTGCCAAAGTGGTTATGATAAAAGTGTTATTGGTTGCAGCTAGTTTTGCATCTTCTGCTGAAATAGGGACATAATCAAAACCACTTATCATTCGGGGCATATGAGCAATTTCATCTACCTTATTTATGAGTACTTGGTGAAAATCAAAAGAATTATTTATATGTGCTGAAATTCTTAAGCCATTCTGATGTGCTCTATTCACCAGCTGAGGTACTAATTTCGGATTTAACCCTTTATACCACACTGCTGCATCATTCAAATTCTTTTCATACATATCAGAATTAACCAAAAGGATTTTAATAAAATCAGGTTTATATTTTGATATGATCGGCCATTTGTCTGCTATTTCTTCTTCAGAATCTATAGTAAAATAGCGGGTATTATTTAGTGATTCAAGCGTCTGTCCTTTGTAAAAGCCTTTAGCATGAAGACTGTGGATTAAATTTATAGGATGGCCATTTGTTGCGGTAATGTTGCCTTGCGCAAATTGTACATCTATGGAACCTGGCTTATTTATCAGCAATTCTCTTTTGTATTCCTCACTTACTGGTAAATTTCCTTGGATTTTCACATAGAATACCCCTGCCTGAAGATAATTTTCTATAGCCCGCTTGTCCCACTCTGTCACACCCGTTCCTATATTATGATTATGAGCCTCAGCAAAAGGTGGTATAATATAATTGTTAGATAAACTTATAATGGTATCAATATTATCAGGAGGATTAAAACTGAAAACACCATCGATACTATAAACTGTTATCGGTTTGAATTCATCATTTATTAACCAGTTACCATCGGTAAATTTTACAGACTTGTTGTAATTTTCTTGGGCATAAGTTAGCAATGTGGCTTGACCTAATAAAAGGAGTACGATTAATATGGTCTTAATTATTTTCATAATAATACTTATTATTCCAATATTGTAACCAAAGGTGTGGTGCTGCCCACCGAGAAGGGCTTTTCACCTTCATATTTTCAGAGAATACCGATACTTTAAAATTACTAAATTCTCTTATCAATATTATATCCCAATGTAGGATTTAATTGATACAAACTTCTTTTCCAAAAATTCTTTTAACCTTTTCTCTCTATTATCACTTTATCTTGATAAGGTGAATCACCCTCCTGGAGTACAATTACTTACGCCTTGGTGATTGCTAGAATAGTAGAATTAAGAAGGGCAGGATGATAATCCTCATATACCATTTTTTATCAAAATTTTAGAGGATATATTTTCTAGAGTTGCTTTCAATCAGAGCTAAGTATTTTTTTCTGAATCTACGCTTTCCTGCCAGTAAAGAAATTATAAATATAGAATGCAAAGTTAAAACTGGAATAGTACCTGCTTCGGTCTTCGGTCTCATAAATGGATATTGGCTACTGGCATAATTGAGTATAATCGTATATTTTATTAAAGAAATACTTCCATTATATTTAATAGTATTAAGACAAATCCCACGTTTTAAACTGAAGATGTTCCATATTTTTCAGGGCAAGGGTTTTTTCACCAACCACTCTAAACCCCAACTTTAAATACAATTTTTTAGCATTGGGATTTTCTTTATCTACAAGCAGTCCGAGCGTTCCTTTTCTCTTGTAAACGTATTCATTAATCAAAAATCGAAATATTTCCGAACCAATACCTTTTCCCTGCCTATCCGGATTTACCCCTACACAATCTATATAGTATTCTCCTTCTTGAGTTTCATCTTCAGGTTTAAAAGTTCTATTGAACATTGATTTTATTTTCTTTGCCACCGGTTCTCTCAATTCTTTCAACCGTGCTCCACGATACACGATAGCAACCGCTACAATTTCACCTCCAGTCTCTACTACCCAACAGTTTTCATAAGAATATTGATTGTTCTTCTCCTGAATTAAGCTATCTAATAATTGGATAGCTTTTTCGGAAGAATTTTCTCCTATAAAGCGAAAAACTATGTCTTCCATTGCTAAGAATATAAGGGAAGCAATAATATTAGATTCCTCGGACTTTCCTTTTCTGATGGGCATGAATAAAATGCTAATTCATTTATAGTATTCTCAATACATATCTACTAAATTACAATATACTATTTAAATGAATATGTAGTTATTTCATAATTAATTAGGTTTAAAAGCTACACTTATCGACATTCCATGACTTCCCCTTGCCATACCAAGCCTGTTTTTTTTATATTTGCTGTCTATGCAAGGAACATCCCTTAAACCTGGTGAACATCTTCAGCTCCCTGATCTGCCGGGGGTATATAAATACTACAATGCTGAGGACATACTCATCTATGTGGGTAAAGCCAAAAGCATCAAAAAGCGAGTAGCCAGCTACTTTAATAAAAATACAGGTCTAAATCACAAGACTCGCAGGATGGTACGGGAGATCAAAAAAATCGAGTTTACCATTGTCAATTCGGAGTTTGATGCATTACTCCTGGAAAATAACCTTATCAAAAAAACACAGCCTAGATATAACATCCTGCTCAAGGATGATAAAACATACCCTTACCTTCTGCTCACCAATGAGCATTTCCCTAGAATCTATCCAACACGTAGGGTAATCCCAAGCAGGGGCACGTACTTTGGCCCGTTTGCCAGTGTTAAGGCAATGAATAACGTATTGGACCTAATCAGAAGTCTCTTTACTATTCGCACATGTAAGCTAGACCTACATCCAGCTAAAATTGCAGATCAGAAATATAAGATCTGTCTGGAGTACCATATTGGCAACTGCCTTGGTCCATGCGAAGGTTTGATAGGAGAGCCTGATTATCTAAAAGATATTGAGCATGCCAAGTCTATCCTGAAAGGAAATCTGGGTATCCCAAAAGCATACTTCCGTAACAAAATGCAGGAGGAGGCAGAAAACCTATCCTTTGAAAAGGCTCAGCGGTATAAAGAAAAATTAGATTTGCTGGAAAAATACCAGGCCAAATCCCTGGTGACCAGCCCATCGGTATCCAATCTGGA
>DATHVH010000215.1:0-6453 GCA_035461405.1 Anditalea sp.
AGCAAAGGGTAGTAATCGCAAGAGCTCTCTTAAACGACCCTTCTATTCTACTGGCTGATGAACCTACTGGTAATCTTGATCCAGAAGTAGCTGATGGGATCTTTCAACTGTTTCAGGACATCAATAAACAGGGCACCGCAATTCTAATGGCGACTCATAATCATGAGTTACTCAAAAAGCATCCCTACAGAGTTTTAAAATGCGAAAAAGGAAAATTACTCGATAGCAAAACTTCAGATTTTACACTAAGCACTTCCCTATAAGGAAGTGTTTTTTTTTATAGCGGATGAATAGTGTGAATCATCCATTCATAATAAGACATGAATGACCCTGGTTGATTCTTCATTAACTTAGTGGACATTCGCCCCTGGTCCGTGGACTTTTTATGAAATAGGAGATCTTAATTTTTTTAACAGTATAGATCTTTTTTTTATTATATTTCGTTTCTATAAAAAACAATTTGGCTATTAGAGTTTTAATAGAATTAAATTGCTATGAATAAATATAAAATATCTAAAATATGAAATTTAACAATCCTGTTTATAGACGATATATGCTTATCCCTCTTTTTGCAGCACTACTATTGGGAGCATGCAGGGAAGAAGAAGAGCCGATCGTCGAAGAAGTAGAGGAAGAAGAAGAGGTTAGTCGCAATGCTGCTATCAATGACTGGATCCAAGACGAAATGGATATATATTATCTATGGCTTGATAATATGCGGAATCCAGGATCCAAAGAAAAAGAACCTGAAGATTATTTCGAATCCTTACTATATAAACCTACTGACCGGTTCTCCGCTATATTTGAAAGCGCTTCAGAGCTTACTGATGGATTGGGTGGTACAAGTACGGAAGCGGGATATGAATTTGGGCTATTTACCACTTCAAACCCGGGTCAGGTTATTGCAGAAGTGACTTATATTAAGCGAGGCAGTCCAGCTGAAAACAAAGATATACAGAGAGGTGATGTGATCACAGCGATAAATGGTCAAGATATCACCGTAGATAATTACCGAACCCTTTTGAGAGAGATCAGGAATGCGCATACTATTACTTACAGAAGATATAGTTCTACCCTCGGCAGCTTTGAAACTAAGCCTGATCTTCAAATGGAGGTGGCCAGAGTATCTGAAAATCCCAATTTTATGGATTCGGTATATACCATAGACAATCAAAAAATCGGGTATGTAGTATATCATTTCTTTGCTCCAAGCCCAACTCCCCAAACCGAAGGCTCAGCTCCTATTTATGACAATGAAATGGATCAAATATTTCAAAAATTCAAAACAGAAGGAGTAAATCATTTAATAGTCGACTTTAGGTATAATGGAGGTGGATATGTTACCAGTGCTGTAAACTTAGCTAGCTTAATAGCCCCTGGAATTTCAAGTGCTGAAATTTTTTCGAAGACTAAATTCAATAGCTTCTTGATGAGTTTTGACAATCTTAGTAATGTACAGACGCGATTTAGAGACAAAACGGAAAATATAGGTGCACAATTAGGTGGCAAAGTTTATATCCTAACCACTGCCCGTACAGCATCTGCCTCGGAATTGATCATAAATAGTTTAAGGCCTTATATGGATGTAGTAATAATAGGAGACAAAACAACAGGGAAAAATGTTGGATCTATAGTTATAGAAGAAGAAGACAACCCAGATAATAACTACGGATTATTACCTATTGTATCTCAAAGTTTTAATAGTAGAGATCAATCTGACTACGGGGGAGGATTTGTACCAAATGTAGAAACAAAAGAGAATACAGAACGCCTACGACCATTTGGAGATGTTAATGAACTTTTGCTACGTACAGCAATTGGCCAAATAACCGGAACTCCTCCAGCAGGAAGATTTGAAATCCTTGACCGCAGAGATTTAGGAAATACTATTGATATGAAGATAAGATCTGGCGTAATGATCGAAAATGTGAAACTGGATAAATAGGAAATCAACGGTACACAGAACTTATTCAAAAAATGAAAAAGCCTCTTATGAGGCTTTTTCATAGTATCTATACCTTATGGAATAAATCATTTTTATTAATTTAAGTATATTCGGAAAGATGCTATTAAACAGAGATCAAAATTCCAAAGTTTGGATTCAAAAGTCCATAGCAATAGTCCTTACCGACCAGTGAAATCTGATATATGGTCTATTAGCGATAAACTATTAGCCAAATTTGATTAAAATATAATAGCGGCTACTTTTCTCTTTAAACAAAAAACCTCCTGCCGAACATCAGCAGGAGGAATATAATAAAAGTAACCTTTAAATAATCTTAGTGTGCATGTACTTCAAATGCTCTTCTAGTCACATTGCCATTAGCATCTTCGGCCCAAATAATAAGCTCATAATGCTCTTCACCTGCTGGTAATACTATAGCATTATCCCCAACAAATGCCTGTGTAAAATCAATAGCTGTACCTGCAGGTAAAGCATCTCCTGTATAATAGTTACCATTGCTATGCTGTCTCCACTTAGACGTCCCCCACATATTTTCGTAGACATCTTCACCATGAGAATCACCATCATGCTCTTCTTCGGCTAATCTTACCCAAAGAAAAGTAATATTTGTACTTAAGGCATCATCACCTCTGAATACACTCCCCTGTACTTCCAATGGCTCCCCAGCTGTACCCTCAAGTTCATCGTCTTGAAGATTTGTTACCGTCATCTGAGGTCCATAAGGCCTTTCTATATAGATAGTCGCAGAATAATTATTTCCATCAGCGTGTGATGTCACGTTGCCATGAATATCAGTAGCATCAATTACAAAATCATAAGGTCCAGCTAAAACATTCCCTTGAACCGGAGAATTTGGACCAGCCCAATAAATATCAGTATCATGACCATCTTGGTTATAAAAAGTAGCTCCATTTACCGGAATGACTTCATTTATATACAATGGCTCAAAATCATTAGAAATTCTGCCATGGGAATGTCCATCAAATGCCGAATGTAAATCCAATCTTACCTGTTGGATACCCGAAGGGTCTGTCACACTAAATCTTACATGCATGTGATCAGAAGTAGAACGCATTACTTCTCCTTGTCTAGGTCTTATTTCATCACGTCCATCTGCTGCTGCTATTACAGGAGCATCCATGTCACGTATACTATCATCATCGGTATTACAGCTAAATAAACTCAAAGCTGCCAAAGCGGAAAGTGTAAGATATTTTTTCATTTATGTTCTATTATGTTATTATATTGTATATGCAATTGTATTGCAATAATAATATTATTATTAATATTCTCCAAAAATTAAACATATTAATTCCTAGCTTGACTGGATCTAATAGGTCATAGGATATGCTTTCCCGTAAATTTATTTTTTAATTTTTAAGGGCACTTTAATACTGAAATTGATATTTCTACCCTGTTCTGGTAAGTTTAGCAGCCGGTAACGGCTTAGGTGGTTAAAGTAATATTCATCCGTTAGGTTTTGGCCGGTAATATTGAATTTGATCAACTGCTGATAGATTCTGAAGTCCATTCCAATACCAGATTCATACACTGTATACCCATCAGTCCTCCTTTCATTTCTATCCACTCTATTTTGGGCACTCACTGCCCTAACCTCAGCGAATACATAGAAATATTCTAAAGTCTTTCCTGGCAATTGTTTGCTGTATTCTATACGCGAGAGTAATGAAAAAGGTGGTGTAAGCGGAAGCGGTAAATTTGTATCCAAATTCATGTTCCAAACATATTCAGCAGCTGCACTTATTTTTAAACCATTGGTAATGGCATACTCCGATTTTAATTCACCTCCGGCAAAAACTGCATTATTTTGCCTGTACTCCCAAAGCATACTGGCTGCGGGTAGAGATGAAAACCTACCTGTAGGTGCTAAATAAATAAACCCGTCGTAATAGCTAGCAAAGGGACTGAATACTATATGAAAATCTTTTTTTCGGTAAGCATAACTGAGGTCTGCCTGATAACTCCTTTCACTTTCCAGATTGGGATTTCCCATCTCGTGCCTGAAGTTACCATGATGCACACCATTAGAAGCCAATTCTATAGCTGTAGGTATACGGTAACTGGAGCCAAAATTAAATTTTAGATTGTTGGTACTATTAATAATCCAAGACAATCCACCTGATCCACTGAAGTTCAATAAAGATCTATCTATATCGGGATTTCTTTGATCAAATGTGCCAGTAGGCTCCATACGACTATAAATAGGCTGTAAGTGCTCCTGAATATTATGACGCGCTCCATCGAGCCGCATACCTGCATTTAAGATTAAATTAGGACTGGACTTGTATTCATGGAAATAAAAGGCTCCCCCCTGTGTAGTGGTAAAATCTGGCAATAAAAATTCAAACCCACTCTTCTCGTTTGCCATATGCTGGATATTAAAGCCATATATAGTTTGATGGGTTTCACTTTGGGTGAAGTTAAAGCGGACATTGGCCGTATAAGTGTCCAAATCAAGTCCCAATCCTAAGGTTCCTGCAGGAGTTGGGCCTACCCCATGGGTATGTGGAAGTGAGTTTTCGTTTCTAATGTTTTTTTGATATCCAAGATCTACTTCTACCCAATTTTGACCAAGTAAATATTTAGTATTACTGATTACCTTAATATGCGTATTATTTTGATACGGTAGATCTATATTACTATTATCACCTCGGTGCTGAAGACTATATGAATTGGGAATACCCACGGCTCCTGGAAATATACCTGCTAATTGATGGAATCGGCTCACGGTAATGGTTGATTTACCCCAATCCTTTCTTACTCCGGCCATCAGGCTGAAATGCCTTTCCTGCCCTGCTGTGTTTTTTAATCTGGAATCATATACCGGTAGTACAAATCCTGCATAATTAAATCGATCAGTAGGAATGCGGTAGTCATCATAATCCTGTGCAGTAAATCTTGCTTTGTAAACAAAGTCATTTTCATTTCCCTCCACCATAGCTGTATGGCCAAACATATTATTATTTGATCGATAAGTGGACATCAGATCAAGGTTCATTAATCCGGGGGCAGGGAGTGGTGCTGGAGCTATATTTATCACCCCAGCCATTCCGTCAGACCCATAAATTAAAGAACCTGGTCCTTTGATAATTTCTACCCTATCTACATCAAACGGGTCTATTTCAAGTCCGTGGTCTGCTCCCCACTGCTGCCCCTCCTGCTTTATTCCTCGATCATTAATCATGATTCTATTAAAGCTAAGGCCACGAATCATTGGCTTGCTGATACCCACTCCAGTATTGATGGTGCTAATACCAGGTATCTTTTCTATTGCATTGGCAAAAGTCCCTGCATTATTTCTTTCCAAGTACGCCCGGTCCACAACTTCGATGGTCTGGCTGTGCTCAAGGGGTCCATTTTTAAATGGATTAGCTTCGATAGTAAGTGTTTCCAATTCAAAGGAAGTTTCTCTAAGCGTCACTTTTAGGTCCTCAATATTTTCATTTATGATGACTGTCTGAGAATGCGATTTATAACCCATCATAGTAATGTGAAGATGATAACTTCCCCGGCGAAGACCGGAGATAAAAAATTCTCCATCCAAATTAGCTATAGCACCTTTTTGCAACTCATGGACAATGATCTGAGCAGGCAAGCCTTCCCCTGTTTCAGATACTATGTTACCTGATATTTGGAAACTGCTTTGACCTAGTGATATAGAATATATACCTGCTAGGAAATATATTATTAATGTATGAAAGGCTATTTTCAAAATTGCAACTTTGTGTCAATTGCAAAATTATAAAAATACTTCACATATTGCAACAATATATCATTTATGAAACACAAGAGTAATACTAACAAAAAAAGTCTTTTGAAATTGATTCTACCAATAATACCCAGAGAGCTTTATTTAATTGCGGATTAGTGTCGACAACTTTACGGTCAACAGTTCACAAAAAACATAAATTCTACAGCTCGTAATACATGTACTTTACACTATCAATTACCTATTAATATCAATTCTTCTTGAGGGCTTATTAAATAATCAGCCCCGTCCTCGGTTATGACAGCCATTTCTTCCACAGACATGGTCTTCTCCCCTCCCTGGGGAAGTTTCCACGTATAGAAACCATCAAAGGCAAATACCATCCCGGGCTTTAAGGGTTTAAGTGCTTCTGGTCTAGGTTTTGAATCAACTAATTGAGCACCTCCGAGATTTGGACCTACATCATGTGCTACATATCCTACCGGATGACCTGTACTCCACATTACATATTCCGATCCCTGCTTTTTCATAAATTCACGCTGAGCCTTATCTACATCATATCCTGTTACACCAGGCTTCATTGCTGCTAATGCTATCCTGGAACCCTGTTTACTATTCTCCCAGTATTGCTGTACTGAATCTGGCGCAGTCTTTTCTCCGGGCCTCAGTACGTAAGCAAAGCGCTGAATATCGGTCACCCACATATCATGGACCCTGATGCCAAAGTCAATCTGGATCACATCCCCCGGCATGATGA
>DATHVH010000216.1:0-4672 GCA_035461405.1 Anditalea sp.
TGCCTGATATTCTGCAAACATATAATCTACAATTCGATCTTTGTATTCTTCGCTAAGGTCTATTGCCTGAAAGGGGATTCCAAGCTTTTCTGCTACCAACATGGCATCGGTACTGTCTTCCATCCATGGGCATTCATTGGAAATCGTTACGGTCTCGTCATGCCAGTTTTTCATAAACATGCCAATAACTTCATAACCTTGATCTAGCAGCAGACTGGCTGCCACACTACTGTCCACACCTCCTGAGAGGCCGACTACTACTCTTTTTCTTGATGTCATTCTAGATGTTTTTCATGGGTTCAAGGTCCATGAGGTTTCACAATCTAACAGCCTCTATACGGCTATTGGTTCACAAATATAAGTAGGTTTTATTTATAAGTTCTATATTATAACCAAAGAGGGAAGTGAGAACATTAAGATATTTTGTAAGAAGTGAGAAGTAGGAAGTAGGAATTAAAAAGTAAAAGACGGGAGACCGAAGACAGAAGACCGAAACTGAGGTCAGGATGATTTTCGTGTCCTAGGTACGGAATATTAAAAGGATAAAGGACCGTTCAGCATCAAACCTGACAAAATTTCTCTTCGTCTCTGCGCCAATGTTTGAAATTTTATAATTGTCGCTGCGCCCAAAATTTCCCCGCGTCTCTGCGACTCCCGTTTCGTTCCTTACGGGACAAGTTCTGCGTGAAATTATCTGCCTCTACATCTTCACCCAACTTTACTTACGACTATTGCCCTTCAAACAATAAAGGAAAAAATTTACCTTCAATCTTATTTCCTTTGGGAATTGGAGGTACACCATTTAGAAGCGGTTCATCGGAATTACTCGTGGTACCATCGGCAAAGACATTTAATACAAATGCTCTTCTGCTGTAAGGGGAGTTGTTTTTATAGGATCCATGAACCATGAGAGGATGATGGAAAGTAGCATAACCTTTTTTCAACTCTATGGGTATCGGTTGGAAGGCTGCTTTTTGGTCTTCTGTAAGATAGTCCATAAGCCCCTCCATATCTCCTGCCAGGTCTGGTTTGTCTAACAGGCCCCATTTATGACTTTTAGGAATATAGTGTAAACAACCATTTTCCACATTAGCATCATCCAGTCCCACCCAGCAGGTCAAATGCTGCATAGCAATAGTCCTGGTCCAATAGGAATAATCCTGATGCCATGCTACTACACCGCCGTGCTTCGCTGGTTTACAAAATAATTGATCATGCCAAAACCTAACTGAATTATTCTCCAAAAGTTGGCTAGCTGCCATTACGAAAGCTGGATTCCATAGTACATCGTGAAATCCTTCGGAGATTCGCCAGTGTCCAAGAGAATGAAATAAAACTGCATTGGGATCTTTGGATTCATTGCTGTGAAATTCATAAAATAATTGATGCCCTGGATGGTTGGGTTCAGTTATATCTTCAAGTTCTTGCCTCAACTGATCAACCTGATGGGATTCCAGCAATTTTATCCCTGAAACATATCCATATTCGTGGAAATGGGATACCTGCTCTGGAGATAATTTATATTTATCCCATTCATCTATTGTTAGCGGTTGTACAAACATCTTAGAAATGGGATGATGAAAATCTGCGAGGTCTTTTATAGTACTCATTGTTATTTTGGGTTAAAGTATGCCTCAGAATTAGGTGATACCTTTACATAAACGCTACTTAAACTTAAAAAACTTTTCATAAAATAAATAATTTGAAGAAAGTTCAGATAATCAAGGACCTAAAGTCTGCTTACCTCAAACACCCTAAAGAGTAAAAGGTATAATTTATTTTAAAGCCTCATATGGTTTATGCTACCGGCATAAGTATTTATTATTTTATTGGGCGATTATTCTAAAGAGTAAACCAATAATGGAGGATGGTAAAAAAATGTATAATCATCCAATAATTACTTCAAAAATGAGGGCACAGAAAATATAGAGTTCATTTGAACTTTATATTCCTTGCGCCCTTAAAAAAATGCAAGGCGAAATTTTACTCACCTGTATTTTCCAGTTGCTGTTCGAAACGTTCCAACATTTCTGACATCAATTCAGCTTTTTGCTCTGTTCGTTGGTTAGCTGATAAGGAGTTTCCTCTCTTATTTCCTGTGGAGTCAGCCATTTCCAGTGATTGTCTTCTGAAGAGATCCCTATTTTTGTCTCTAAAATCTCGAGTTCTTTTAATATTTTTCTTCAAATCTTCTGCACTAAGTTTAAAAAGCTTTGGAGGCTGGCTTTGGTCAAAAAGCTCCAATTCTGTAGCATTGCACATTGCTTGCGCATCTTGTCTGTTATAGGCCATATTCTTATTTTGGTTAATGTGGATCGAACTCAGTGCAAATGCTTTGCCGATTTTTTTTTTTAGCCACTAAGGCACAAAGACACTAAGTTTTGTAAAAAGTAAAAAGTTAAATGTAAGAAGTAAAAAGACGGGATACTGAAGTCCGAAAGTAAATGCTTTGCCGAATTTTTTTTTAGCCACAAAGGCGCCAAGACTCAAAATTTTTGTAAAAAGTAAAATGTTAGATGTAAGAGGAGAAATGGTAGGGGACTAAAGGCCGAAAAAAATGTCTGCAGTGCTTTGCTCTCTTTGTTCTTACATATTTTGTGTCTTCGTGATTTTCTGGCGAACCTCCTTATGGGATTAATTTAACTTCGTGACTTTGGAGCTCACTTTAACTTATTTGATTTAATTTCGCTAATTTTGCAGGCTATGAATGATTTTGGCCAGAAAGGAAAAGTAGTAATTACGTGCAAGGACAGATTTGCACCATATTTAGAGCAAGAGTTAATTGCCTTAGGCTTTAAGCCAAAAGTAGTATTCAGAACAGGGGTGGAACTTTATGCCTCCCTTAACGAATGCATTTACCTAAACCTTCACCTCCGAACTGCCAGCCACGTACTTTTTGAGATCAAATCATTTTATTTGAGGCATGCTGATGATATTTATAGAAGAGTTAAAGCGCTTCCTTGGGAACAGTATATTACCAATGATACTTACTTTTCCGTTTCCAGCCATGTAGATAATGAAAGCGTAGACAATCCTTTATTCGTCAATGTGAGGATTAAAGACGCCATAGTAGACCGGTTTAGAGAAAATTCTGGAGTAAGACCCAATAGTGGATCTGAGTATGAAGGAGCTGTTTTTCAGTTATTTTGGAAAGATACCCAGGCATCATTATATATCAATACTTCAGGAGAGACCATTGCTAAGCACGGCTATAGAAAAATTCCTGGACAGGCACCTATGCTGGAAGCACTTGCATCTGTTACCCTGATGGCTGCTGGATGGGATGGCAAAGGCACATTGGTCAACCCCATGTGTGGATCTGGTACCATAGCCATAGAAGCAGCTATGGTAGCGAGCAACCGATATCCGGGTTTATATAGGGACAGATATTCCTTTCAATATTTCATAGGGTATGATGATGAAGTCTACCAAACCTATAAAGAAGAACTGCGGTCAAAAATAAATGATAATATTACCGCCACCATCATAGCTAATGATATAAGTGATCAAGCACAGTTGATAAGCCAGGAAAATGCAAAAGAGGCAGGTGTAAATGATTTAATTCACTTTGTAAAAGGTGACTTTGCAGATATAGCATTACCGGAAACGGAAGATGGTATAATTTTTATCAATCCAGAATATGGGGAGAGATTAGGGCAAGAAATAGAATTAGAAGAAACTTATAAGCGCATTGGTGATTTTTTAAAGCAAAAAGGGGGTGGATACACCGGCTATGTATTCACAGGCAATCTAGAATTAGCTAAAAAAATAGGCCTTAAGGCAAAAAGAAGAATGGAATTTTATAATGGCACTATCGACTGCCGGTTATTAAAATACGAGCTGTATAAAGGTAGCAGGGAAAACCAATAGATAATACCTGACAGGTTTATTCAAAACCTGTCAGGTATTATCTTAATTTAACAAATTATTAAGCTCAGTTACTTTCCTGTTCAACTCATTAATCGCGGAGCTATATCGATCATCCCATTCACCTAATCGGTCAGTGCTTTTATTTTCGATCTCATACATAATCCCGGGCAGCATCCATGATGCATATCCGCTATATGGATCGGTAGATGCATACAGAGATCGGTACCAACTGCCGAAGTACATACCTTTTGGATCTATAAAACTTTTTTCCAGTTCAATAAGTTTTTTATTTACTTCCAACAATACTTTCTCGCTTAATTTTCCCTGCATGTTTTGCTCCAAATTTTTCTTATAAATTTCAGAGGAGGCCTTTAAATCATTTAGTGCCGAGCGGGTTTTGGAAAATCCTTTAAAATCAGTATTAAATCCTTGAACACCTTTTTCCACTTGTTCGAAATGCCTTTTTAGGTCTTCCGCATATCGTGGTACATCATAGGGAATTACCTCTGCATTGGCCAATCTAAGTGTCATCAATCCAATTAATTGCTCT
Source organism: Anditalea sp. (assembly GCA_035461405.1). Lineage (GTDB taxonomy): Bacteria > Bacteroidota > Bacteroidia > Cytophagales > Cyclobacteriaceae > Anditalea. The sequence goes on from DATHVH010000216.1 coordinate 4,421, forward strand.
ACCGATCCACCCATCTTGAAGGTAGGATCTACAAACTTCTCATAAAAGTGGAAATTATCGTAATTAGTATGGTACAGGGTAGGTCCACCGGTTCCACCACTCACAGATGGTATACCTACATGCATATAAAATGCAATATGATCCGAACCTCCTCCTAAATTCCCAATAGCAGGTTCTTCTTTTTGTCCGGCCCAAACTTCAAATACTGTTTTGGCTGAATCAGGAAACTGAATTTCCTTAGATGATTCTATA
>DATHVH010000217.1:0-3169 GCA_035461405.1 Anditalea sp.
TCCGAAGTGATAAGCCCAAAGCCATCACTGCCTTTTTTAAAAATATGGGGAGCTCCCATTTTCCGTGATCCTACCAGGGGATAAAGAATGGCTTTGCCATTGTTCAGCGGTATAAATTCACCGTTTTGGCTATAGGCTAGATGCAGAGCTCTGGTACGTTCGGTATCCCCTTCCCGGACATAGGCGAGTAGCTGTCCGCCCTCAGACCGGGCGGTATCGAGATTCATTCGATTTTCAGAGGCATGTACACTGGCAGGTTTACCCTGCGCGGTATGGGTACCAAATAAAGAGAGGAAGGAAAAGAATAAAGCATAATAAACGGGGGTTGTGAATGATGGCATAACCATTAAATTAAATGAGTAAATAAAACAACACTTTTCAAATTCCTAATCCAGAAATAGAGATAAAGTGTCAAATTTACAATAATTTAAAACTAAATTCTTTCTCTGCACTATGATGGGTAAAAAAAATTAGATATTTTTCCAGCCCCATTAAGTAAATAATTAATATTATATTCTGATTTATAGTTCTTTACATTAATATTTAATTTAAACAATGACTACATTGACCATGATAAAAAATATCCATCATATTGCCATTATCTGTTCCGACTATGCATCGTCAAAAGCTTTTTATGTAGAAAAATTGGGTTTTACTATAATGAAAGAAACTTATAGAAAAGAGCGGGAATCTTATAAATTGGATTTGGCTTTAAATGGATCACACTGCATTGAGCTATTTTCCTTCCCAGATCCACCACCAAGAATTAACGGACCAGAAGCTGTTGGATTGCGGCATCTTGCTTTTGAAGTGGAGAATATAGAGCAAGCTATTAGTGATTTAGAAAGTAAACAGATAATATGCGAAAATATCAGAGTTGACGCTATTACAGGCAAACGGTTTACTTTTTTCCAGGATCCGGATGGATTGCCATTGGAATTATATGAAAGCTGATTATTTATTCGTTAGATCAGAGTCAAGAAGCAAAGGTATCTAGTTATACGTACGTCAACTCACATCCTAAATCTCCACCACTATCTTACCCACAAAACCGCCCTCGGCAGCTTTGGCGTGAGCTTCGGAAATCTTCTCCAATGGAAAAGTTTCAGCAACATATGGTTTCAACCATTTATCATCTACAGTCTGTTTGATTTTCTGCAGATCATCAGCGTCAGGCATCACCACTATCATTTTCATCTGTTTATGAAATGATACATCTTTTATAGCTTTCGCTGCTCCGGCAAAACTTTCAGCCCCACCTTTGGTGGATACAAACATGGCATTTTCATCCAGCTGTTCCATATAATCCGATATGGTGTGTTTGCCACTGGCATCAAAAATAAGATCAAAGTTCACATCCTTCGGTACCTCTTCTTCGTCATATGCCCAGACTCCATCGCAACCTAGCTCCTTGGCTGCATTCATGTGGGCTTTACTGCAGGTACCAAAAACCTTACACTCAAAACTTTTGGCTATCTGAACAGCTACAGTACCTACTCCTCCCGTACATCCCAGGACTAGTACCCGTTGGTTATTCTGAAGCTTTCCTTCATATACCATCCCCTGCCATGCGGTACAGGAGACTAGTGGTAAAGATGCGGCTTCGCTGAAGCTGATGTTATTTGGCTTGTGGCAGAGGTTGGTTTCTGTGGCTATTAGCTGTTCGGCATAGGCTCCACCTAGTGCAGCATTCAGAAAGCCAAATACCTCATCACCTTCTTTATATTTTTCGCTTTTAGAAGCCAGTACCGTTCCGCTAAAGTCACTGCCTATGATATGCTCTCCAAAAAGGCCTGTTACGATTCGGGTCCTCCCCTCTCTCACATGAATATCTATTGGATTGACAGAAGAAGCCCGGTTTCTGATCAGTACCTCTCCTGCTTTAAGTACCGGATTAGGGACTTTTTTGATTTTAAATACTTCAGGTCCTCCGTATTTTTCTATTACTGCTGCTTTCATGGCATGTTGTATTTTATAAGTTTAGGGACTAAAAGCCAATAAACATACCATTCATCAGTAACCGTTTTAGAAATGTGGAAGTGTGATTTGGTGGATTTCAAAAATAACTATGTAACTATTTTGCTATACTCTGTTACATATCATCAACAATACTAATTGCTTTTGCTTGATCCTTTTCAGATGTAAATATAATCCAAGCAATAAACCATCTTTTCAGATGATCAGAAGTCTTGGGCGCAATTAGTTTCAAACCAAACAACATCTACTACCAAGTGGCCCAAGAACTTCTTTTATCATCTATTATGAACCCAAAAAATATAATTTAATACGCTAACGAGATTTCCATTTGCCCTTTGGCTTCTTTTTCATCAAAGGATAAATGATCTATTTTGCCATTAAAAATATTGGCACTATTGAAAGCTGATACTACGGCATCGGGGCAGCAGCATTTTTCTGTTTCTTCATCTGCCAAATAAATTCCTAACCGAAGTTCCATTTCAAAAAGAAGCGCCTGGACGAAAATATGATTTACCTGATAATCATGCAGGAAACTTTTATATTTCCAGTTAGATGATTTCATCAATCCAAAGGATTTAAATACATCGATAATAATGCGATATTGAGCAATTGACAATTTCATATTAACATTCTGCTACTGCTTACTATAATGGCTTAATAACTTTAAATCGATATATTTTACCCTATTTAAACTAATAAGGACATTAATTTTTTTTAAAATTAGAATGTATACGCATAGAAAACAAGTTAGTTCTGTATTTTGTGAACCAAATTAAAATAATAGTATATATTTAACTTTTGAAAAGCACAATTTTTTTTTAGGCAATCAAATTTCCTTTCTTATATTTAGAAAGTTAGCAGAGCATTATATTGTATATGTACTTTTCTAAAAAATACCATATCATTGCATTTTATAAATCGATTTATATATTTCAGAAATAGTTTAAATGCCATTAACATCAAAACAAAAGGAGATAGTAGAAACCATCGGTGTATTTCATGAGCAAAATGGGCTGCAACCCGCATTGGGGAGGATCATGGGATTAATCATGGTAATTGATGCCGCCGAGGTAACATTTGAAGAAATTGTTGAAAATTTATCTCTAAGCAAAAGTGCTGTAAGTACTGCTCTTAAACTGCTGCAGACTCAAAACAAGGTGGAGTATACTACCAAGCCAGGGGATAGAAAAAG
>DATHVH010000218.1:0-3477 GCA_035461405.1 Anditalea sp.
CTGGTAGGTTGTTGCGCTACGAGATATCGATTAGTTGGACTTTGATATTCCATCCATAGCAAAGCTTTGTCTACAGCAATTTGTAAGAAATCGGGTTCCTTTACAGCCTGCCTATAAATTTCAATAGTTAACAAAAATAAAGGTGTAGTGTCACTTGCACCCCTATCTTCACTGTCATGGACTAAAGATGGAATATGTCCTTTCTCCGACTGATTTATAGCCAGTGTCTCTAATACAGTTCGGACACTAGCCAATAGCACTGCATTATCTGATACCACTATTCCTAATATAGAAAACAGCAAATCCCTGGTATAAGGCTCTGGATAGCCCCATCCAGCTGTCCTGGGTAAGTCCTCAAAAGGGCCCCTTGCATTATGAAGCAGAATACCTAGAGCAGCCTCTTTAGCTGAATGAATTAATTTCAGGCTATCCGGTGTCATGATTCTTCATTTTCATGCCCAATTTCTTTTCGATAATTTGTAAAAACTTTTTTGCTACCACTTTATAATCAAAGTTTTCGGTTACCCGCTGCCTTCCTTTTGCACCCATGCATTTTCTCAATCCTCCATCACTCATTAAGGTGAGCATATAGTCGGCTATACCATTGACATCAGCGCGGTAATCAACAGTACGTGGCACATCAAAAACCATTTTATAATTCTCATTATAACCTGACTCCTTACCTAGTATCACTTCTTTGGCTTTTATTTCTTGAGCTACATCCGCTAGTAGTGCAGTTTCCTTATGTACTAAAGTATCTAACATACCCATAGCCTTTATTCCTATTACAGGTTTGCCACAAGCACCTGCTTCTACCTGGGGCATCCCAAATCCTTCCAATCTGGAAGGGGCAGCATATATATCACATGCTCCTATCAGATATGGAATGAAGTTCCGGGATATAGTATTGGTAGCGTAAAATATCTTATCTCTTATACCCAGAGAATCGGCCAATTCAAAATCCAATAAATTTTGTTTTATCGTCCTCTTTTGAGGCCAAACTTTACATATATATTTCCAATCAGGGGCTCTATTATCAATTAATGCAAGGGCTTCCATTACCTCTCTCGCACCTTTTGAAGCGGCATCACCGCCCACCGTTAATATCATCAGTTGGTCGGGTGCAATTCCCAAAGTTTCCCGTACCGCTAGAATTTTAGTATCTTTCTTCTCAAACACTTGGAAAGAATTGGTGTCACAACCCACAGGTAAAACTTCAATATTATCCGGTTTTATCCCATCACGTACATACATCTCCTTTACCCAATTTGAGGTCACCAATATTAGCGGTAGCTCATTTAAAATGTTTTGATAATTGGCAATATATCCATCTGCTACTAACCAGGGAACTGGTAAGATCCCATGCTCTTGGGGATGAAGAATTAGTTCGGGAGTATGGCCCCAGTATCCTACCCCTACAACTAAATCCGGCTTAAACCATCGATAATACCATTCTTTTTCCTGAGCCGATTCAAAATGAACTGCATAAACATCCACTCCAGCCTCTCGAAGGCCTTTGAACAATAAGTCCCCCTGTGTCGCCAGGCCACCTGGAGAAGGCGGATAGTCATAAAGTACCAATATTCTCATTTTTTCTTATTGAAGTTGGTTTTAGTTTTCCTCCTTGTTGTAACCAGCTGAAAGCATCTTCTGCCCTATGGAACTTCCAAAAAGCTTCCACTCTAGGAGTAGTTTCAGCCTCAAAACCTCCTGGAGAAAACCCATAGGTTTCAGTAATGATCTTATATTTTTGTTTCCATATAGGAGTGGGTAGTTTATACTGAATGGCTTTATTCGCTGCCCTTGGTAGATATGATTTATTCCCATCTTCATAGGCAAACATCCAAAGTTCCTTGATAGAAATTTCATCTTGGTACCAAAGCTCAATTACTGCCTGGCTGACCTCTTCGTGCCGGAGATGTCGGGTATATTCTCCTGAGGGATTATGCGTTATTACCAGGTCAAAAAGTGTAGAAGGCAATAATTCTAATAATGCACTTTTAACTACATTCTTATTTAAGGGGTATTGTTCAGGCCCGTCATCCAGCAGTCCCATTGCTCCATGGGCATTTAATATTTTTAGACAGTTAAAAAACTTCGGAGCTCTATCTGGATCATTACCACGACAAAGGGAAATTATAAACCAGTTATAAGATTGATTAGACAAAATAGTCCCGCCACACCATAAGGTTTCGTCATCAGGATGCGCTACAATTACTGCAGCATTTTTTTGTTTATTCCCCGTCCCCATTTAAATCTGTAAAAAAGGATTGCTAATAAAATTTTCAATAGTACTGGAAAGGATAATGACAAAAACTAAATATAGAAATGGATATTTATACTCTGAAAGTTCTCCGGTTACTTCCGTATTTATCTTTTTGATTTAAGCTATAAACAATCTAAATTTAGGTTATTTTATTTAATTTAAAAATACAAATAATTATATTATTTACCGAAAACTAGGTAAATGAATAATATAAAAAATTATAATAATTAAATTTTGTATTTTTTGGTATCTACTCATATAAAAACCTGCAAAATTTACCGAATTCTATAAAGAGATCCATTATAATTAGATATACCGCCTTACAAAATCGACTTCTTTCTTGAGGATTTCGGACAATAATCAGTTTAAGCGTAAAGTTGCTTCCATAAATGAATCGAAAAATCTCATTTGATTATTCCTATAAAAATTGCTCCAATAAAAAACGTACGGTTTAAAAGGGTATGTAACTCTAAAAATGTCCCTTTTTTACAATTTATAATCCTTTTTCAGCAGTATATTTACTGGTAATCAAATCTTTAACTTAAACAAACCAAACCATGACTACCGAACAAAGCCGTAAATTAATTGAGGAATATTTTTCCGCTATCTCCAAAGACAAATCCGAAGAAATTATAGATAAGTATATTTCGGATGAGCATTTAAAAAGTCATATAGTTATTTTCGAAACCGGACTGCCTGACTACCAAATTATATCCAAAGATATGATTGTGGAAGGCAATAAAGTTGTTGTTCGATTTCAATTAGTAGGCGAACATAAAGGAGAACTTTTTGGACAAGCTCCAACTGGGAACAAAGTAGATGTAGAAGGTATTATTATTTATGAGTTAAAAGATAATAAGATATCCAATCATTGGATGCAGGCAGATTCGGTCACACTGATGCAGCAAATAAGCAATATGGTGGAAACCAACAATAATTAAGTAGACCTTTTTTTAAAGGTGGTGTATATAAATTTTTTATCACACATATTTTTTGGGAAAAGGACTGGCTAAACCACACAGATATTGCCACTTGTTAAGAAAATTCCCCTGCACCACCTTTGATTTTTTTAATTGGACTATAGCTTTTATTTATAGTATTTATTAAATTTATAAACGTAAGGTTATCCTTTTAATCATTTGCTTTTAGGTCCAAATTGAAGCACTATTTTTATGAGTGCTGAAGCAATTTTGTAAATGTATCTTTTTACT
>DATHVH010000219.1:0-15991 GCA_035461405.1 Anditalea sp.
GGTTCCAGGACTCTCATTCGGATACAGCAGCGTCTCCCAGATGTACAATAATGATATGACATCTTTTGATGACTATCTCCCGATATTTAATGGTAATAAAAGAGCTAATACGGTGAGCAGTGGGGTAGATAATATCAGAAACCAAATGAGCAGTGGTTTCTTCAGATGGGTCATGCCAAATTTTGAATTTTATGGAGAATATGGCAGTAATGGAAACAGCAAGCGGATGAGAGAATTCATAGTGAATCCCGATGAAAATAGGGCTTATACGCTTGGCTTTGTAAATCTTACTCCATTAAAAAATGATCAGTTTCTGCAAGTCCATATGGAAATGACCCATACAGGGCAGACGGTAAGGAGGGGTATCAGAAGTATGAACAGCTGGTACATTCATCCGCATGTAAGACATGGATATACCCACCGGGGTCAGGTGATAGGTGCCGGCATAGGTCCTGGAAGTAATGTCATCTTCGGAGAAATCAGCTGGATAAAAGATTTCAATAGAATTGGTTTCCAACTGGAAAGGATCGAAAATAACAATGATTTTTATTATAAAAGATTCGAAATCATAAAAGACTGGAGAAGGAAATATGTGGATATAGTTCCTTCACTTGTAGCAGATTGGAGAATAGACAATTTCCTCATTTCTTCTAGAGTTCAATATGTAAATACCCTTAACTATATGTGGTACCTTGAAAATGATCCTACCAATTATATAGCGCCTGGTCTGGACAGAAAGAATTTTGTGGCAAATATTGGTGTAGCCTATATTTTTAGATAATGGATTATAATGAGCTAAAAAATTCATGATATGTTTCATACCTCGCAGGTTCGGCTAAAGCCGGATTATATGGTTTCAAGCGATCACCCCTACCTAAAGGAAGGGTAAATAAGAATATCTGGTAGATACATCATTATATAATATGCAATTGTTCTAAACTTCCAATTTCCACTAGAGTGGTCCAATTAACTCTAGTTTTAAGGGGCTCTAGCCAAATTTGGTGTTTTATCATCTTAAAAATAAATAATTAGGATAATTACTGACATGCCCATCAATAGCGCATATGAAAAAGCAAAAATTTAAAATAGAGGATTCGCCAATTTAAAACTGAAAAATTTTCTCACCTTAACCTGAACATTCATAGGGTAGTCGTTCAATAAGTTGTTTCCTGTATTCCCGTCTATATCGTCATTAAAAGTTAATAATAATGATCCTTCAAAAGACAGATCCCATAAGGGTCTGAATTTATAGGAAATTCCTCCTCTCAGGGGAATATAGGGGATTATCATATTATTTTGTCTGGTAACAGATTCTCCTTCTACCCAAACATCATTGGTGGATACTATTCCCATTACCCCTACTCCTGTACTGGCATATAAGTTGATTTTCCTACGATAGACCAACTCACTGGATCTGAACAAGCGAAAAACCGGGGCCACGTCAAAATAATAAGCTTGACCATTAAAATGATAGGCATTACCATTTTCCCCTAATTTAACCAGCTTTTCAATATTTGCATTTAAATTTCCCTGCATAGATTGAAATCCAATGGTACTTCTTAAGGATATCAAGGGATTTATTTTTTTTGTGAGCGAGACGGAGGCTGCTGGAGAAAGACTAAAGCCTAAATTTCTTACCGACCCACCATTGTCTGCATAAATCCATCCGGGGCCTACCCCCAACTCAATGCTCCAAGGCCTATCCATAGTTTCAAATGAAAAATTTTGAGCTACAGAATTTTGCACGGAGAAATTAAGGCAAATTGATAAGATAAAAATTATTAGATTTTTCATGCTATGGATTTAAAATCTCGAAAAATCTAACAAACTTAAAGCCAATTCTTAAGAGAAAAATAGTATGTTTTATCCAATGTAAAATCTCTATAATTCAAGGAGTTACATTTTTATAAACTATATGTAACAATCGAAGAATAGGGGATTTTGTTCAAATCCATTTCGTTATAAAGAGATGATATTTTACGCAATTTGATATTTCCCCGAATCTAGAATGAATTTTCGTGCTGGAAGAGTTTTAAATACTTTGTAAACAATACGCTTATCTCTAGAAACTACAGAATAGGCCGTCAAAAGCAAAATTTTAAAATCCGTGCCTAATGATATATTCCGTTGATACCATTGCTCCAGTTCTCCTTTATAAGGATAAATCTCATTGACATAAAAGTCCCATGCATCACCTCCTGATTCTTTTACTTTGGTTATAAGCTCTTCTTCGTGGCTGAAGATAATGGATCCTATGCCAGTAAGTCCAGGGACATGATTATAAATAATTTCCTTGATATTGGGGGAATATTTTTCAAAGCTCTGTTCCATGACAGGACGAGGTCCTATAAGTGTCATTTCTCCAAGAAGAATATTAAATAACTGGGGTATTTCATTGATTTTGGATGATCTTAGAAATGGTCCTAAGGGAGTAAACCTGGGGTCTCCTGAAGAAGTAATGATGCCCCCTGCCATGTTGGGGCTATTTTTTAACATGGTGGCAAATTTTATAATATGAAATTTCTTTTTCTTATAACCTATCCGCTCCTGTAAATAAAATATATGCCCCTCTCCTGTTAGTTTTAAAGCAATCATCACAGGAACCAAAATGGGGGTGAAAACAATAATACCCAATAAAGCCAGGGCTATATCTGATATTCTTCTAACGAAAATATAAAAATTCTTTCCCATTCACATTTGTTGATCAAGTGATTTTCCGGTTTCTTGATGTTGGAAATCCTGTAAAAAGGATCCTAACAATTTAATGATATCAGATTTATTTGCTGACTGATCAGATAGTAAATTCTGAAGTTGGTTTATAATATCTTCTATCTCTTCTACTCTTATATTTGATTTATTTTTAATAACTCCCAGACTGGTGAAGTCTTTAAATTCTACCTCATCAGATGATGAATAAAATTCTTCTGCCATTTTTTCACCGGAGGTACCTGATTTGAAAAAATATACAGGATAATCCCTTTTATTTTCTATGATAAAATTTTTGGCCTCTTCTTCAGTATTGCACACATATGCTTTCTTTCCTAACCCCTGGCAGAAGGCCAACGTTATTTCCTTAAAGGACTTTAGGTTTAGAGAAGTGAAATTAGGAAAATATACTTCCCCACTATTTCCTACTATACAGGCAAGTAAGCAAATTTGACCACTTTCTTCAGGGGAAATAAAATATCTTTCTATATCCTCAGGACAAGATAAAGGCTGCTTTTTAAATAATCTATTCAAGTAACCATCTAATAGACTGCCATTGGAAAATGCCACATTTGCAAAACGGGCGGTAGTAATTTTAAACTTAACACTGTAAGCTTTTAGGAGCATTTCCATCAAAAGTTTGCTGGCTCCCATCACATTTACAGGATTTGTGGCCTTATCAGTAGACACGCAAAAGAAATGTGCTGGCGGAGATAAAGCAAGTAAATCTAATAAAGCCTTAGATTTAAACACATTATTATCTAGCATCGCTTCTATGGCATATTTGTCCTTCTCGCTTCTCACATGTTTGTGTGCAGCAAAATTAGCAACCACATCCCATTTGCCTTCCTGAATATAAACCTTTTTAAATGCGACAGACCCAAAGTCCATAGGGTAGGTGACAAAGTCCTCGGGAATATACTGATCAGGGATACTACGTAAATCTCTAGTAAGTTCAGTAAGACCATTTTCGTGAATATCGATCACATATAGCCGAGCAGGTTTAAACGGTAGTAGCGCTTTGATAAAAGCTGATCCTATAGTGCCTGCTCCACCTATTACGAGAACCGACTTTCCCCTAATGTGCTTAGACATCTGATCGTGAGCACGCAAAAAATCCTCTGAAAAAAAACTATGCTCCCTTTCGATGACATATTCTTTAATAAACTCCGCTATCTCTACACTATTCATATTTTCAGGCATTATCACATTTCAAAAGGCGGATCAGAAAATTTCCTTTTTGGTTTTGCGAAGCATTATATGCAATTATTTTATAAAAAACTCAAAGAGTTATTTTTATTTTTTACGCCATTGTTCTTGTAATACAGCTTAATGTATTTAGTCACTTTTTCGAGTTCATCGGATGTCATACCCACTGAAGAGGGTATGCTAATCCCCTCTTGATAAACCCTTTCCGAGATATCTGCTGACTGTTCATAATGAAAGTCCTTATACATTATTAATTGATTCATTGGCTTCCAAAAAGGTCTGCACTGGATACCGTTTTCTGTTAGGAAATTTAAAAGTGACACACTATAATTAGTTCTAAAAGTAAACAGCCAACAATTAGGGTCCACCCCTTCTCTCACTGTCTGAAATACTATATCGCCTACACCTTCCAGTTCCTCACGATAGAATTTATCGATTTTTTTCTTTATAGATAAATGCGCTGGAAACTGTTCCATCTGGGCCAATCCTACTGCCGCAAGAATATTTACCATCCGGTAATTATAACCTACCTCATCATGATCATAGATATCAGCACTTATTTTCGCCTGTGATGATAAATGTTTTACCTTTTGAATCAGATTTTCTTCCTGGCTTACCACTACTCCACCTCCTCCAGTAGAAATTATCTTATTCCCATTAAAACTAAAAATGCCAAATTTTCCAAAACTGCCTGCCTGTTTTCCTTTATAAGTAGATCCTAAGGCTTCTGTGCTATCTTCTATAATATCCAGATTATATTGAGAGGCGAGGGACATCAATCTTTCCATATTGCCCATATTACCTAAAACATGTACCGGCATTATAGACTTGATTTTATGCCCGGTTTTTTTGAAATAGGTATAGCCATCATCTCTGATCTCAGTTTGTTCAGATAAAAACCCAGAAAGTAAATGAAGATCCATTTGCCAATCACCTGAATTGATGTCTATCATGATCGGAGAGGCACCTGCATGGCTTATTGCATTTAGAGAAGCTACAAACGTGAGGTTGGGTACAATAATATGATCACCTGGCTGTACACCTGAGCAAATAAGTGATAAATGTAGGCCAGCAGTACCATTAATGCAGGCAGATCCGTAGGGACTTCCAGATTGCTGTGCTACTGCCGCTTCGAATAGGGTGACATAATTTCCTGCAGATGAAATCCAGCCGGTATCAAGGCACTCTTTTACATAGAGCCATTCATTACCATTCAGATGCGGAAGAGATAATGGAATCATAAATTTGGACAATCCGCGTCTAAATTATATTGAGTATTTAAGATTAGCAACATTATCAGTCCTAAATTAGGAAATATGCTCTTCCACTAAAAAATAATTTTAAAATCTTCTCTACAATGCGATCTTAAAAAACTTCATTTAAACCAAAATAAAATGCTTTTTGGTCCCCATAGGCCAGGTCGAGTCTGATATTTAAGCCTTCATTATTTAATTTATACCTAAATCCAATTCCTCCTCCGAATCGAAATCTATCTAACTTATATGACGAAAATCGGTCAGCTACCTGACCCGTACTTCCAAATATCACTATGCCTAAATTCCTGTATACTGGCAATCTATACTCAGCCTGATGTGCCATCGCTAACCTATCCCGGTACCTGCCTTCAAAATATCCTCGCATCAAATCACTACCTCCTAATAGGGAGATATGCTGAAAGGGAGGATTGCCACCGGTAAAACTCCACCAAGTCTGTAAAGCCAAAACCTGTTTGTTCCATGTCCTTATATATCTGCGAAAATCAAACTCATATTGATTAAAAGTGAAATTGCTCCCCATATATGACTGGAAGGTCATCCAGGAGATTTGATGAAAACTACCTTTTGTGGGTTGAAAGATATTGTCTCTTGTATCAAAATTCATTACTAAACCGAATCCGGAAAGTCTTTGCCCATCACTGCCAGCTACCAAATCCCGATCTAAAATCCCCTCAGGTTCTTTACGGTAAATATCATCTATACGGAATTCATACCGTGGGCCAATGTAGAGGCCTGGAACTATCTGTCTTTCATAGTTTAAATGAAAATAGGCAAAGCGGGTAGAATAGAATTCTTCATTTTCTCTGCTAAGTTCATTGCCGATACCATAAAATTTAAATGGATAATCCGTCAGTTCAATACGGGCATTTACATAATCTCGATTATCATTCATCCATAGATTTAATTCTGTGGTGATGATAGTTTGCCTATTTAGTGTATAAAGAAAAGTAATGGGTAAACTGCTTGGCCTTAAAATAAGCGAGGTGGTATCATTTTGATACTTAAAGATTTTAATTGCTCTCATTCCAAGGCCCAGACTTGTTTCCGGAGAATAGGTCAATGCGGGGATAAAGCTCCATTTATCTCCACTGATAAAATCTATAACGCCATCTGCTGTGTCAAACATCCGCTCTATTAGACCTCTCCTATTTCCTATACCTTCTTCCACATTCTCCTGACCTAAAACCACAGAAGAGTATAATATCAATAGTGCTAATAAACCTAGGGATTTTACTCGTAGAGAGATGGCTGTTATCATATAAAGCAGTTCGGAAAGAAACTTTTAAGAGAAAATAATCTGCTGACTATTAACCTTTAACAAAGCCTTTTATTTCCTCAGACTGGAGGTGACAATTAAACCATCCACCTTCCATATAAGTACTATATTTTTGATAAAAATTAATGGCTGGTTCATTCCAGTCTAGTACCTGCCACATCATACCGGTACAGTTTTCTTCCAGAGACTTCTTTAATACTCGCTCAAAAAGTAATTTCCCCGCACCCTGACCACGCTCTTTTTCTGTCACTATATAATCCTCCAGATAAAGTCGCTTGCCTTTCCATGTGCTATATCTATAGTAATAGATGGCGGTACCGATAATATCCCTATTGTTTTTTTCCAGAACAAAAAAATTGAAAACTGGGTTGGGCCCAAATCCGTCCGTCTCCATCATTTCTACAGTATTGGTGACTTCTTCGGGAGCTTTTTCATATAAAGCCAATTCCTGAACCAGTTCAAACACTCTGGGAATATCTTCTTTTTTTCCTTCTCTGATCGTATACATACGGGCTAAATTAGTCAAAATAAAGAAAAGAAGTAAAGTGTTTTATATATTTGGCTGTCAATCACGGCTTAATCCAATACACAAATTATGTTTCTTTCTATAGATGCGGGTAACTCCAATATAGTTTTTGGTCTTTATGATCCTGAAGAAAAGCGCTGGGCATATGAATACAGAGTAGAAACTAGATTCAACCTCCTCGAATCCGAACTGGAAGGAGCAATGCACCTCTATTTTTTAGAAAATAATCTGCACAAATCTCTGATTAATAAAATAGGCATTAGTTCGGTAGTACCAGAAATTAACAGTCTGCTCATTCATTTCTGCAAAATATATATAGGATTGGACCCATACCTTATCAGTGGAAAAAGTTACAAAAACTTACAAGTAAGCACTTCAAAACCCAATGAGATAGGTTCGGATTTAATGGCTAATGCGGTATCCGCATATGACAAACTACACTGTGCCTGCATAATTGTAGACTTTGGTACAGCACTCACTTTTACCGTAATAGATGGAAACGGAAAAATGAAGGGGGTCAACATAGTGCCGGGAATCAAAACAGCAATAAAAAGTTTAAATACCAATACTTCCAAGCTACCGGAAGTAACCTTAGAATGGCCCTCCTCTGCTATTGGAAAAAATACCATTCATTCTATACAAGCTGGAATACTTTATGGCTACTCAGGGTTGGTAAAGGGAATCATTCAAAGCATAAAAGAAGAGTTGCCAAATGAAGTTTTTAAAATAGTAGCCACAGGTGGTTTATCCTCTATTCTCGTAAATATAAAAGATAGCTTTGATGTCTTGGATAGAAATCTTACTCTGGAAGGCATCAGGTTGATCACTGAGCATAACATGCAGAAATCTCCGATTTCAAACTTTACTGAACCTTTATAGACTACCGTACAAACTGAAGTTAGGATACTAATTCCAACAATGATCTAAAAATGGCATATTTCCCTTCGTACTTTTCTTTGACTTCTTCCTGGAGTCCTTGAGCAAAGTTATCTTGGTACTCTGTTATTTTTTCCATGCTATCAGCGAAATATTGTACTGAATAGTTTACACCTCCATCTTCTACATCGTGCAAGAGTTTATAAAATTTGTTTTCATTGAACAATCCAGTAGCCATTACATTTGGAATATGTGTTTCTTTCATCCAATTGACCCATTCCTCTTCTACAGCTACATCGATATTTACTGTTACATTATATAATATCATAGGTGTTTTTAAATTTATACATTTGTACTGATAATTATAACAAAGATAGCAATAGTGTGTTATGAAAAGAATTTCTAAAAAACGATTATTGTTTTAAAACATATGTTGACCGCTTCTGATAAATCAGTTAATAACAAATTAGGATTGAATGCTTCGGTTTTTAAATTCATCATTGCTATATTTTATTTAGTGGGCATCATAGGGATGGCTGTGCCAGCTGTAAGACCTTATTTTCAAATGTTGACTCCATTTCATTTGTTATTGAGTACGGTAATACTGTTACTCTTTCATAAGGAATGGAGTACTGATTTCTATATCTTTTCTTCTTTAGCATTCTTAATTGGATTTGGAGCTGAAGTAGTGGGTGTACAGACAGGACTGATTTTTGGCGATTATACCTATGGTACAGTCCTTGGACCCAAAGTCTTGGGTGTTCCTTTAATGATTGGGGTAAACTGGTTTTTACTTGTTTATATCACTGGCTCTCTCTTTAACAATTACATTACCAATGATATTATTGCTGCATTAATGGCAGCTCTATTAATGGTGTTATTAGACTTTTTAATAGAGCCTGTTGCTATAGCATTGGATTTTTGGACATGGCATAGCGATGATATTCCTTTAGAAAATTACATAGGATGGCTAGGAGTAGCATTTTTGATCCAATTGATCTATAGAAAAATGTCCTTCAATAAGGAAAACTCAGTAGCTATATTCTTATTAATTTGTTTAGGAATTTTTTTCGGAATATTGGCTATAATACTTTAACCTATAAACATTTAAATTTTTTTACAGTTAGTAGTTTAAGAAAATTTTAAATGGATAATAAGTATTATATGAGGGATATAAAAAACATAAATGGAAATGTATATTTTTCCTCTTTAATATTTAACTCTATATTTGGGCACCATTTATTAGAAAATTTAAAAACCTATATTTTCCAAGGTCATATACATAATCCTATTTATACCATATTTTTTACGGATAAGAGATTTTATAGCTTGGTCAGAAGAGGAAATTTAATACCACAAAGAATACATATTAAACCCTATATAATGTGAGTACCTACTCAATTAAAGATCTGGAACAATTATCAGGCATCAAAGCGCATACGTTGCGGATTTGGGAGCAAAGGTATAAACTGCTTACTCCCAAAAGAACAGATACTAATATCCGATTTTATGAAGATGAAGACCTTAAGCTTATTTTAAATGTAGCTTTACTAAATGACAATGGATTTAAAATTAGCAAAATAGCTAAAATGTCCATTGAGGAAATGCGTGAAGAGGTATTTAATCTGACTAAAAGAACTTTGACCCACGAGGATCAGATACACGCCCTTACCATATGCATGATAGAAATGGACGAAGAACGGTTTGACAAAATCCTTTCTACCAATATATTGAAGATAGGTTTTGAGCAGACTATGCTTCATATCATCTATCCCTTTATGGCAAAGATTGGCATCCTGTGGCAGACGGGCGCAATTAATCCTGCACATGAACATTTTATAAGCAACCTGGTCCGTCAAAAACTGATCGTAGCTATAGACGGGCAAATGTATAGAGATAATGGGCGTAAATTTTTACTATATCTGCCAGAGGGTGAATTACATGAAATAGGACTGTTATTTGCAGCCTACCTTATCAAAACAAAAGGACATAAAGTGATATATCTAGGGCAAAGTACTCCTAATGATGATCTCTTATCGGTCTATAAACTTCACAATCCAGAATTTTTGGTAACTGTAATCACTACTTCTCCCAGCAGTGAATATGTACAAGAGTATATATCGGCTCTTAGTGACAGGTTTCAACAATCGGAAATTCTTTTGACAGGATTTCAAGTGATAGGTAAAGATTTAGATGTGCCATCAAATGTGAAAATCCTCACTGCTTTTAAACAGATCAAAGAGTTTTTGGAGGAAATGGAAACAGTAGGGTAAAAATTATTCCTAAATCTATACAATGCTAAACAAAAGCAGGGATATTTATTATTCCTGCTTTTTCTTTTTTTAGGCCTAATTACTCCATTTAAGCACTAAAACAATCACTTTCCTACCATTCATTTCCTTATATCCCAATTTAATCTGAAAAAAATATTAAAATAATTTCTCAAGACGCTTGTCTATTTGTTTAAAGTTTTATACATTTGATTAAACAAAAACATAAAGCCACTCTACAATGACAACTCTAGAATTTAGCTACTCACTCCACAAGATGTCAAAAGCGCTAAAGCCATTTGCTTTAAAGCTTACAAGGGACATTGATGATGCCAATGATCTTATTCAAGATACATTTGTAAAAGCTTATACTAATAAGGATAAGTTCACAGATGGTACCAACCTGAAGGCCTGGTTATATACCATTATGAAAAATACCTTTATTACCAACTACCAAAGAATGGTACGAAGAGGAACTTTTGTAGATTCTACGGATAATCTTCACTATATTAATTCTGGAAATAATCAAATTGAGAATGGGGCATATGGTGATTTCACCATGGATGATATCCAAACAGCCATAAACGCCTTGGATGAAGTATATAAAGTTCCCTTCTTGATGCATTTCAGAGGATTTAAATATCATGAAATCGCAGATAAGTTAGCCATTCCTATAGGCACGGTCAAAAACAGAATCCATATCGCGAGAAAAATTCTCAAAGAAGATCTATACGTTTATAAAAACAAGAATTAATTAATGGAAAATAATAGGGTAGTAGTAATTGGAGCTGGTTTTGCAGGAATCTCAGCAGCTACTCATTTATCGCATAGCGGTTATCACGTTACATTATTGGAAAAAAACAGTACCCCCGGCGGAAGAGCTAGAAAGTTTGAAGCCGAGGGTTTTTCTTTTGATATGGGTCCCAGCTGGTATTGGATGCCAGATGTTTTTGATTCCTACTTTGAGTTTTTCGGAAAAAAAACTGCTGATTATTATCATTTGATCAGGCTAGATCCATCCTACTCAGTAATATTTGGGGAAAATGAAATCCTTGATATCCCTGCTTCGATGGAGGAATTTAAACAGATGCTTAATGAGCTGGAGCCTGGTAGCGATTTAGCCCTTGATAAATTTCTTACCCAAGCCGCATATAAATATCAAGTTGGCATAAAGGATTTCGTCTATAGACCCAATAGATCTATTACCGAATATGCTCAGTTTTCATTGCTGAAAGATGTAGTAAAACTCGATTTACTGCAATCCATGTCCAAACACATCAGAAAATTTTTTAAGAATGATAAGATTATCAGGCTGATGGAGTTTCCGGTGTTGTTCCTAGGTCAAACTGCGGATAAAATACCTGCTCTATACAGTATGATGAATTATGCTGATATCGCCTTAGGAACATGGTATCCTATGGGGGGTATGTTTAAAATCATAGAAGGCATGGTGGCTCTGGCCGAGAAAAAAGGTGTAGACATAAAATATAATTCTGAAGTTTCACAAATACACACAGAAAATGGCAAGGCCAAAGCAGTAATTCTGAAAGATGGGAGCAGTGTGCCATGCGATGTCCTTATAGCAGGAGCCGATTATCACCATGTGGACAATGAATTGCTTTCTGCGGAAGAGAGAAATTATTCACCTGAATACTGGGATAAAAGAACCCTTGCTCCTTCCAGTTTATTGTTTTATCTCGGCATTGATAAGAAATTAGATAATCTTAAGCATCATAACTTATTCTTCGATGAACCGCTGGGTCCCCATGCGGATGCTATATATGAAAATCCTAGATGGCCAGAAAAACCTTTATTTTATGTATGCGCACCATCTATCACTGATGATTCGGTTGCCCCGGCTGGCAAAGAAAACTTATTTGTGCTGATTCCATTGGCTCCCGATCTGAAGGATACGGAAGAGATGCGTGAAAAATATTTCCACATCGTAATGGAAAGGTTAGAAAAACTAACAAAGCAGGATATACGTAGTCATATTGTATATAAAAGGTCTTATGCGCATAATGACTTTAAATCAGATTACCATGCATTTAAGGGAAATGCCTACGGATTGGCTAATACCCTTAGTCAAACTGCTATATTAAAACCATCTCTTAAAAACAAAAAGGTCAAAAATATGTATTATACAGGCCAACTTACTGTGCCTGGACCTGGCGTACCGCCTTCCTTAATATCTGGCCAAGTAGTAGCTACAGAGGTCATGAAAGAAAACAAGTTGGATTTAGTAGTTAAATTATAACCGCATGGATGCAAGAGCTCTCTTCGACCAGACTGCTTTGGAGTGCAGTAGACTGATTACGAAACGTTATAGCACCTCTTTTTCTCTTGGCATCAAAGCGTTGGATGTGAGATATCATATGCCAATATATGGCATATATGGCTTTGTCAGATACGCGGATGAAATCGTAGATACCTTTCATGATCATGATAAAAAAGCTCTTTTAAATCATTTTAGGGAAGAAACCAAAAAAGCTATAGAGTCCAAAATCAGTTTTAATCCGGTACTTCATGCTTTTCAGTTGGTAGTGAATCAATATGATATAGAGTATTCCCTAATAGATGCATTTTTAAATAGCATGGAAATGGATCTCGAGAAGACTGATTATAGCCTTCAGGGATATAAAGAATATATCTATGGCTCTGCAGAAGTGGTAGGCCTTATGTGTTTAAGGGTATTTTGTGAGGGAAATGTAGATGAATACAACAGGCTAAAAGACCCCGCATGTAAACTAGGCTCGGCCTTTCAAAAAGTAAACTTTCTTCGAGATATGAAAAGTGACTATGAAGAAAGAGGTAGGACCTATTTTCCTGGTCTTAATTTTAAAAAATTTGACAATTCAGATAAAGTCCAGATTGAGGCAGATATAGAACGTGATTTTGAAGATGCTTTAGAGGGTATTAAACAACTTCCTGCCGGAGCAAGGGTAGGTGTTTACTTGGCATATAAATACTATCAAAAGCTATTCTTAAAAATCAGACATCTCTCTCCTGAGACCGTGGCCACTACACGGATAAGAATACCGAATGCGAGAAAATTTTCCCTGCTGGTAAGCACCTATTGCGGAGTAAAATTAGGATTGGATTAAAATGGAAAAATACCTATACCTTCTTTTAAATTTATTAACTATCTCATTTCCTTTGATCAGGTCATTTGAGCCTAGGATCCGGTATGCAAAAAAATGGTATGCACTGTTCCCAGCTATAGCTATTACCGCTACATTTTTCCTGATATGGGATTATTTCTTCACTATAATAGGAGTCTGGTCCTTCAACCCTACATACCTAACTGGGATCTATTTAGGTCCTTTACCTATGGAAGAATGGATGTTTTTCCTCACGGTTCCTTTTGCCTGTATATTTATATACGAAGTGCTGAATTACTTTATTAAAAAAGATCTATTAGCCAATATTAGTAGTCCCATCACCTTCATACTTATACCTACTTTTCTTCTGATAGGATTTCTCAACCTGGACAAATGGTACACCGCGGTTAATTTTATAGTGGCAGGGATAATGTTGGCAATCCATTATAAGGTTTATAAAGCCCGCATCTTGGGAAGGTTTTACTTAGCTTATCTGGTCCATTTGGTTCCATTCATATTAGTAAATGGAGTATTAACAGGATCATTCATAGAATCTCCAGTAGTGCTTTATAACGATGCGGAAAATCTAAGTATCAGATTAGGAACGATTCCCATTGAAGATATGGTTTATTCTATGACGCTACTCCTCATGAACATTACACTATATGAAGGATTTCAGAATAGAAAGAAAAATCCTTTAAAAAAGAAAGAGTATGCTTAATCTAAATGTAAATATCGATCAGCATTCCGGATTTTGCTTTGGAGTGGTGTATGCCATAGAAATGGCTGAGGGAATTTTGGATGAACAGGGGTATCTATACTGTCTGGGAGATATAGTTCATAACGATGAAGAAGTAAACAGGCTTACCCAAAGAGGTCTGAAGATCATAGATCATGATGATTTCAATAAACTTCATGGTGAGAAAGTGATGATTCGTGCTCATGGTGAGCCTCCTTCTACCTATCAAACAGCACTCAAAAATAACATTACGCTCATAGATGCCAGCTGTCCAGTGGTACTTAAACTCCAAAACAGGGTTAAAAATTCCTATGACAAAGCTGAAAAGATTTATATTTATGGTAAGCATGGCCATGCTGAAGTTAAAGGACTCCTAGGCCAAACTTCAAACAATGCGGTGGTCTTCCAGGATATATCAGAACTGGATATAGCCACTATGCCTAAAAATATTACCCTATACAGCCAGACTACTAAAAGTACAGATAAATTTTATGAGATTAACCAAATATTGCAGGATAACGGTATATCGGTTAATGCTCACGATACCATCTGCAGGCAGGTATCAAACAGGGATAAGGAACTGAGGGATTTTGCTTCAAAATTTGATCAGATAATTTTTGTCAGTGGAACGAAATCCTCCAATGGTAAGGTTTTATATCAAGTATGCAAAAACACAAATCCAAATACGCATTTTGTGTCCAATGTAGACCAGTTAGATAAAACGTGGTTTGAACCTAACCAGCGTATTGGAATCTGTGGTGCTACCTCCACCCCTATGTGGCTGATGGAAGAGGTTAGAGCAAAATTATTGGCCTATTGATTAATTAATTAAGTGTGGCAGTACGATCTATAAGTAAAGAAATAGACCCCAAGGGAGTAATCATAGCAGGATCTATCATTCTACTATGGACAGCAGCGCTCTTTTTTCTATTACAAATAGAAATAGAATTTTCTAAGCCCT
Organism: Anditalea sp.; assembly: GCA_035461405.1. Classification (GTDB taxonomy): domain Bacteria; phylum Bacteroidota; class Bacteroidia; order Cytophagales; family Cyclobacteriaceae; genus Anditalea. The sequence goes on from DATHVH010000219.1 coordinate 14,942, forward strand.
GGATATATCTGGCCATACTACTCCAAACACATCTTTATACCGGTCTATTTATTACTGCTCATGACGCCATGCATGGTGTGGTATCTTCCAATAAAAAAGTCAATAATATAATTGGGTGGACAGCTGCACTCTTATTCAGCTACAACTTTTATGGAAAATTGTTCCCGAAACATCATGAACATCATCGGCATGTAGCTACTGATGATGATCCTGACTATCATTCCTCAGGTAATTTTTTTAGATGGTATTTCAGCTTTATCACAACCTATGTCTCCATCTGGCAGATCTTGTTGATGGCATTAACCTATAATATACTGAAGCTTTGGTTTCCCTATGAAAACCTGATTATGTTCTGGATTATTCCAGCGGTTTTATCCACATTGCAGTTATTCTATTTCGGCACCTATCTTCCGCATAAGGGCGATCATGACAATAAGCATAGATCAGGAACATTAAAGAATAATCATACCTTGGCATTCATTAGCTGTTATTTTTTTGGATATCACTATGAGCATCATGATAGTCCGGGTACGCCTTGGTGGAGATTATGGAGAGTGAAGGAGAATGGAAGATCTTAAATATGAGATAGTATCAAGACTAGATACTGCATATCTTGATATTAGTATCTAGATACTTAATTCTATCATCGATAGGCAGCTTGCTATTTATAAAAGATCATCTTTATTTTCCTGTCCATATTAATCTAAGCCTGATTTTATGAATATATCTTAATATTAAGCCTTATTCTGGAGCACAAATGGCAAAGCTGTTAGATAGGATAAAAAGGAATAAGAAGCTAAAGCTTGATGATTATTTCCAACTATGCTTTTGGAGGTAGAAAGTGAAGGAAAGAAAAAGATTCAATATATTAAATATTAGCATCAAGTCAGATACTTAAAAATTCTTCACTTCATACAATCCTCTTGATACTAAGATCTTGATACAAAAAAACGAGCCCTATTCGAGCTCGCTTTTAACTTCAATTTCTATTGGTTCTCCTGTTTCATCCAGGAATTTGTACTCCGTCACCGGTAGTGAAGAATCTCTGAT
>DATHVH010000220.1:0-3196 GCA_035461405.1 Anditalea sp.
TTTTCTTCTATAAATGCACCTGGAGTACGTTGAACATAATAATCCATTACCTGTCTTATATCTTCCTTCCAGCTATTATCCACCTCAGCAAAAGCTATCCATTCACTATCATCTTTGCTTTTCTCCTTTAACCATACTCCATGTTCTGCGATAATATCTACATCCACTTTATCAAACCATTCTTCCAGCGTTTGCTTATCCCTTCCGCTGATGAGGACTACTTTTGATTTTTTGGAAAGGTCCGCCAATAGACTTAACAGTTCTTCATCAGGATATGCTTCTTCAGGCTTGCTTTTAAAACCTACCAATGTTCCATCATAATCCAGGAAGAGTATTGGTTTTTTGGCTTTTTGAAAAAAACTTTCCATTTCATGGATGGTCTCATCATCCATTTCTTTAGACTGGAATTGTGCTTGTTTTTCCTTTACTATCTTCAGGCGGTCCATAAAGACTTTCACCCACTGAAATATATCATACCTTTTTAAGGTTTCCTGCATGGCTATCATCCTGGCACTTTGGATTTCTTCATCCATATTAAGTGCTTCATAAATGGCTTTAGTAACTGCATCCAAGTCATTGGGATTTACGAGCACCGCATCTTGTAACTCTTTACTAGCCCCTGCCATTTCTGATAATATGAGCACACCCTGCTGATCCGTCTTACTGGCCACAAATTCTTTACACACCAAGTTCATACCATCCCGTAATGGGGTAACCAATGCAATATCAGACATATGGTAGAAGGCACTCAATTCCGCAAAAGGAAATGCCCTATAAAAATAGTGAACAGGCACCCAATTCAAAGTAGAATAAGCACTGTTTATTCTTCCTACCAGAGTGTCAATTTCTTCTTTTAATTCTTTGTATTTTTTTACCGTATCTCTGGATGGCACCACTATCATGATCAGTGAAACTTTATTATGATAGTGGGGATACGTTTTTAGCAATTCATCAAATGCACGTAATCGCTGGGGAATTCCTTTAGAATAATCTAACCGATCTATGGACAGCAATAACTTTTGGTCTCCCAAAAGTTTTTTAAATTTTGTAACATAGTTTTGAGTCTTAGGGCTATTGGCTGCAGATTCAAATTTTTCATAATCGATACCCATAGGGAAGGCATCGACATTTATAAGCCTATTATCGGCCTGCATGTAACCACTTTCATTAGATAGACCTAAAATCCTTCCTGCGGAACTTAGGAAGTGCCGCATATCATCATAGGTGTGAAATCCAATAAGGTCCGCTCCACACATGCCCTCCAATATAGCCTGGCGCCATGGCAGCATCCTTATAATTTCATAAGACGGAAACGGAATATGCTGAAAAAAGGCTATGGTGGCATTGGGGAGCTTTTCTCTGAGCATCTGGGGCAAAAGGAGCAGCTGATAGTCATGTACCCAAATGGTATCATCCGGAGAAGCTTTTTTCAAAATGGCTTCACAAAACTTTACATTTACTCTTACATAAGCTTCCCAAAATCTTTTTTCATATATAATATGTTGGGTAAAATAATGAAAAGCAGGCCACAGCGTCTCATTACTAAAACCTTCATAAAAGTCCTCGATATCTGCTTGGGTAAGAAAGACCGGAGACATTTTATGATCATGCAGCTCTAGATAGATTTCCGCCCGTACTTCTGGATCTTCGACATAATTACCCGGCCAGCCTATCCAGATATTGTTTGCCTCTTTGAAAATTGAGCCTAAGCCTGTGGCAAGACCTCCGGCACTTGTTTTAAAATCTGGTTTTCCATCTTTATAATCAAGGCTTATAGGCAGCCTATTTGAGACTATGATTGTTTTTCCCATGCTAACAAAATGTGAATTAAAAGTATATAAGAAAAGAACCCTCAGCAGATAAAGTTGTTTGGGCTTATTAGGTTTATGACTAATATAAGAAAAAAGTACTAGATAAGAAATAAAATGCTTGTGAGGGATTTAAATGTCATAAATACTTAATATAAAAATGGTTTGAAGAAAACTCTCCAAACCATTAAGATTTTTTATAATCTATTGAACTAGACTTAAATAGCGCAAGAACTAAAGGAAATTAAGACTACTTATTAAATTATAATAATTAATATTGAATGAAAGTTTTTTACTTATTTAGCTCCTGCTTAGCAAAAATGTAAATCCTTAAAGCATCCGAAGGTTCAGTCCAATCAATATTATTGTCTTTGACAAATGACCTTACTGTCTTCCAATCATTACCGGCAAGAGATTTAAACCCTGCATTATTTTGTTTGATCTCTTCTAAGTTTCCGTTATTCACTACGTAATAATAAATTACATCTTTATACTCATCAAAATTTGATGTGGTGTTATAAGCCCCGCCAACCGTTGCTTTTTGAAATTTCTTAAATTGGTGGACAATAAATTCTTCCTTTTCATCTTCATATAGCACCCTTACTATTTCTAGCCTACCATCAATCTTTCTTGGTTTATATACTATATTTCCTCCATCTAAAGTGACTTTTTCAATAGTCTCGAGTTCAGGGGATACCACATTTTTATTAGGTAACTGTACAAATACTTCTGCTTTTTCGGGATAAAAGTTTACCATGACGTTATCATGTTGTTTTCCATTTTTTAGATGAAGATTGGCTTTTACCATGTCTTCAAATAATAACGGTGTACCTTTTACACCTTCACTTTTGGGCTGCAACCCCACATAAGTCCCATGATTATCTTTCAAATCAATGAGCGTTTGCCTACCATCATTGTTACCGACTGCTGTTTGGGCTAGTAATGATCCTACACCAGTGAAAAATAAAAACAGGGATGTAATAACTTTATAATTTATCATAACATTTATCAGAGTTTTAATAGAATAAGTTTTAATCGATAATTTGAATATAATAGATTCTACCTAATATATTAACGTTTAATAATTCCTAATATACATTTAAAAATAATTTAATGTGATTATCCGCAATCTTGCCAAAATTTCATAACAAGCTATTATTTAATTTTGGAAAATGTCGACAGACGAAGGCTCACATTCCACCAAAGGAAAAACACAATTTTTATCTTTTTTATCTTGGGCATGAAAAGTATATATACAATAATTTTATAAATATCAGCTATTTGCCATTTTAAATGAGTGTATTTTAATCCGAGTTAAAATCACCTCCAATAATTTAGTGAAGGTAAATTACATCCTTCGCCTATTCCATTTTATTAAGGCATCAAAG
>DATHVH010000221.1:0-13824 GCA_035461405.1 Anditalea sp.
CAATTATGTGGATTGACATTTTAAAAGGTCTCTGTAAAGGTTACTCCATAAATAATGTACCCAAACAAATATCTAGTTTAATAATCCTTCCAAAACAGATAAAATTAACTTCACTTAGCTAAAAATTAAAAGAGGGAATTCTTGATCCAAAATTGACATCGATATCATCTATATTATTTGATTACAATTTTTCTACTCTTAACTACATAAAAATTCCATCTATTAATCCAGATTATCGATTTGGTTTAATTTTTTGAAATTATAGAAAAGGCTATTTTAAAAATTTCTTATCCTATTCTACACAGTTGATTTCCTATTAGATAAAGATATACAACCAACAATTTCTTGCAGTTATGTTTCAAGAATGAAATATTTATGAAATCGGTTGCATTTATTATTTTTTTTTTGGAGGTTTAACTATTATTTGATTCCGGAGCACCCACACCGGGGAAAAAGCAGACCGGATCTTAATTTATTTTAATTAACTAACCCCTTAAATAATCAACGTATGGAAGTAACATCCGCCAAGATTATCAGTATGGTCAATCGAATAACCGCTGGTAATTGGCTAGTTCGTATGACGGGAGTTTTGGTATTCGTATTTATCAGCTCCATGTCAATGGCTCAAACAGTAAATGTTTCAGGAGTAGTCCTGGATGAAGATGAGCTAGGCTTGCCTGGGGCATCAGTTCAGGAAAAAGGTACCGGCAACGGGGTAATAACTGGTTTAGATGGGGATTTTACAATCACTGTACAGCCAGGTGCAACTCTAGTATTTTCATTTGTAGGTTTTTCTAGACAGGAAATCGTAGTGGGAAATCGCTCCACTTTAAGAGTAGTAATGCAGCCAGATCTTGGTTCTCTTGATGAAGTAGTAGTCGTAGGTTACGGTACTATGCGTCAGGAGGCAGTTACTGGATCAGTGGCATCCATTGGAGGTGATAATTTGAGAGAAGTAGCTGCTGGAAACGTAACTGAAGCACTTCAGGGCCGTCTTCCTGGTGTGGAAATTTCTCAAACTTCTACTCAACCTGGAGCCACTCAGCAAATCAGAATCCGTGGTAACAGATCACTTACTGCAAGTAATGACCCATTACTGGTATTGAATGGAATACCTTTCGCAGGAGCCATTTCAGATATAAATCCTGAAAACATAGAAAGCATTGATATCTTAAAGGATGCATCTGCTACAGCTATTTATGGATCAAGAGGTGCAAATGGTGTAGTGCTGATTACTACTAAAGCCGGCTTCAAAGGTCAAGAGGCTACAGTAAGTTACAGTGGTTTCCATGGTCCCAAGACTGTTTTCTCACAATATCCAATGATGGATGCCAATGAGTTTATCCAATTAAGAGAAGCTGCAGGTATGTATACAGATGGACCAAGTGAATCCAGAGATGTAAATACTAACTGGCAGGATGAATTTTACCAAACTGGTACCATGTCTAACCATGACATTGCTGTAGCAGGTGGTGGTGAAAAAAGCACCTATAGTTTCGGATTAGGTTATTACCATGAGGAAGGAGTAGTTCCAACACAGCAATTTGACAGATTCTCAATGAGAGCTGCAGTGGATCAAGAAATTGGAAACAACTTTAGAATAGGTTTTAATACCAATAATAACTTTAGTACCACGCAAGGTTCACAAGTAGGTTTATACAACATACTAAGCATGTCGCCTATAGCTAGTCCTTTTAATCCTGATGGATCTAGAAGAAGAACTATCAATATGCCTTTGGATGAAACCTGGGTAGGTTCAAGAGATGTCTTAAATGATTTAGATGGACAGTGGTTGAATGAAACCAGAGCATATGCCACCTATAATGCAGTGTATGCAGAGGTAAAAATACCTGGAATCGAAGGTTTAAAATACCGTGCTAATTTAGGTCTGGACTATCGTCAGAGTAATACGGGTCAGTATACAGGTAGAGGTATTAATAGTCAAAATCCAGAAACGCCTTCTACGGCAGCAGTTGGAAATTCTCACAATTACCACTGGCTAATGGAAAACCTAATTACCTATGATAAAATATTTGCAGATAAACATATACTAAATGTAACAGCGCTTTACTCAGCAGAACAAAATAGATTTCACAGCTCTAGAATGACTGCTCGTGATATTCCATCAGATCAGTTTCAGTTCTATAATATAGGACAAGCTGCTGGTGAAATTCAAGTCAATCCAGGTGATCAACAATATACTCAATGGGGACTGATGTCTTATATGGGACGGGCAATGTACTCTTATGATGATAAGTATATGATTTCAGCTACTTTGAGATCTGATGGTTCTTCTAGGCTAGCTCCAGGTTTTAACTGGCATACCTATCCTGCAGTTTCTGCTGGATGGAATATAGGCAAAGAACCGTTTATGTCTAATTTTGCCAATATAGACATGTTAAAGCTACGAGTAGGATATGGTCAGACATCTAACCAGGCAATTGCTCCATATGCTACCCTAGGTGGCTTGGGTACAAGACCTTATAATTTTGGTGATGATACATATGCCATGGGTTATTTTGTGAACTCCCTTCCAAATCAAAATCTTGGTTGGGAATATTCAGAAACATGGAATATCGGGGTGGACTTTGATATATACAATCGAAGACTGACAGGTAGTTTAGAGTTTTATGACACCCAAACCAGGGATATATTATTGGGAGTAAATTTACCTGCTACTGCAGGTGTAGGAAGCTATACAGCTAATATAGGTGAAACCCAGAATAGAGGTATAGAACTAGCCTTGAATGGACTAATCCTTGATCGTAGAGATTGGACATGGGAAGCAGGAATAAACATTTATGCCAACCGTAATAAACTTACTGCATTATCCACTGGACAAACTAGGGATGAAGCGAACTGGTGGTTTGTAGGACATCCTATCAATGTGATATTTGACCATAAAAACATCGGATTATGGCAAGAAGGCGATCCTCATAGAGACATTTTAGAGCCAGGAGGAAATGCCGGTATGATTAAAGTTGAGTATACTGGTGAATTTAATGATGAGGGCGTTCCATTGAGAGCTATCGGACCGGATGATCGTCAGATCCTAGACTTGCAGGCCAACTTCATGGGTGGATTTAATTCAGTCGTAACCTACAAAAATTTCGATTTCACTGTTGTAGGAACATTTCAAAGTGGCGGAATCCTAATCAGTAATCTTCACTCTTCTTCAGGATATTTGAACTTAATGACCGGTAGAAGAAACAATGTGAGCGTAGATTATTGGACTCCAGAAAATACCGGAGCAAGATTCCCTGCACCAGGAGGATTGGCTTCAGGTGATAATCCAAAATATGGTAGCACATTAGGATACTTTGATGCGTCATACCTTAAATTCAGAACGATGACTTTAGGGTACAACTTCGATCAGGCGGACAATTGGATGTCTAGAGCTGGTTTAAGTAGATTTAGAATTTATGGAGCAGTTCAAAATCCATTTGTATTATTCTCTCCATTCACGAGGGAAACAGGATTGGATCCGGAAACCAATTCATTCGCAAATCAGAATACCGCAGTTCAGGGACCATTACCAAGCAGACTATTAACTGTAGGTACCAATGCTCCAGCTACTCGTAATTTTATATTGGGTATTAACTTGACATTTTAATTGACTATGAAAAAGATACAGATATATATGAATTCAATGAAAAGCCTGCTGGTAGCAGCACTTTTCATGATTTCTTGTACTGATATTCTGGAAGAAACACCACGGGCCAATTTTGAACCCGGCTTTTTCCAGACTCAAGAAGGAATCCAGGGAGGATTGACATCGATGTATGCTCACCTTCGCTATATTTATGGACAGGCATATTATTATAACACTACCCTTACCGGTACAGATGAAGTAACTTATGCTCAGAGTGCAGACCAAAACTTCTTGGTAATGGATCTTAGCGGCCAAGGTGATATAGATCCCAATAGCAGTAGAGCAGATGTATTGTGGGGTGCAGCATTTTCAAATATCAATACCGCTAGTGGTATAATTGAATTTGCTTCTGAAGCAGGAACATCAGATGCATTAATTGCGGAAGCGCGATTCTTTAGAGCCTTTGATTATTTCTTATTGGTTCAGACTTTCGGTGGGGTTCCATTGGATTTAGGCGCTGGTGAATTACAATTCAATATTGCTCCTACTAGGACTTCGACCAGAAATACGGTCCCTGAGGTATATACAAGAGGTATATTCCCTGACCTGCTCAGGGCTGTAAATGAATTGCCTGATGCACCACGTCTGACAGGTACTGCTACCAAAACGCTGGCACGCTTATACCTGGCAAAAGCTTATCTTACCTATGCCTGGTGGTTAGAGAATCCAAATAATATCCCAACCTACCCTGAATCTCCAAGAGTAGATCCAGATGGTCATAACCCTCAGTGGTATTATCAGCAAGCCTATGATATAGCGCTTGAAGCTATTGCCAATCCAGGTCCATTCAGGTTACAGGATACTTTCTATGATGTAAACTGGGCACCAAATGACCGTAACAGTGAAATGTTACTTTACGCAGATCATACAGAAACAAGTGAGTTTTACAACGCAGGCAGTCTTACCTGGGGTAATGGTGCAGCACCAGACAACTTTGCTGGCTGGATGATGACTTGGAACTATACTGTGATAAGAAGTAGCAATTCAAATTCCAATTGGACTAACAGTGTGGAGTCAGTAAGACGTGAAGCTATTCAGGCTACTGGAAGACCATGGACCCGTATGGCTCCGACCATTGGGGCGATTACCAATACCTTTGCAGACAAAACAAATGATTCCAGATATGATGGGACTTTTACCACCGTATATAGAGCCAATATTGACAGAGCTCCTGTAATCAGTGGACCTGTTTATAATGCAAATCTATTGCCTGTTCAAGCAGGTGATGCTATACTTACCTTCCTTGATGAGGAACCTGAGCAAGCAATAAACTTTCCTTCTCCATTTACATTAGGTGCTAATATTGGAGCAGGTATTTTACCTGGAAGGTCAGATTTTGTGATCGCACCAAGTAATATAAGTAGAATAGTATATCCTGGCCTTTGGAAATTAGGCCCTTACCGAACTGATAGTGGTGATGGTTTGGGTGAGCCAAATGCAGGAAGTACAAGACCATTTAATATTGCTAAGTTCTCTGAACTATACCTGATAGCTGCGGAAGCCGCGGTAAAAGGAGCCACTGGTCCGCAGAGTGCACGTGATCTGGTAAATGTTCTAAGAGCAAGAGCTGGTGTATGGCGCTGGGATAATAATGGCAACCAAGAAAAAATGGTAGATAACAGTGCCGAAATGGTTGCGGCCACTCCGGCAGTTATTGATATCAATTATATTCTTGAGGAGCGTTCTAGAGAGTTCTATGGGGAAGGATACAGATGGTATGACCTAATCCGTACCCAAAAGTGGAATGAACTAGCAGGTACTTATCAAATAGCTGGCAGAAACTATGGTGATGTCACTGCACAAACCATAACTAGAAACATCCAACCTTTCCATTATCTGCGTCCAATACCGCAAGGTCAAATTGATGCTATGGAAGGTGATAGGGCAATATATCAGAATCCTGGATATTAATCCCAGGCTATCAAACTAAAACCTATTGTTAATAAAAACAGGGTAGAGATGAATTTCTCTACCCTGTTTTTTTTACGAAATATCAAGAAGTTACATTGGAGCAACAATTACTGCATTATTCGATATTCAGTATTTGACTTTCGAATTTTTTTCAACTATTCTGCAAAACGATAAACACTATAATACAAATCAGGAATGGGTTAATGTATTATTCCTATTTAGAACCTTTTCTCCTGCTTTATGCAAAGAATATTCTCGAGTCGTGACACCATCTCTTATGGTAGGCAAGCTTATATCTTTTTAAGAATAGGCCTAAACTAATTTTCAATATTAAGGTATCCCGCCAGCGTAGGCGTGAAGTTTTTACTTCATTATTCGAAATTCAGTACTCTTCATTCTTGATTTATTAAGAAAATTGAAGTCTGAATGGCGAACACCGAAGAATGAATAAGGAAGTAGAGTATGTCCCTGATTCTTAATCCTACATCTTTCAACCTACAACCCCAGTATCCTCGGCAACCACAGTGTTAGATCAGGGAACATAGTGATTACAATTAGTCCGATAATCATGGCAATGAAGAAAGGTATCAACGGTTTGACCACCTTCCCGATCGTACTCTGTGCCACTCCTACCCCAATAAACAATACAGAGCCTACTGGAGGAGTACAAAGACCTATACATAGGTTTAAGATCATAATTATACCAAAGTGAATGGGATCAATGCCCAGCTCCTCCACTATAGGAAGGAATATCGGGGTAAAAATCAGCACCGCAGGAGTCATGTCCATAAAGATCCCTACAAATAACAAAAGCAGGTTGATGATGATCAGGATCACTACGATATTATCACTTAAGGATAGTAAAGTACTACTGATCGATTGTGGAATATCCTCACTGGACATCACCCATGACATACTCATAGATGTAGCTATCAATAACATTACAATAGCCGTAGTCTCCGAAGCCTTCAAAAGAATAGAAGGCAATTCAAATAATTTTAATTCTCTATAGAAAAAGGAAAGTCCTAATGTATAAATTACCGCAATAGCAGAAGCCTCCGTAGCCGTAAATATACCAGCTACTATACCTCCCATTACTATAACCAATAACATCAAACTTGGAATGGCCCGGAAAAAACTCCTTGCTAAATCTCTTAGGGAAGTTCTCTCTCCTCCTGGAAGATTTTTTCTCTTTACAAAGATGGCAGCCGTTATGATCAATAATAAACCCACAAACAGACCTGGAACATATCCAGCTATAAATAGTGCCGCTATGGATACTCCTCCCGATGCCAAGGAATAAACTATCAGGATATTAGAAGGTGGAATAATAAGTCCGGTGGTGGATGCGGTGATATTCACTGCTGCGCCAAGTTCTTTTGGATATCCCTCCTTTTCCATTCTGGGACCCAGTATACCTCCGATAGCTGAGGCAGCAGCAGCAGCAGATCCTGCTATTGCACCAAAAAGCATCGCAGCAAGTACGTTAACATAAAGCAGACCGCCAGGCAATCTCCCCATCAGAGATTTGGCTAACTCGATCAGCCTATTAGCTATACCTCCACGGTTCATAATTTCACCTGCAAGCACAAAGAACGGAATGGCCAATAATGAAAAACTATCCAACCCGGTCCCCATCCTTTGAGCAATAGTAGTAGCAGAAGGACCCACGGCTACCGATACCATTAAAGTCACAAAACTCGCCAATCCAAGGCTCCATGCTACCGGAACACCGATACCCATGAGAACTAAAAATGAAAATACAAGAATTAAAATGCTGATATAATCCATTACTCGCTGATGTTTTTAGTATGTAGATGGGAAATAATCAAAACTATTTGGTAATAAGTTACTATCAGTCCGCTAAAGGGTATGATAGTGTAAACAAATGCCAAAGGGACCTGAAGGGTAGCTGATTTTTGATCAAGTATAAAAGTGATATAAACCAGATTTAACCCGCCCATAATCATCACAGCCACTGCAAAGAAGATAATCACGGCATTTATAATTATAAGGAGGTTTTGCTTTGGCTTACCCGTTAGCTTCTGCGGAAGCAAGTCTATAGCTAAATGCTTATCCTGACCTGCCACATAGGCTGCTCCGAGCATACCTAGCCATATTAACATATAGCGAGAAAGTTCATCGGTAAATGAACTGGGATTCATGAGAACATACCTGGATAAAACCTGCCAGGTAACATTGATAACCATCAGGGACATCAAGATAACCAGAGCAGCGGCTACTACCTTGTCCACTTTGTTTTTGTAAAAAATACTGAACATAAAATTTTTATTTTGGGAATTGGGTAATTAACTCTTAAACTTATTCTGTTTCCTGTATCCTTCTTACAATTTCATACATTTCAGGTTGGCTTACCTTAATAGCATCATACATGCCTTCCACTGCTTCTCTAAACTCAGTCTGATCAGGATAAGAGATCTCTACTCCGGCTTTTTCCATCTCTGCAAGTGAAAATTCTACCGACTCTTTCCATATCTTATATTGATATATGGCGGATTCATCAGCGGCCTCCTGAAGCCATTCCTTTTCCTGATCGGATAAAATATTCCAAACTTTGGTGCTGATGATGATCATGTCCGGTATTGCAAGGTGCTCATTGATAGAGTAAAACTTACATACTTCATAGTGCCTGGATGTGTAAAGACTGGGAGGATTGTTTTCTGCACCATCCACTATCCCCTGCTGAAGTGCAGTATACAGTTCTCCATATGAAACAGGTGTAGGCGAACCTCCAAAGCTTCTTACCATATTGGTAGCCATATTGCTTTCCATCACCCGGATTTTGAGTCCCTTTAGATCAGCAGGAGATTCTACAGGTTTGTTCTTTGTATAAAAACTCCTGTTACCGGCGTCATAATAAGTGAGCCCCCTAAACCAGAAATCTTCACCATCTAAAAGAAGTTGTTTTCCTATATCACTGGCCAGGACCTTTTTTTTATGCTCGTCGTCTCTGAAAAGATACGGAAGGCTTAATATCTGAAGCTTAGGAGCAAAACTTTCAACCACTGCTGAGGACACTTTGGTCATACCCAAACTTCCTATCTGAAGAAGTTCTACCAGTTCCCTTTCACTGCCTAGCTGTTGGTTTGGATAGATTTTTAGCTTCATCTTTCCTTCGGATTTTTCTTCCAAAAGATCCGCCATATGGAGCATGGCCTCATGTACTGGGTGGGCTATTCCAAGTCCATGACCTAATTTTATTACTCTTACATCTTTTACCTGCTGACAGCCACCTACCAGTACTATCAAAAAAAGAATAAGAAGAATTTTGGGGTTACTGATCATAAAATCAAATTTTTTATCAAATGCCAAATTTTAATACAGCTTAGTCTAATTTTTAAATTGCTTTACTATGCTGATGGTATGAGTTATTTTTTCCTGAAGCGAATCATATTGTTTTTCTGAAAGCCAATCTTTTCTAAATAGCTGACTTCCCATACCCACACAAGTAACGCCTGCACCAAACCATTCCCTGAGATTATCTTCCGTTGGCTCTACTCCTCCAGTAGGCATCATCTTAATATCAGGCATAACTGAAAGCACAGCTTTAATAAAATCAGGGCCTAAAAGATTGCCTGGAAAAGCTTTGACAAGTGTTGCTCCAAGTTTTTTTGCCTGGAATACTTCAGAAAGTGTTGCACATCCCGGCACCCAGAATATACCTTTCATCTCACAATATTTTGCTACTTCAGGTATAAGCGCTGGCGAAACTATAAAATCAGCCTCAGCATACAGGTATTCCTTTACTTGCTGTACCGTAAATATGGTACCTATACCCAGATATAAATCATCATACTTTTCTGCATATATCTTCAAGGCTTTAAAGACAGCTAAAGCATTGGCCTCACGATTGGTAAATTCAAATACTCTAATGCCTGCATTATAAGCAGCATCCAGTACAGCTTTGGCCACATCTATATCCTTATGGTTAAAGACAGGTATTATTCCTGTTTTGGAAATGCTTGCTAATAATTGTTCACTAGTAGGTTTCATGCTATAAATAGGTTGATATATTTTCGATTATTATTTTATTATTGAATTTTTTTTTTAGGAGGTTACCTCCTATTTATAATTTTTTACTGTTTTCTATCTTAGCAGCTTGCCCACATTCTCTCCTTTCACCAAGGCTTCCACTTCTTCTACAGTCACTAGGTTGGCATCTCCGGAGATACTGTGTTTTAGAACAGAAGCAGCCAATCCAAATTCTAAGGCATCTTGATCTTCCATATAAAGTAGTCCGTAAATCAAGCCTGCAATATAGGCATCTCCTCCACCAACCCTGTCTACGATATGAGTCATCTCATAGGATTGTGATTGCAGAAGTTCACCTGACTCATCTTTAGCACTCCAGAGGATTCCGAAAAGCTGATTATGTGAGGCAGAGACCGAACCTCTTTCTGTGGTGGTGATATATTTGATCTGTGGGAAATCTTTTTTGGCTTGGATACACGCTGTCCTGTAATCATCTGAGCTGATACCCATACAGTTTTCAAAATCAGCCAATCCCGCTACAATCACATGCGTATATTTGATAAGCTCAGGCATAACATCCAACGGCTGCTTGCCATACTGCCAAAGGTTTCTTCTATAATTAATATCTCCTGAAATAGTAAGGCCTTTCGCATGTGCTACCTTAAGAGCCTTAAGCGTCATTTTAGCTGCATTATCTGATAAAGCAGGAGTAATACCTGTCCAATGAAACCAGTCCACTCCTTCGAATATCGCGTCCCAATCTACATCAGCACTATCAAAATTAGCAAAGGCTGAATCAAACCTATCATATATGATTTTCGAAGCTCTCTGCATCGCTCCATTTTCTAAAAAGTATAAACCCATTCTGCCATCAGCCTGATAGATATGTTCCACAGATACCCCCATCTGCCTCAAATACTGAGTGGCTGCTTTGCCAATATCATTTTTTGGAAATACGGTCACATGAGCCGCCTTCTGCCCCCACTGTGCTAAAGATACTGCTACATTTGCTTCAGCTCCACCATAAACTACTTGATAACTATCTGTTTGGAGAAATCTTTGATTACCCGGGGTGCTTAACCGCATCATAACTTCCCCCAAAGTGACTATACTTTTGCCCATGTTACTAAGATATATTTAAAATATTGGCTAATGTTTTTTTTTCAAAATAGTTTTGCATAAATTGTGCAATCGATTGCGCAATATAAACAAAAAAATCAATGAACCATAAGTTTTTACAAATTCATCCCAAAGATAATGTACTAGTTGCATTAACCGACCTAAAATCTGGAGAAACTATAGAATTTGGGGGTAAATCCATTGTAATTCAGGATAATATTCCTGCAAAACACAAGTTTGCCATTACCGATCTAACGAGAGGTGACCTCATTTATATGTATGGTTCTATTGTGGGCAAAGCTATGTCCAATATCAACAATGGAGGCGTATTGACTGTATCCAATGTGGCGCATGAGGCAAATAGTTTTGGCGAAAAATCAGGGGAATACCAATGGTCTCCGCCTGATATAAGCCGCTTCGAAAACCGCACTTTCATGGGTTACCACCGCCCTGACGGACAGGTGGGTACAGGCAATTACTGGTTAGTGATCCCTCTAGTCTTCTGTGAAAACAGGAATGTAGCTACTATTAAGGAGGCTTTTATGGAGGAACTTGGTTTCGGAAAACAAAATCCATACAAAGCCCTTGTGCAACAGATGGCCAATTTGTACAAAGAAGGGAATAAGGATGGCATAGAAAGCCTGAGTATAGAAAAAGTAGCGCCAAAAGAAGACAGTCGACTTTTTAAAAATATAGACGGTATAAAATTCCTGACCCACGAGGGAGGGTGCGGTGGCATCAGACAGGATTCAGATATGCTTTGCGGTCTGCTTGCAGGCTATATTAACAATCCAAATGTGGCCGGAGCCACAGTACTTAGCCTAGGCTGTCAAAATGCACAACCTGCCATCCTTCAGGAGAAACTGCAAAACATCAATCCAAATCTTCAAAAACCGGTCATCATACTGGAACAGCAAAAAGAAGGTACGGAAGAAAATCTGCTTTCCCAGGCCATCAAGAAGACCTTCCTGGCCATGGCAGAAGCAGATAAATATGAAAGAGCCCCTGCCCCACTGAGCAAAATAACGCTTGGCCTGGAATGCGGCGGGTCAGACGGCTTCTCCGGCATATCAGCCAATCCTGCAGTAGGTCATGCCTCTGATCTAATCGTGGCACTGAAGGGAAAAACTATTCTATCTGAATTTCCCGAACTCTGTGGCGTGGAGCAGGAACTGATCAACAGGTGCACCAATACAGAGATCTCTGAAAAATTCAGCAACCTGATGACCGCCTATGCTGCCTCAGCAGTGGCTGTAGGATCCGGTTTTGACATGAACCCTTCACCTGGAAATATCAAAGATGGTTTGATTACAGATGCGATGAAATCATCCGGTGCGGCTAAAAAAGGAGGTACCTCTCCTGTAGTGGATGTACTTGATTATACAGAATATGCCACCAAGCCGGGACTGAATCTACTCTGCACACCGGGCAATGATGTGGAAAGCACCACAGCCATGGCAGGTTCCGGTGCCAATATCATTCTATTCACCACTGGGCTCGGCACCCCTACAGGCAATCCCATCACGCCGGTGATCAAAGTATCCTCCAACAGCAAACTGGCCGAAAGAATGCCTGACATCATAGATTTCAATACAGGAGGGGTAATAGAAGGCACCAAAACAATAGAACAGATGGGCGAGGAAATGCTCGAACTCATCATTAAAATTGCCAGCGGCGAAGTGAAATCCAAAGCCATGGAACTGGGCCAGGATGACTTTATTCCCTGGAAAAGAGGAGTTTCGCTATAATTATTCAGACCAAAAGAGGCTTCAGAAGCCTCTTTTGCTTTTATAGTATATTCTGATAGATGATTTCAGAATAATGATTTCGAGTGACAAATCTTGATTTCAAATTGATAAATTAGACAATGCAGATAGTGTTTTGCACCTGTCTATATGCTTTAAAAATCCCGTTAGGAGTGACATGATTATAGAAAAAATATTCAACCTATATCCCGATCCTGAAGTAATATTATGATTACATTAACATTTTTCCCACTAAACTTCTATCCTGAAGGGATTGCATGTTTATAGTATAATCATTCAATCTATACCTCGATCCTGAAAGGATCGTATGTGATCCTTACAATAATGTTAGAGTTTAATTAATAATCCACTAAATTACTGCTACAACTAATTCCTGATTTGTTGATTAAACTATTCTCCAAATCCCGATCATTTCCGTCTTTTCCACCACCTCTTTTTAGGTAATTTATTAGAAACTATCTGTATCCCACTGTTTATTAAGATCTGCTCTATCAACTTTTCAGATTGATCAAACTGCATGGCTAAGTCTTTAATTGAAATGCCTTTTAAATATCGATCTTGTATTTTTTGCTCATCGGAATCAATAATGTGTGTAATTTTTTCCCTATACTTTAATGGTAAATTTGCGTGATAGTTTTGAAGTACTTTAATTATATCAGTTAGGTTAAATGGATTAATTTTAATCACTTGAGAATTGTAATTTTCGTCAATTATTTCCTGTTTGATTTCAATATATACAGAACCCGAAGAATGTTTCACTAAGCGTATAATAAAGGAGCTTTTGTTAAATGTAAGATGAGTAGTATCTAAGATCTCTTTCATAGCACAAAATAAATTTTCAAATAAACTAAGGATTTATGATTGCTAGTGAAAAATTCAAAATCCATTTATCCTTTTAATCTCAATTCTACTAATCAAACAACCACTAAAAATTACTTTGCAAGACCTTTATTACATCCTTAATTTTGGTCTTTTATTATAACCTATTGTTGGGTCATTGGATTTAAATTTTAGAATAAATTCAATTTCTTTCAAATTTACTTCCTGTTGGATTGCTATCTCTGATTCCCATAATATTTCTTTCCTTATTGTAAAATCACGTCTTTGTTCTCTCGAAAAATCTTCTTCAATTAATTTTGTATCCGCACTCCCAAAATAATTGATGCAGTCTGTTACATCCTGTCCAATATAAATTTTTCCGTTTGGGTATGTGATTTTATATATAATTTTCATACTCAAATCATAAATCATAAATCCTCCCACTCTTCGAAGATTCATAAATCCCCCTAATTAACTCCAAAGATTTCCTGGCTTTTTCTCCGGTCACTTCCGGTTCTCTCTCCTCCCAGATGGCCTCCACAAAATCCCGGTACTGGGCAAGGT
>DATHVH010000222.1:0-1855 GCA_035461405.1 Anditalea sp.
GGAGGGGGAGGCGGACTGCCAAACGGCGGTCAGCTTCCAAATGGCTGGACCTACCGTTTCAGTGTATCACAACTGCTCGATCTGCAAGGAAACAATTACTCAGAGCAAGGAGTGCCTCCGGATATTTTTGCAGAATTTGACTGGACAGATCTTACAAAAGATGAAATTTTGGATAGGGCTATGGAGGAATTATTATGATTGATGATTAGCGTCGACAGTCCACCAAAAACATTGTTAAATTTTAATTTAATTCTATTTTTTTTTTAAAGCGTATCTATCCAATCCCTTAAATAAGGATTAGTATGATTTACATCAAAATAACAAATCTTTAATGGGGGTAAGTTTTGGTCGTTTAAATAAAATGATAGCTTTACATAATTACGTAAAACCTCCGTTTATGAAAAATACTATTTTATTAATTCTATTATCAGTAATAATAGGCTGCGCCTCTTCTAATCAACCTCACACCGCTTTAAAAGAAGAAAATGCACCAAAGAACATTATCCTCTTAATAGGTGATGGTATGGGTGTAACTCAAATATCTTCTCTTTATGCATTTGAAGATAAAATAGCCAGTTTTGACAGGTTTAAACATATTGGTTTTATTAAAACATCATCCTCCAGTCACCGAATTACGGATTCTGCAGCGGGAGCAACGGCTTTTGCCAGTGGTGTAAAAACCTATAACGCAGCGATAGGTGTAGATAAGGATACAGTATCTGTAGAAACAATTATTGAAATTTTGTCAAAGGAAAACTGGAAAACGGGATTGGTAGCCACAAGTTCTATCACCCATGCTACTCCTGCCTCATTTTATGCTCATGTAGCGCACAGGAATATGGAAGAAGAAATAGCCAAGCAACTTGTTTCTGCCAATATTGATATATTTATAGGAGGAGGTTCAAAATTTTTTAATACAAGATCAGATAGTTTGAATTATCTTGATCATTTTTTAAAAAGTGGGTATGTCGTTAACACTCAAATAGGAGAAAATATGTGGGAAGAAACTTATTCAGAAAAAGAAGCCCATTTATTATCAGAAAATGCGATGATGAAAATGTCTGAGGGTAGAGGTAATTTTTTAAAAATGGCATCAAACTATACTATTAACAAATTAAATAAATCTGACCAGAGATTTTTTTTAATGATTGAAGCATCCCAAATAGACTGGGGAGGACATGCTAATGATCATGAATATATCATAGAGGAAATGAAAGATTTTGATGATACAATCAATGCTATATTAGATTTTGCACAAAAAGATGGAGAGACATTAGTCATTGTCACAGCGGATCATGAAACAGGTGGCTATGCCCTATCCGGAAGCAAAGAAGGCTATAATAGTATAACTGGGACATTTTCTACAGGTGGACATACGGCGGCATTAATTCCAGTATTTGCTTTTGGTCCAGGCGCAGAAAATTTTCAAGGATTATATGAAAACAATGAAATATTCCATAAAATGATGCAATTGATTTCAGAAAACTAAAGCTGATTTTTATAATAACTTGATATGATTATCCGGAATTGAATTTAAAGTTTGATCTATACTATTGCCAATCCATAACTATAACATATGCCATTTAGGTGTGTTGTATAATAAGAAAACATTCAAACTACAACCTATAATATTATAATTATGGATTTACAATTAAATAATAAAACCGCCTTAGTAACTGCATCTTCCGGAGGTATAGGATTCTTCATTGCCGACACCCTCGCTAAAGAAGGGGTAACAGTAATCGTGAATGGAAGGTCCGAAGAGTCAGTAAATAAAGCTATAGATTCTCTTAAAAAAAGCACAGGCAGCGACAAATTCAAAAGTGCTGTGGGTGATTTGGGTAAAAAAGAGAAT
>DATHVH010000223.1:0-2252 GCA_035461405.1 Anditalea sp.
CCTCCGGATGATCGTGGGTTATTACGGAGGTTCGTTCTGCTTCTAGAAGAACATCTTCTATATTATGAAATGCATATCCCACAGGAATCACACGCATTGCAGAACCATTCCCCCAACTGTTATATGGTTTTGGATTTGATGAATAAAGCCATTTGTCAAAACTCCCGCCATAGCCCGCATTTGGGTTTTTTAATCCCCAATTACGAATACTTTCCTCATATGAGACTTTTTTTAAAATGGCATCTGCAACTGCAATTATAAGTACAGTATCATCCGTAAACCGGCATCCGAAATTAATAAGATTAAAATCTGTAGTTTTTATCGGCCTTCTTTCAAATACTGAACCTACAATATCTCCTGCAATTGCACCAATCATAAACCTTCATTTATATTTTTGTTTCTAACTTCTTTTACTCCAGGTTCTCCCATCATTTTTAGAAACAAATAATCCCTTCGAGGTAATTCCCAAAATTTCCTTTCCAGCGTCGGTTAAGTCACTGAAATCACCACAAGAAGACCCGGTATATCGGGAACTCCAGGTTCTTCCTTCAGTTGTAGATACTTCCAGTCTACTGGAATTTTTGGGATTGATACGGATTAGTTCTTTTCCGCGAATAATCATTGCTGCCATAGTTTTAATTTTTGAAGGTTAATAAATTTTTTTCAGATTAGATACCACATAAAATCCGGATATTAAACTAACGTGTTTTCTCTGTTTTGTAAGCGATGTAGTCGGGATTTATACCGCTTCAGCTTTTGGTAAGAAAGTTTGATATTCTTGTTTTGGTATATTCGGGAAGATCTGAATTGTATACTGCATATTCTTTTACATTCATTTCCTGGAACCATTTTTCCAGATAAGCCTTAATTACATCTTCATCATTTTTATAGGATGGGGAAGGACTTATTTCCAATACCAAAACCTCTAAGTTTTCCAGATCCTCCCGGGTAGTTATAAATCCAAAATCACCCTCCTGAAATTTATTTTGCCAATTGGAATTTCTTAATCCATTTTGTTGAACTGTGTTGGGCAATAAATATGCACTTCGGTTTGAGCTCTTATCTTTGGAGTCTTCGTGATATAAATAACCATCAGTCAATATCACCAGAATATTTCTATAATCAGGATCTGATGTTAGAGCATAGTCTGAAACGTCATTTTTAAAAAACCTCCATATGTCTGAACCAGGATACTGTTTGGTTTCTATAGTTTTGCTGTAAATGGTTTCCAGGTTACTTCTGAAATCGGAGGTAATATTGTCAAAAATTTCTTTTTTATGTTTATTATCTCTGGCCTTGGATAGGTCAATATTTAAATTTGAGGCGATAGAATTAATTTCGTTATCAGCAGGGCGGGGGCTGAAAATTACTTTTATTTTACCTTCAGCTTTATAAGCTCCTTTTTCAGACATTTCCTTTTTAAAAAACTCAGTAAAGTAACTTACCAGTTCAATGTCCCGCTCAAAATGTTCCGGTTTCGCGGGATATTTTGTAGGTTCAACCCTGTCAGACAAATCCAGTAAAATCGTAATATTAAGTTGTTGGTCTCCCAGATCTACATCAGGTACCACTTCAACAGGTTTTTCAGATACCGCAATTACTTGATTTTCATTTTTGCAACTTTGGAATAGGATGGTACTTAGTATTAGAGAAAAAAGAATTTTATTTTTCATCGTTAATAATTTGAAGGGATCTTATATTTACTTTTATAAATTCACTGGCTTTTTGGTTGGCAATATCAATTTCTGGTTGTGGAATCATATTGGCACTCATCCAATGCGTCCAACCTCCCAGAAACTCATGTAATATCTTATCAAATTCCGCAGTGTCTACAATTACCCCGTTAATTTTAGTTTTAAGTTTATTACATAGGATGCTTATGGCGTTTCGTTGACGGGTAACTTCCTGTAATTTTAATTCCTTCTTGGATAGTTCTTCTTTATGTAGGTCAATTTCTGATCTTCTTGCAATTATCGCTTGTTTAATTACATTAAGCTTATCATAGGCCTCCATGGTGAAATCAAATACAAATCCCCAAATAATATATACCACAAAACCTGCGAAAATAATAAGCCAGAAGTTCACCTGATTGAATGCCATAGCTATATCATATTCAGGTATATCAGCGAAACTGTTTTCCGCTTTTATATTATATATTTTTTCTGTGATCTCGTAAGCTAGAATGGCATCGAAAATAAAGGTGATAATTATAAGCATGGCTATTTTAAAATACTTTCCAATTCCTTTCTGCT
>DATHVH010000224.1:0-27501 GCA_035461405.1 Anditalea sp.
AAGCTAAAATAATCCAGATGATCGAATTACCAGTTATATCCGAGGAAGAAACCAGAAGAAAAAAACCAAATTGGCTTAGGGTAAAGCTTCCTGTCGGTAAAGAATATGCCAAAGTAAGGAAATTAGTAGACCAGCATAAGCTTTATACTATCTGCGAGAGCGGCAACTGTCCAAATATGGGAGAATGCTGGGGTGCAGGTACGGCTACTTTTATGATTTTGGGCAATGTATGTACAAGATCATGTTCGTTCTGTGCTGTAGCTACCGGTAGACCACCTGAATATGATACAGACGAACCAAGACGTGTAGCTGAAGCCATCAAGCTGATGGGGGTTAAGCATGCCGTACTTACTTCTGTCAATAGAGACGAACTGAAAGACAGGGGAGCCGAAATCTGGTATCAAACTGTAGTGGAGACCAAAAAGCTATCCCCCGAAACAACTATAGAAACTTTGATCCCGGATGTAAAATCCAACTGGGATGCTTTATATAGAATGATAGAAGGCGGTCAGGAAGTCGTTTCTCATAATGTGGAAACGGTAGAAGCACTTTATCGAAGAGTAAGACCGCAGGCCAAATATGCCCGATCCCTGGAACAGATAAAACTGACCAAAGAATACGGCAAACGAACCAAAACAGGTATTATGCTCGGACTTGGGGAGACCAAAGAGCAAGTATATAAAGCCATGGATGACCTGGCCGCTCATGGATGTGATATCCTGACGCTTGGCCAATACCTTCAGCCGACCAAGATGCATATAGAAGTAGCTGAATTTATCCACCCGGATTTATTTGACCACTATAGAGAAGAGGGATTGAGCAGAGGACTGAAATATGTAGAGTCTGGACCTCTGGTAAGGTCATCTTATCATGCAGAGAGACATGTGAATGTATAAGATTTAAATATCACAAAAGGCAACCGGAAATGGTTGCCTTTTTTTATAGAAGGAAATCGAGCCTACCTTACGGCAGTCAGGCATGACGTTGAGCGTCGCACACTGAAATGATTAAACATGCGAGATTCCATATGGGACTAAAACACTCTATCAGTTAAAAGCTTTTCCCGATACCTATACCTCCTGACGGCCAAAATCTAGGATCCGGGCCGTCGGGGGCGTATATTTCATGGTAAGGATATGTAGATTTAAATCGATATAGAGGCGTGAAGGCTACTTTAAATAAGAACCCTTTGGGACTTTCATATCTATAACCCAATCTACCCGTTGCATAATGTTCAAAAAAGGTTCGAATGTCCCTTACCCCAAAATTTGAAAATGATTGTTCCCGATAAAATCCTGAATAACCCAAACCTGTTTCTAAAGCACTATTGGGTCCTCCAAAATAGGCGAGCATCATAACCGGAATTCCGGTAGCTTCTCTACCAACACTCGTGAAACCGACAGATGGACTTAAAAACACTTTTCCCTTGGCCATTATGTTGCGCTCATAATTGATGGAGTAAAAAAGGCCATTTCCTAGAATTTCCCCATATACGCTATTCGGATATTTTTGTGCCCGGCTTTCGAATGTCAATATCAATAAGAAAACAACGAAATGTACTCTCAAAAATGTTTTCATATACGTTCTATTAATAATAGATATAAATTCTTTCTTGAATTACTCTATTCCCGGAATTGATATTTAGGTAATAAATTCCCGAAGGGTAACTTGAAGTGGAGATTATTAATTTTTCTTAAAGCTGGCTTTCCCCAAAAGCTTAGGCTAACGTACTATTATGGAAATTAGCATTCAAATTTTAGTTCAAGAATTTTTCGTTTTTGCCCAAAAATACCTAGGAGTAGGTATGTTTTCTAGGGCAGAATTTATTTTTCGGCTACAATAGCCTGATATATAGAGGTTCTATCCCGATGAGCACCGGGAATAAACAGGGGCAAGCATATCAGGATGCTGAGATTGTCGAAATTAATAAAATATTTAAGTGGTGGGTATTAAATTTACAGGACCTGTTAGAAAGCAAAAAAAGGTAAGCACGTCCCAAGGATCTATTGGATATTCAACAATTAAAAGAAGTCAATAAAATGGAATAAAAAAGGAGCCGTCGGGCTCCTTTTTTATTATATGAAATTAAAGTATTATGCCATAGCTTCTTCGCTCTGTTCGTATTCCTCTATGGCTACACAACTACAAACCAGATTTCTATCCCCGTAGGCAGAATCGATTCTTCTTACAGTTGGCCAGAACTTATTAGCCTTTACAAACTCCAGAGGATAAACCGCCTGCTGCCTGCTATAAGGGAAGTTCCACTCATCTGCCAGAGCTAAAATCGCTGTATGCGGTGCATTCTTTAAAGTGTTATTTACCTTATCCACATTGCCTGCCTGAATCTCGCTGATCTCTTTACGGATTGCAATCATCGCGTCACAGAATCTGTCAAGTTCCGCAAGTGTCTCAGATTCGGTTGGCTCTATCATCAGCGTACCAGCTACAGGGAAAGAAACTGTAGGTGCATGGAAACCATAGTCCATTAATCTTTTAGCTATGTCTTCTACCTCCACTCCTACTTCTTTGAAAGCTCTACAGTCAAGAATCATTTCATGAGCCGCTCTTCCATTTGATCCGGTATAAAGAATTGGGAAAAACTCCTCTAGTCTTGCCTTCATATAGTTGGCATTCAGGATAGCCATCTTAGTAGCATTGGTTAAGCCATCTCCACCCATCATTGCGATGTAAGCATAAGAGATAGGAAGGATACTCGCACTGCCAAAAGGCGCTGCTGATATAGCGTGTACGCCTTCTTTTCCACCTGTTTTCACTATGGGATTGCTCGGAAGGAAAGGCACCAAGTGTGATGCTACACATATAGGTCCCATACCTGGTCCACCACCTCCGTGAGGGATGCAGAAAGTCTTGTGTAAATTAAGGTGACAAACGTCAGCTCCTATTCTTCCCGGGCTGGTCAGACCTACCTGGGCATTCATATTGGCACCGTCCATATATACCTGACCGCCGTTGTCATGAATGATCTGGCAGATTTCCTGTATGGCTTCTTCGAACACACCATGCGTAGATGGATAGGTCACCATTAAAGAGGATAGGTTATCCTTATGTTGCTCGGCTTTGGCTCTAAGATCTTCTATATCTATATTTCCCTTTTCGTCACATTTCACTATTACTACTTTCATACCGGCCATTACAGCTGAAGCTGGATTGGTTCCGTGGGCTGATGAAGGGATCAGGGAAATATTCCTATGGTGGTCTCCCCTGCTTTTGTGATAAGCTCGGATTACCATCAGTCCAGCGAATTCTCCCTGCGCACCTGAATTAGGCTGCAAAGAAGTATCTGCAAAACCGGTAATTTCACTTAGCCAGTTTCTTAGATTTTGGAACAGCTCATAATATCCAGCGGCCTGATCCTGTGGAACGAATGGATGCAGCTGACCAAACTCTGGCCAAGTAACCGGGATCATTTCGGCTGTAGCATTTAGCTTCATCGTACAGGAACCCAGAGATATCATAGAATGTGTTAAGCTAAGATCTTTTGCTTCCAATCTTTTGATATACCGCAGCATTTCATGCTCAGAATGGTAATCATTGAATACTGGATGCTCTAAAAATTTAGAAGTTCTCTCAAGGTTATCTGTGAAATCCAGAGAAAGATCATCTTTCATATCAGATACATCAAAAGTAGCTTTATTAGTAGACTGGGCAAAGATGCTTATGATCTGATTTACATCATCCAAGGTTTTCACCTCATCAAACGCCAAAATTATAAAACCATCCTCATATCTGAAATTCACTTCATTTGAAAGGGCAAAGGCATTTATTTTTCCTTGCTGCACTTCATCCACTTTTATTTTAATCGTGTCAAAGTAATTAGAATTAACCTGCTCAAAGCCTAATTTTTCAAGTCCTTTAACAGTTAGCTTAGCTAAACCATGAACTCTGGCAGCTATTTCCTTTAGCCCGCTCGGTCCATGATAGACCGCATACATACCAGCCATCACAGCCAATAAAACTTGAGCAGTACATATATTGGAGGTAGCTTTTTCTCTTTTTATATGTTGCTCCCGGGTCTGAAGAGCCATTCTGTAAGCTTTGTTGCCATCCTTATCCACGGATACACCGATGATACGGCCTGGTATCTGTCTTTTATAAGCTTCCTTAGTGGCAAAGAATGCTGCATGAGGACCACCAAAGCCCATCGGTACACCAAATCTTTGAGAAGTACCCACCACTACATCTGCGCCCATCTCACCTGGAGAAGTAAGAAGTGTAAGACTTAAAAGATCTGTAGCAAAGGCAGTGAGCACATTATTTTCTTTCGCGGTAGCTACTAGATCAGTGTAATTTATCACTTCACCATCTGCATTGGGATACTGCAGCATCACGCCATATAGTGCTGGATCAGTAAGATCCAAGTCTGAAAGAGAACCTACCACTAACTCAATACCGATAGGCACTGATCTTGTAAAAAGTAAGTCTTTTGTTTGTGGAAATACTTTTTCGTCTACAAAATATTTATTGGCATTTTTCTTTTCCTTTCCTTTTGATGCATATAGCATTGTCATAGCCTCCGCTGCGGCTGTCCCTTCATCCAGAAGGGAGGCATTTGCCATTTCCATTCCTGTAAGCTCCATCACTACAGTCTGAAAGTTGATTAGAGCTTCCAATCTACCCTGTGCAATTTCAGCCTGATAAGGAGTATAAGCGGTATACCATCCCGGATTTTCAAGAATATTTCTCAATATTACCCCTGGCACCAAAGTATCATAGTAACCTAAGCCTATATAGCTTTTGTAAATTTTATTCTTTAATGCCAGTTTTTTAAAATCTCTAAGAAAAATTGCCTCAGACTGTGCCGCAGGTAGCCTTAAAGGCTGCTCTAATCTAATGGATTTAGGGACAGTTTGATCAATTAATTCTTCTACAGAAGAAGCTCCGATTTTTTCTAACATATGTTTAATTCCTTCTTTAGAGGGGGAATTATGCCTATGTTCAAATTTTACTGAGGGCTCAAGATTGATTTTCATTTTATAGGAATATGTTATAAGATTTGGGTTATATCCAGGTATTTTTCCGGTAGTGCAAATGTATAAATTATTGATAAATAATGATTTTATAAACCAACATTTCTCATAATGGTTTTACCAATTATATAATTGCATTTCAGATGGCTATTATTTTTTTTAATGGTCATAACTTGTCCCGTACCGAAGGTCGGGATAGTGTGTCCCGTCTCCCCCGATAGCTATCGGGGCTATCGGGATCGAGAGAACCTCGCATTGCCAATCATTCCACCGTGTGAGGAATATTTGATGCGCGGTTTCATACTACTAATAAAAATTTTTAGTTTTAGGTTCAAAAGAACAATAAGCTTAACAAATAAGTATGAAGAGAACATATCTATTGGCTGGAGCTATGGCATTTATGATGTCATGGCAGACCATCGCACAAGATGCCCAAGCCATTAAATTTGCCTCCACCATAACCGAACAGGATCTGGAAAGGCATTTAAATTACCTTGCATCTGACGAGTTGGAAGGCAGAGATACTGGAGAAAAAGGCCAAAAAATGGCTGCAGAATATCTCGTAAATTTTTATAAAGAATTAGGGCTCGAGGGTCCTGTAGATGGAGGTTATCTTCAGAAGTTTGATCTTACAAGTGTCTCATGGGGAGATATAAACCTTCAGGTAGGAAGACAAAAGTTAAAAATTAATGAAGATTTTGTATTCATAGGGGATGGTAATATGAAGCGGTCCGCCAAAGCTGACTTGGTATTCTTAGGCCTCGCCAATGAAGAGAATCTGAAAAAAGTAGATGTGAATGGTAAGCTTGTAGGCCTTTGGGCTATAGGAGCCCGTGCACAGACAGTAGTGAAAGATGTAATGGATGCCGGAGCGGCAGGAGTAGTCATAGTTACTATGGAAGGTCAGGCTAATTTTGACCGTTTAGCCAACCGCTACAAAACCCTATCAGGTAGAGGTCGACTAGGTTTTGATTCCCCTACCAAGGAGGAACCTGTATTTATGGTCAGCAGTACAAAAATGGCCGAACTATTCGGTTCAACAGTGGAGGAACTAAAAGAAGCTGCAAAAAACAATCCTGAAAGTATAAAAACTCAAAAAGCTTCTTATCAGATAAAGAAGGATAAAAAAACTGTAGGTACCGAAAATGTAATGGCTTATCTGGAAGGTACTGATAAAAAAGATGAAGTATTGGTAATCTCCTCCCACTATGACCATATCGGTATCAATAGTCAGGGGGAAATAAATAACGGTGCAGATGATGACGGATCTGGTACTGTGTCAGTAATGGAGATAGCGGAAGCTTTTGCATTGGCCGCTAAAGAAGGAAATAAGCCACGAAGAAGCGTACTATTTCTGAATGTTACTGGTGAGGAAAAAGGTTTACTGGGTTCTCAGTACTATAGTGAAAATCCTATCTACCCTCTAGAAAACACGGTAAACAATATTAATATTGATATGGTGGGCCGAGTGGATTATGAGTATCAAGATGCCGAAAACAAAAATTACGTTTATGTAATCGGTTCTGAAATGCTTTCCTCGCACCTTAAGGTCATAAATGAATATAATAATATTACTTATTCAAACCTTATATTAGACTACAGATATGATGCGGAAGATGATCCTAACAGATTTTACTACAGATCTGATCATTATAACTTCGCCAAGCACAATATCCCCGTGATATTCTTCTTTAACGGTGTTCATGATGACTATCACCAGCCTACCGATACTGTGGACAAAATCGAATGGGAAATTATGAAAAACCGAGCAAGACTGATATTCCATACCTCATGGGATCTTGCTAATAGAGAAGAGAGAACTCCTGTAGATGGGACTAATACACGGACAGATAGATAGTTCGGCATTCAAAGTTTGAATATAATTACAATATCCTTTGGGCATAAAAGCTCAAAGGATATTATTTTTTAACCATGGCTGATGATCTTCCCATCCTCCATCTCTATCACCCGATCAGTGCCATGGGCAAACTCCTGATCATGGGTGACAATAAGCATCGTTTGATGAAATTCCTTAGCTAGATCTTTGAATATATTAAAAACTATATCACTATTTGTTTTATCGAGATTACCCGTAGGCTCATCTCCCATTATAATGATGGGGTCGTTTATCAATGCTCGTGCTATGGCTACTCTCTGTTTCTGACCACCTGATAGTTGATGGACTTTTTTAAGCGCATGACTGTCCATCCCAAAAATTTTCAGTTTCTCCATAGCCTTATGCTCTATTTCTTCCGGTGAATGCTGCCCCAGTTTTAGTGCTGGAATTTTTACGTTTTCTAAGGCAGAAAATTCATTAAGCAAATAATGAAACTGAAAGACAAAGCCTATCTTTTCATTCCTTATCCTCGAAAGATCAGCAGCAGATCGGCTGGTAATCAGTTCCCCTTTAATATATAACTGACCTTGATAATCAGTATCCATAGTCGAAAGAATATAAAGAAGCGTGGATTTACCACATCCTGACTTTCCCATTACTGACACGAACTCCCCCCTATTTACTGTCAGATTAACTCCTTTTAATACTTGAGTTTTTACCGGATTGTAAAAAAATTTATCAACACTTTTAGTTTCTAATACAGTAGTCTCCTCCATAATTACTTTCCTCTGATAATGTCTACCGGATCTATTTTACTGGCCTTCTGTGCCGGAAAAAATCCTGCAAAATAAGTAGTGACCACACTAAAAATCGCTGCAATAATATAATATTTAGGATTGAAGTCTACTGGAAAGGTTTTAATAGTGGGTAAAGCTTCTGTTTCAAAAGGAATTCTCTCAATCCCCAATCCTGCAATGAATCCTAAAATCAAGCCCAAACCTCCACCTACCAAACCAATGGTGAGCGCTATTATAATGAAAATAGTCCTTACATCCTGACCTGAAAAGCCAATTGCTTTAAGAATTGCAATGGTATCCATCTTCTCGTATATCATCATATTGAGAATATTATATATACCAAATCCTGAGACTACCAATAATGTAATACCTACTGCATAACTTATCAATGTCCGGATCTGTGTCCCCGTCTCAAATTGAGCATTTACCGTTTGGATGTCATCAGCATCTATACTGAAGATATCAGAAAGCTCCCTAGCCATAGAGGGAGCCAGGTTAAAGTCCCTTAATTTTACTTGTATATCGGTCACATAAGAAGCTGGCTCACCCAGCATCTTCTGCACAGTAGCAATAGACGCATAACTCTGGACATTGTCTACATCACCTAATCCTGACTGGAAGTAACCGACTACTTTTAATTGCACCCTGTTTCCCTGTGCAGTAGTTACCTGAATGACATCTCCAATTTCAGCCAGCATCCTATCTGCTGCCCCCTTCCCCAGTATTATACTATTAGAGACATTTTGGAGATCTACCGCATTTCCGACAGTAACATAGTCGGTAAACGCAAAGAGCCGAGACTCTTTCTCTACATCTATTCCATTGACTACTCCGGTGATATCAATTGTCCCTACATTATAAAAAACCTGAGCAGCTATTTTGGGCGTAACCCCCAGCACCCTTTGATCTTCTTCCAATGTTTCCATAATAGCTGAGCTATTATGAATGCTTATTCGTGAAGCACTAGGTTTAATCGACCGTATTACATTATAACTACCGCTATGTGCGTCTGACATAGAAATCGGCTGGACTGGGTTAGGTTTTACCTCGTTATAAAAGCGTATATGTGGTGTACGGTTGAGAATAAGACCGTCCAAAAGATTATTTAATCCATTCATAAAACCCAATAAAGCAACAAACATAGTAATACTAAACAGGACACCTATGGCTGCTATGACCGTCTGCTTGAGTCTCGCAGTCATAAGGGCAATAGCTATATTTATGATTAGGCCTATTTTCATTACATGGGCCTGATTAAAGCTGTAGTTTCATTTATTCCGCTAATGATTTCCGTTTTTTGAAAATCTTTTATACCCACTTCTACCGGTATGGTATCTTTATCAGAAGTAATTACATACCTATCCTGAAAAAGATAGTTTCGAGGTATGATTAGAACATCTTCCCTATCCTGTATTACTATATTGGCCTCTAAAGTTAAAAAAGGGTAAAGCTGTGGGGGCTTTGTAATAAAATCAGCATCTACAGTAAAGCTTTTTGACACCTGATTCATGAAAGGATTGATTCTAGTGATTATTGCCTCAAAAACTTCACCCTTATAACTATCCATACTTATATAGATTTTTTGCCCCAGTTTGACTCTAGCTATATCATATTCATCCACTTCTAGCTCTAATATAAATTCTGATGCATCCCCTATGATGGCTATGGCAGATTGTGGACTTACGAGCTCTCCTTCTTCTTTTAATACGGTATATACCAGCCCGTCAATTTTACTGGTAACCAGATAATCATCTTCTAAAGCTTTACTTATCTGCACATTTTTGGATGCCTGCCTATCCTGAAAATCTATTTCTCTTTTTAATTCATCCAAACGGATTTTACTCGCCTGATAGGAAGCTCTAGAATTACGAAAAGTAAGTTCTCTTCGCTCATAGTCTGCCTCAGATCCAACCCCCTGACCTCTTAGTCTTTTTTGACGTTCAAACATTAGAGAGTCATTTTCAAATTGGCTTTTTAAAACTCCGATGTTTATTTCTAAATCTCTTAGCCTGTCTTGATTTGCCTGGCGGGATGAAAATGCCCGGGCCAGTTCGGCACTTTCGCGGTTAAGTCTTCCAGCTTCATTATATATCGTAACGATAGGATCCCCTTTCCTCACAGAATCGCCATCCTGCACCAGAATTTGTTCGATAATACCGGTCGCCACTGCAAAAACTTGGTATTGGCTTCTTGCCTTTACCGTACCAGATGCGTAGACGGATTCTGTTATATTGCCTCTGGAGGGATATATGGATTCCTCTTCAGATCCGCAAGAAAAAATTAAGAGACAGATGACAGTGAGCAAAAAACCAGGTCTAATCATACTACTCATGGAAAATGCCTTTAAAACAAACTAAAACTTATCTAAGATAGATAAACAAAGATCGCTTTACAATAGGTCATAAAAAATGACTTTGATCATGTAGCACGTCGGATGAGGGATGATTAAAAAGGGACGGAAGACCGGAGACCGGAGACCGAAGTAGGTGATGGTTGTTCGAAGTCGGATGTTTGAACTACTTCATTATTCGATATTTGGTGTTCATCATTCTGGCTTTAATCTATATCCACCTTCTTACCCGGAAGGCAAGCATGGTGCAAAGATTTGCCCGCTTGATACCAGCCTAAGGGGAAGTAGGCAAGCAAAATCCTGCTACTTGATACTTCCTTGCCAACAAAGGCTTTTCTATTTCTACCTCTTCTTCCTATTCTTTGTCTTTAATTGATTTCTATTGGTTTTTGCTTTACTGTTTTTATTTCCACGGGGCTTTTCTTTTAAAGCATCCGGTCGTGGTTTTGGTCTAGCTTTCTTATCATGAAAAGCTCCTTTAAACTCAGGATCGTCTCTCCGTTTTTGATTATCTATTTCCCTTTCATACCCCTGCTTTTCTGCAAATGGAGTAGGTGCTATTTTAACTTCTGCTGGAATTTCCTCCTCTGGCACTTCCATACGGATTATTTCTTGAATCCTGTTAAAGTGGTAAACTTCTGCAGGATTGACAAAAGTGATAGCCGCTCCTTCGTTTTCAGCTCTCCCCGTTCTTCCAATTCTATGAACATAATCTTCATAGATGAGTGGTACGTCAAAATTAATCACATGACTGACCATACTGATATCTAGACCACGGGAAGCCACATCTGTAGCTACCAGGATCCGCACCTCACCAGATTTAAAATGCTCCATCGAGTTGATCCTGGTATTCTGACCTTTATTGGCATGGATTACCCGGACTTCCCCCTCTACCTTTCTACTCATGAAATTATAGATCTCTTCAGCATTTTTACGCGATTTAGTAAAGACGATCACCCTTTTGATTTCTTCATTCTTCATCAAATGGTCCAATAGGCTAATCTTGGTTTTTATATTTGGCACCATATACTTCATCTGGCTTACCGTCTCTGCAGTAGTGGCTTGCTGAGCGACTTCTATCCTTTCGGGAAAGGCCAGGAAATCCTGACTAAGCAGCTCCACTCTCTCAGCAAAGGTGGCAGAGAAAAGCAGATTTTGCCGCTTTACCGGGATAATTTCGAGTATTGATCTGATCTGACGCATAAAGCCCATATCCATCATCTTGTCGGCTTCATCCATAACCAGCGTTTTGATCTCTTTCACAAAAATCTCCCCTCTGCTATATAAGTCCATGAATCTACCAGGTGTCGACACTATGATATCCACCCCTTTTTGAACTGTTTCTATTTGGGTTTTTGGGCCTATACCTCCATAAAGACATACATAACGTAGATCCGTATATTTTCCAAAATCTATAATAGCCTGCTCTATCTGCATCACCAATTCCCTAGTAGGTGCCAGGATCAGGGCGCGGGGATGTATGCCCTGGGCATATTTCACCTTCATCAGGATCGGAAGTACATAGGCAGCAGTTTTACCTGTACCTGTCTGCGCTATGCCCAATATATCATGGCCTGCCAAGGCCAAAGGAATGGCTTTTGCTTGAATCGGAGTGGGTTTAGTATAACCTGCCTCCCGGACAGCTTCCAATAGTTGCTTATTTAATTTAAAATCTTCAAAAGTAAGTGGGCTGTCCGACATCATTTATTAATTTAGGGGAGTGATTTGATTATTTATATAGAGCAAACAAGCTACAAGCAGAGCAAAACCTATGAAGAGCATATTGATTACAAATGCAAATATAGTAAATGAAGGACAGATAACACGAGGAGATTTATTAGTAGTAGATGGACTTATCTATATTACAGGGGGAAATCTGTCCGGACACCCTGCAGACATACATATAGAAGCTAATGGAAAATATCTTTTACCAGGACTGATAGATGATCAAGTACACTTTCGAGAGCCTGGACTTACCCATAAGGCTGATATAGAAACAGAAAGTAAGGCTGCAGTGGCCGGAGGGATTACTTCGTATATGGAAATGCCAAATACTTCACCACAAACTACCACTATTGAGCTTTTGGAAGAAAAGTATACCATAGCCTCCAAAAAATCATTAGCCAACTATTCTTTTTACTTCGGAGCTACCAATGATAACTTGGAGGAAATCCTGAAAGTAGATGGAAAAAATGTTTGCGGTATCAAAGTTTTTCAAGGATCCTCTACTGGCAACATGCTAGTCGACAACCCAGAAACGCTTGAAAAAATCTTTGAAAAATGTAAACTTCTGATTGCCACCCACAGTGAAAATGACGATATCATCAGAGAGAATTTTTTGAAATACCAACAGGAGTTTGGTGATGATATTCCTATAAAATACCATCCACTTATAAGAACAGCCGAAGCCTGCTATGATGCTTCTAAAAAAGTGGTAGATCTAGCGCGAAAACATGGGACAAAACTCCACATTCTCCACATTAGTACAGCAAAGGAAGTGAGCTTATTTGATAATAACATCCCACTAGAATCTAAAAGAATTACGGCTGAAGCCTGTGTACATCACTTATGGTTCTCTGATGAGGACTATGAATCTAAAGGAACTTTCATCAAATGGAATCCTGCGGTTAAGTCTGCGGCTGATCGTGAAGAAATCCTAAAGGGGGTACTTGATGACAGAATAGATGTAATCGCAACAGACCATGCCCCCCATACTAAGGAAGAAAAAACAAACAAATATGCAAATGCCCCTTCAGGCGGGCCATTGGTTCAGCACAGTCTTGTAGCTATGTTGGAGCTTTACCATCAGGGAAAAATATCTTTGGAAACTATTGTTCAAAAGATGTGTCATAATCCAGCCATTCTTTTTGAAGTAGAAAAAAGAGGTTACATCCGCCCAAGTTACCATGCAGACTTAGTCTTAGTTGATTTGGACAACCCGTGGACCGTTACTCCACAAACAGTGCTTTCCAAATGTGGATGGTCTCCATTTGAAGGTCAAGAATTCAAGTCTAGAGTTACACACACGATCGTTTCCGGACATTTAGCGTACGAAAACGGAACCTTCCATGAGGAGACGAAAGGTAAAAGATTAAAGTTTTTAAGAAATTAATTACAGGAGTTATTGCTTAGAAAAAAATTGGTTATTACATTTGCAGTCCAATCAGGGAAATAATCCTGAAAGGTACTAAATGGTGATTGTAGCTCAGCTGGTTAGAGCACTGGTTTGTGGATCCAGGGGTCGCCGGTTCGAACCCGGTCTTTCACCCATAACCCCTTGATTATCAAGGGGTTTTTTATTTTTATAAAACCTAATATATGTTTTTCCGTTGGCATATATTTTGTAATCGGTATATAAATTAAAATAAACTGCAATGTTCACTTTATTCAAATCTTCTCCCATGTACCCAAGGGTCACGCCTGTTGATCTGAATGGGGTATACTCCTATTTACAAAAATTTGAGGAGTCCTTACGCAACTTTGAGGAACTGCAAAGGGAAATCAGAATTACAAGAAAATAATAAGACCAGGCCATGAGAAATCATGGCCTTTTATTTTTTACGCTTTATATTTTTCTTTCACTTATTAAGGAGTATTTTTAAGTCATACTCAAACTTAAACCTATGAGCTATATCCACTTTGACAAGTCGGAACTTATAAATCTAAATTATTCTTTGGAAAGGGAAATCATCCGGTCAAATAAGTTGGGATGCTATACCAGCACTACCATCATTGGGTGCAATACCAGAAAATACCACGGCCTTTTAGTTGCCCCCCAGCCGCAGATAGATTCCCAATTACATGTCATGTTATCTACTGTGCATGAAACTATTGTTCTTCGAGGATCTACCTTTAATCTGGGCATTACCAAATATCCAGGGACCTATTCACCTAGAGGACATAAATATCTTGAAGATTTTGAGAGTGAACCTATCCCTAAGATTACATTTAAAGTCGGAGGAGCCCATTTACAAAAGGAAATTATCCTGGATTCAAATAGAGATAGAGTAATGATTAGATACTCCCTTCTGGAAGCCCATTCGGAAGCCCGCATCAGGATAGACCCCTTTCTGGCTTTCAGACCAAATCATCAGCTCTCCAAGGCAAATCCTCTTATAAACAAAAATTATCAAAAGGTAGATAATGGTGTCAAATTTCAACTCTACGAAAATTATCAACCTATATATTTACAGTTTTCTAAAGAGAATGAATTCGTTCATGTGCCTGATTGGTATTACGATGTGGAGTATATGAATGAAAAAGAAAGAGGCTATGATTACCATGAGGACCTTTATGTACCAGGATATTTTGAATTTGAAATCACTAAGGATGAGCCTGTAATTTTTTCTGCAGGTTTAGTAGAGGCTTTATCAGACACCAGAAACGAGTCTTTTGAAAGAGAAATCAGCAGGAGAATCCCCCGAAATAATTTTTTAAACTGTTTAAAAAATTCCGCAAAACAATTTATCACCCATCGGGATGGAAATACCCATGTCATGGCTGGCTACCCCTGGTTTGGCTGGTGGGGCAGAGATACTTTTATAGCATTACCAGGGCTCACTCTTACTCTTGGTGACAAAGAAACCTTTTTGGCTGTAATGGACACTATGTCAAACAACATGGCAAGGGGACTTTTTCCTAATATTGGTAGCGGTGGAGTGTCAAACATGAATTCCATAGATGCTCCTTTGTGGTATTTTTGGGCAGCTCAACAGTACATATTGTTTACAGAAGATGTTCAGACTATCAAAGACAGGTATCTAGCCAAACTAAAAGAAATAATATCCAACTATAGAGATGGGACTGATTTTAATATAAAAATGTTAGAAAATGGTCTTATCTATGGTGGAGAAGAGGGAAAAGCACTTACATGGATGGATGCTGTCACCAAAGATGGTGCAGTCACCCCACGGATAGGATGTGCAGTAGAAATAAATGCATTATGGTATAATGCGCTGTGTTTTTATTATTCGATCACAGGTGAAGAAGAGATCAATGCACTTGCCCAAAAAGTTAGAAAATCTTTTGAAGAAAACTTTTGGGATGTCAAGAAAGGTTACTTGGCAGACGTAGTAGAGAATGGAAAAAAAGATTGGTCTATCAGACCAAATATGGTATTTGTTACATCTCTACCATTTAGGCCTTTAACCGATCTCCAAAATGAAAAAATACTAGAAGTAATTAAATCAAAATTACTGACTAACCGAGGTCTGCGCACCCTTTCCCCCGAAGACCCCAACTACATGGGCACCTATGAAGGTACCCAGGATGAGAGAGATAAGGCGTATCATCAAGGGACAGTCTGGCCATGGCTACTTGGCCATTTTGCTGAAGGCTATATAAAAATCCATGGTGAAGAAGGTAGGTTACTGGCAGAGCAAATGATAAATTCTTTTGATAGTGAAATGTCTCAATATGGCATAGGCACAGTAGCTGAACTATATGACGGTGATCCTCCACATAAACCCAAAGGAGCTATATCCCAGGCATGGAGCGTAGGAGAGCTTCTTAGGATGATGCATCTAATCAATAAAATATAAATTCGCATATATGCAATCTTGCCTTTAATGGACTGTAGGTAATTAACCGACCTAAATTATTGGGAAGTTTACGGATAACCATAAATATATTATACTGTTTTTAAATTTTTCACATTGTATTTTCACATTAATAGAGCCATAAGTCAAAGATAACTAGCTCTGCCATTTATAGATAAATTAGCAACTTGATAAAATTATTATAGATTATATCATTATTTTTTAATCAATTGACTGATATATTATATCATCCTTTTAAAAATTAAGTTTTTCTTAGATCGCCCTACATTAGGTTCTATTTAAACTTTTTAATTATTTTTTAACACCATTAAATGTTCGATTATTTATATCGATTTTTTACATATATTTAGTAAAATCTATTTAATTCTTAACTCAAAACTATCAATGTTCTATGAAAAGAATTTACCAATTTTTCTTTACCCTATGCCTCCTATATTTTTCTACGGGATGGACATGGGCACAGTATACTGTGACAGGCACAGTAGTAGATGATCGAACCGGGGAGTCTCTGATAGGAGCGAATATTCTTATTAGAGGTACGACCCAGGGCACAGTTGCTGATCTCAATGGCAATTTCTCCATCACCATCAGTGATAATCAAGCTGCCACACTTGTAGTTTCTTCACTTGGATATGTAAGCCAGAACCTCCAAGTGAGTCCGAATGTAACACAGCTGAATATTAGACTAGCTGAGGATGCAACAAATTTAGAGGAAGTAGTCATCACGGGTCTGGCTTCTTCTATTAAAAGGTCAAACCTGGCCAATGCGGTTTCATCCGTATCTTCCCGAGAACTTACTGGCACTACTACCATTCAAACGACAGATGGAGCTCTCTATGGTAAAGTGGCGGGTGCTACAATTCGATCAAATGGTGGAGCTCCAGGAGGAGGACTTTCTATCCAACTTCGAGGAATATCCTCTCTGAGTGGGGCATCCCAACCGTTAATTATTGTGGATGGAGTTTACATTAATAATTCATTCCAGAGAACTGGTAGAGCAACAGTATCTGGTGCTGGACTAGCCAATCAGGATGATGGGGCCAACAGATTGGCTGACTTAAACCCTAATGACATTGAGTCTATAGAAGTATTAAAAGGCCCATCTGCCGCGGCCATTTATGGAACAAGGGCAAATGCAGGGGTAATAATAATCACTACAAAACGCGGCTCAGAAGGCAGAACTAAGGTCTCATTCTCTCAGGACATAGGATTTGCTGAACCCCTCAGACTATTGGGTGTGGATGATTGGAGTGAAGATAAAATTAATTTTTTCTTTCCGGAAGCTAGAAGGCCTATCGAATTGGAGAGATTTCGCCAAGGGGTAAGAATTGATTATGAAGATTATTTTTATAATAACCGGGCACTTCTTTCTAATACCCGCTTAACCCTCAATGGAGGAACTGATAGAACTAAATTCTTTATTTCAGGTAATATTACTTCTGAAGATGGAACTGTCAGAAATACGGGATTTGAGAGATATTCACTTAGAGCGAATATCGATCATAAAATCACCGACGCAATAAGACTTAGTGTATCCTCAAACTATATCAAATCCAATACACAGCGGGGTTTTACTGGGAATCAAAATAATTCCGGAGCTTCCATAGGATATAGTATAGCATACGTTCCCAACTATTTTGACCTGAGGCCTAATGATGCCGGAGTATATCCTGTCAATCCTTACTTTTCAGAAAATCCAGTGGCAGTTACTGATAAGGCGATCAATAGCTCAGATGTAAACCGGTTCATTCAAGCATTTAATTTAGACATAGACCTTTTCAAAACTTCTAATAGCTTCTTAAGAGCTACTGTGGGGGGAGGCTTAGACTTTTTACAGAATACCACCCTAGTATATCTACCGGAATCTTTGCAGTTTCAAAGAGGCCAGGCTAATCCGGGAGATGCCCTTTGGGGAAAGCAGGAAAGCTTTAATACAAATATCCAAGCTGCACTTGTTTACAATTGGAATTTAGGAAAAGTGAATATGAATTCCCAGGCAGGTATAGTCAGATTAGATTTTAAAGATGACGCACTATTCAATAGAGGTAGAGGTCTGGCACCAGGTCAAATAAATCTTCAACAAGCATCGGTGCAGGAAATAAACCAGCAGTTTTTTAGCGAAGTTCAAGAAGCAGGTGTTTTCTTACAGCAAGAGGCTAATTTTGATGATAAAATTATCGGCACGATAGGTATACGTTGGGATAAGTCTACTCTAAATGGAAATCCAAACCAATTTTATGCATTCCCAAGAGCATCTATGGCGATAAACCTGACAAATTTTGATTTTTGGACCAATACCGCCGTATCACAACTTAAGCCAAGAATAGCTTATGGAGAGACAGCTGGCCCTGTAGCGTTTGGAAATACCTTCACGGCTCTCCAGGGAGCCAATATCGGAGGATTATTGGGCTCTGTAGTTTCTCCTACTATAGGCAATCAACAAATAAGGCCGGAAACTGCTCAAGAACTGGAGTTTGGTTTAGATGCAGGCTTCTTGAATAATAGAATTGGTCTAGAGGCAACCTACTATATTAAGAGTACCCAAAACAACATTCAAAACCTCAATCTGGCACCTTCTACAGGGGTAACCTCCACTCCCAGTAATGAAGCTGCCTTAGAAAATAAAGGTTTGGAACTAGGCCTTTTTGGAACCGTCATAGATAAACCTAATCTTAGATGGTTTTCTAGAATTCTTTATTGGCACAATAGGGTAAACCTTACCAGATTAGATATCCCTACCTATACTGCAGGGGCATTTGGAAGTGCACTGGGTACCTTTTTATATACCCAGGGTTATGCACCTACCACAATTGTAGGAACCCCTGCTGACCCGAATGTTCCAGGTGGATTTACAGTATGGGGCAATGCTCAACCTGATTTCAACATGTCATTCTATAATACGGTAAGCTTCGCCAGAAATTTTGAACTTTCTTTTTTGGTAGATTGGAGACAGGGGGGAGACAATATAAACCTGACTTCATTCTTGACAGACGGAGGTGGTACTACCAATGGATGGTTTGATGATGATAACGGCGATGGTATACCAAATGGTAGACAAAGGCCTCCAGCTCCACACAATAATGCAGCTAGATGGGTACAGGATGCATCATTTGTGAAGATCAGAGAAGTAGGACTTTTCTATAATATTCCTAAGGCGACTATAGCTAGCGCTTTTAGAGGGACTATAGAGAATATAAGAATAGGCGCTTCTGGAAACAATCTTTTCTTATTTACCAAATATGAAGGTTACGATCCAGAAACCTCTACGTTCGGTGCACAGGCTGTGGCGAATAATGTCGATATCGCCCCCTACCCTACTCCAAGGAGAATTTTCTTTCACTTAGCAGTTGATTTTTAATATCTAGATCCGATATAAGATGAAAAATATAAATATATATACAAGTGCAATTGCCTTGCTATTCACCCTGCTGGCATCTTGTAATCCTCTTCAACTGGATACAATAGATGATCCCAACAATCCATCTGTAGCCAGCGTGACCAATAATGCATCCAGAGAGCAGATACAATTTCTTTTAACAGGGCTGGAATTTAGACATAGAGGATATGTAACGAATGTATCTCAGGCATGGAATACATTTGGTAGGGAAATATGGTATTTGAATGCCTCCGATCCCAGGTTCCAAACAGACTGGCTCGGACAAGCTGGAAGAGTGCCTGATAGGAATTATTTTCAATTTGGCACTACTGGAGGAGGATCTTGGGCCTTCCCCTATCAAGCTATAAATCAGGCCAATGTATTGATAACTGCTACTCAGAACACTACGTCCATTTCAGCAGAAGAACGAGCAGCTGTAGCGGGATTTGCAAAAATGATTCAGGGATACCAATATATGATTCCAGCAAATTTTGTTTACGATAACGGGATACGGCTAGATATAAGCGACCCTCTAAATCCAGGACCTTTTGTTGGGTATGAAGCAGCGATGACTTATGCCAAGGGATTATTAGATGAAGCAGATCAAGAATTTAATACAGCTGGTACAGGCACTTTCCCTTTTAGGCTCACCACAGGGTTCAATGAATTTAATACAGTAGCAGCATTGAGGCAAGTAAACAAAGCCATAGCTGCCCGGGTAAGTGCCTACCAAAAGGATTGGCAAGGTGTGCTGACTTCCTTAGAGGGTTCATTTATGAATCTGTCAGGTAATCTGAATGCAGGCCCTGCTCACCCATACGCTGGCCCACCTGACCTATTCAACCCTTTGTACTATGTACCTAACGCTGCCATCAATACCATAATAGTAGTTCACCCGTCTATGCTTACCGATGCTACACCGGGAGATCGAAGAGTTGCTAATAAATTCTTTCAGAGAACTACACCCGTGACTATAACTA
This sequence comes from Anditalea sp., assembly GCA_035461405.1. Lineage (GTDB taxonomy): Bacteria > Bacteroidota > Bacteroidia > Cytophagales > Cyclobacteriaceae > Anditalea. Next base: position 19,887 of record DATHVH010000224.1, read on the forward strand.
CAGATGCTACACCACTAGTAGGTACTCATCAGGACGGCAGATGGACAAGCAATACTGACCCCATTCCTTTCATAAGAAATGAAGAATTGATCCTGCTAAAAGCTGAGGCTCATGCAAACTTGAACCAGTTTTCCCAAGCTGTAGAGGCTATAAATATCATACGTAATGCGGCAGGTATTGGCAACTATGCAGGTGAGTCCACCCAGGCAGCATTAATAACGGAAATTTTATACCAAAGAAGATATTCACTTTGGGCAGAGCCATGGGGCCACAGATGGATTGACACCAGAAGATATGACCGTATGGATGATATACCTACGTCTTATGATTTAGGAACAATATTTCGCCAATTCCCACATCCTCAAGCGGAAGTCAACTGGGACAGTTATGTTGGGTCATAATCTTACATAGAGATCTATATTAATAAAAAGGGATTGCTAAATGCAGTCCCTTTTTTATCTTTAGGAAATACCCTTAAAGACTATACAATACTAAAAATTAATTTTAAATCGCAAACCCTCCATCATTATGGCACATATGATCCGTATAATATGTTTAATAGCTTTTTTACCGCTAATGTTCATATCTCAGCAAGTATCTGGTCAAGAGAAAAACAATGAAATCATTCGTTATGATAGGCCTGATGCCAGTATTTTAAAAGGCGTCTATATCCCGGAAGGGAAAGAGTATTTCTATACATCAGGTCTAGTGGCCCCTGTGCTTGACCAAAACGCTGAGCAAGGAAGCTATGATAGATATGGCAATACATATGAGCAAAGCATAGGTATTCTTAATCGTATCAAAGAAACTTTAGCGGAAGCTAAATTTAAAATGGAAGATGTGATTTTCTTACGGGTTTATCTAGCCCCTGATAAAGATGGAAAAATAGATTGGGATGCATGGTTTAAGGCTTATGGTGAATTTTTCAATAATCCGGAAAACTCCAATAAAGTAGCCCGATCCACTATTGCTGTCCATTCCCTAGCAAACCCAGCACTACTCATTGAAGTTGAAGCTGTAGCTGCGAGATAATTCTTATTCTATGATTTATATAGGTACTTGGGGTCAAATCAATTCAAGAATTGATCCCAGGTTTTACTAGGCATCTTAGCGTTCGTGCCATCCAAAAGCTTTTGATAAGCCTTTCGAAATTTGGATTTATAATTGGCATTGATATTTACGGGAGTCAGGCTGAATACAGGATATTCCTTTTGCAGGTTTTCAAATGCGTCCGTAAACCTGAGAAACTGTTTCACATAATTGACCCCGGTCATTTTCTCGAATTCAAACTGGGGCTCAAAATCAAATGACACAGCATCATTACTCATATAGAAGAACTGCTCTTCTTCACCCCTGACTATCCTAAACAGCTTAACGGTCTCCTCCCCTGCGGCTAATTCGCATACTACCTCAAATCCTCTGTTCATGGCATAGGACTCCATCACTCCTGAGAGTATAATAAGGGAGTCCTCTTTGAATTTTTGTGAAGGAAAATACAATGAATTATTCTTTGCCAGCGCTACGCGGTCTATTGCTTCGCCTGAATCTATCGTCAAGTGAATAATCTCAGTAGGGAGGCCTATAATCCTCGCTTCCTTTACTAGAGCAAACAAATCATCATCATGCCCATCCGTACAGTATTCCACCACCATATCCAGATCATCCAGCAAGGCAAACATGGCATCTTCAGACAGTGAATTGTAAATATCCACAATCAGGTCATCATCGGCTATGGCACCAAAATCCCCAAACAGTTTCTTGCTCTCTAAGGCCATATCAAACACATAAAACTTTTCTGAATCAGCAAAACGGTTCTGGATATACGTACTCTTCCCCGTCCCAGCGGCTCCTGTAACAAAAATTATCTTGTTCATAAAATTAGGATTTAGTGAAAAACTCATCTTCTTCAAATTACTCACCTCTTACCTAGCAACAAAATTATTGACATCAGTTGTCGCAAAAAAAGCAAAGCCCTGGACCTATTTAAGATCAAGGGCTATAGCATGTTTAAAAATTATTTGCTTTTAATATTCCGTACCTACGGCATGGTTCTTCTTCGGTCTTCCGTCTTTTACAATATACGTCTTACTTTTTACTAGAAATTTATAAGCATACTAAATAAGTCCGAATGTCGAACACCGAATAACGAATGATGAAGTTAGGCAGCGGCATCGGTCATCGGACACCTATCATCCAACCTCTACATCCTCCACATTCTTAAAATACACCTGCTTATCCGCATCCAGATCAACCAGTACGGCAGAGTCATTTTTGATATATCCTGCAAGAATCTGTTTGGACAGCTCATTTAAGATAAGTCGCTGCATGGTACGCTTGAGAGGTCTGGCTCCATACTGGGGATCAAACCCTACTTCTCCAAGATGATCAAGGACTTCGGTAGTCGCTTCTATTTCGATACTGGATTCTTCCAAACGTTTTTTGATCTCCCTCCACTGTATATCAACGATCTTTCTGATGACACCTTTGTTCAAGGGTTCAAACATCACAAGCTCATCTATACGGTTAAGGAATTCAGGCCTTACAGTTTTCTTTAGTAGATCAAAGACTTCCAATTTGGTTTCTTCCATCACCTGTTCCTTGTTCCATTCTTCCAAATTATTGAATCGCTCCTGGATCAGATGCGAACCAATATTGGTGGTCATGATCACGATGGTATTTTTGAAGTTGGCTACCCTGCCTTTGTTATCTGTTAGTCTTCCATCATCTAGCACCTGCAGCAGTATATTAAATACGTCTGGATGTGCCTTTTCTATTTCATCTAGCAATACTACTGAATATGGCTTTCTTCTGACCGCTTCGGTAAGCTGGCCTCCTTCATCATACCCCACATATCCAGGAGGTGCTCCCACCAATCTGCTGACCGCATGCCTTTCCTGGTATTCGGACATATCTATACGGACCATGGCATTGTCATCATTAAAGAGATATTCTGCCAGCGCTTTGGCCAGTTCAGTCTTACCCACTCCAGTAGTACCCATAAATATAAATGAACCGATTGGTTTCTTGGGATCCTGTAACCCGGCACGGCTTCTCCTCACCGCATCTGATAAAGCGGTGATAGCTTCTCTCTGACCGGCTACTCTTCTACCCAGTTCATCCTCCAGGTGAAGTAGTTTTTCCCTTTCACTCTGGATCATCTTGGACAGTGGTATACCTGTCCATTTGGCTACTACAGCAGCGATATCCTCAGCGTCCACTTCTTCTTTAAGTAAAGCGGAGCCCTGTTGCATTTCTGTCAGCTGTCGCTGGAATGAAGCCAATTTCTCCTCTGCCTCTCCCATTTTGCCATATCGGATTTCCGCTACCTTTCCATAGTCTCCACTTCTCTCTGCCTGTTCGGCTTCTAATTTGAGCTTATCCAAGTTTTCCTTTTCACGCCGTATACCCATGATGACCGCTTTTTCACTTTCCCACTTCGCCTTTACCGTTTGACGCTTTTCAGAAAGTTCAGCGATTTCTTTGCTTAATACAGCTTCTTTATCTTTGTTTTTTTCCCTCCGAATAGCCTCTCTTTCTATCTCGAGTTGCATCACCCTACGGTTGAGTTCATCAAGTTCCTGAGGTAGGGAATCAATTTCCATCCTCAATTTGGCCGCAGCCTCATCCATTAAGTCTATGGCCTTATCTGGCAGGAATCTATCTGAAATATATCTTTGAGAAAGTTCCACAGCAGAGATGACCGCGTCATCTTTTATCCGTACTCCATGGTGCAGCTCATATTTATCTTTGATACCCCTAAGAATTGAAATGGCATCTGCGGCATCGGGTTCATCGACAATCACCGACTGGAACCTTCTTTCCAGCGCTTTATCCTTTTCTATATATTTTTGGTATTCCTTAAGTGTAGTAGCTCCGATCGCGTGCAGCTCCCCCCGGGCCAAAGCAGGCTTTAGTAGGTTGGCAGCGTCCATAGCGCCTTCTCCCCCGCCTCCTGCTCCTATCAAGGTATGGATCTCATCGATAAAGAGTATAATCTCACCTTCGGAATCGGTCACTTCTTTGATTACTGCCTTAAGTCTCTCTTCAAACTCCCCTTTGTATTTGGCCCCTGCCACCAATAGGCCCATATCAAGGGAAATCAGTGTTTTAGACTTTAGGTTTTCTGGCACATCGCCACTGACTATCCTCTGGGCCAGACCCTCTACTATAGCAGTTTTTCCCACTCCCGGTTCACCCAGGAGAATAGGATTATTTTTGGTCCTTCTGGCCAAAATCTGCAAGACCCTTCTAATTTCTTCATCCCGGCCGATGACAGGGTCTATTTTTCCCTTTTTGGCCAGTTCGTTTAGGTTTTTGGAGTATCGCTCCAATGACCTGTATTTTGATTCTGCGTTTTGATCAGTCACTTTATTTCCTTTTCTTAAATCTTTGATTGCATTGATTAGAGATTTTTCTGTTACCCCTTGGTCCTTAAGTAATTGAGCTGTCTTATCCGATCCTGCCAGTATTCCAAGAAGAAGGTGCTCAATAGCTACATATTCGTCTCCAAAAGTCTTCAGATAGTCTTTGGATTTATTTAATACCTGATTTCCGGCATTAGACAAATAAGGCTGTTGTCCGCTTACCTTTGGAAATGAATTGATTAGCTCTCCAAGCTTTTGGTCTATAATATTAGAATTTACTCCGAGTTTTTTAAAAATAAACTCAGTAACATTTTCGTCTTCTGAGAGAATCCCTTTTAGCATGTGGGCAGGCTCTATGACCTGTTGTTGCTCCGCCATCGTGAGCTCTGCTGCCTTCTGTATGGCCTCTTGTGACTTTATCGTAAATTGTTTGAAATCCATATCCTTTCGTTTTTATTGGTAAATGATCTTAGTGGTTATAAGACTATTTTAGTAGTATTTTCTATTCCATCAAATAAAAATCCAATTCGAAAAATCATCTAGATTCGGAAAAAATGACTGAAAATATGGTAAAAAATATAGAGAAAATGACTTTTTGACAGTTTATTTAGTATTGAATTCCGATATTACAAAAGTCTATCAAACGTTGAATATTACTTCTAATAATTTGGGGCCGGAAAGTATTATCCCATTTATGTGCAGCGTGCACCCGATAAACTGCCAGGGTATCCGACAAATCTGTTTGATATAGGGAGTATTGAATATCTACTAAGTGCATGCTTTCAGGAGAATCGTACATAGTCACATGGTTCCTATCAAATTCTCTATTCGCTGCTGATAGCTGGGAAAGTTTTCCTCTTCCAGCCTTCCTTCTATTTAATATATCTACCTGTAAAAGATAAACAATTCCAAGCTCGGAATAAAGGCGGTCCACATTCCTTTGGATAGAAAAATCTGTGATACCAGCTGACAGTAGCTCAACCTCAAGTTCTTCCGAAGAATATGTCTCCAAAAAGCCGTTGCTTCTGAGCTGTTCCTGGATGTTGGTAATTATCAATTCCGATTCACTATAGCTTAAACCCTTGAGCCCGTTGATCAATACAGCTTCCCTGCTATCCAAAGGTTGTAAATTTGGATTGACATCAATTCTATAATCCTGATGATAAGTAGTCCTACATGCTCCGCAAAAAAAAATCAGCAATAAAAAAATGTGTCTTATCATATATCAGTAGAAATTTATTCCTCCGCCAAGGCCTCAGCGACCTGTTCCTTGATAGCTGGCAGGCTGTTTGGAGCTATAAACCCAAGAAGTACCGCATCCTCTGCTGCTTCATAGGTATCTTTGACCAAAACTAATTCTACTCCCAATATACGCATCTCTTCAGCTATGACCAAAACCTTTTTTTCCCGCACTTCCGTGCTCACATTTCGGATATAGATTCTTTTAACCCGGCCAGGAAAATCTTTTATCACCTGTAGGTATATCTCAGGATCTTCCTGCCCACTGTCACCGATAAGGATAAATTGTAATTCCTGAAAAACTTCAAAAATATGTTCTATCTGAGCCAACTTATGTAGCTTATGGCTACCTGCTATAAACTGCGTACGCGACAGGCCTATATCTCTGAGCATCAAAGGGCCGTTTGGTATTTTATGCACTGTGAGAAACTCCGATAAGAAATCATACAAATTCCACGGGCTGCTGGAGACGTAAAAGAACGGATTCCTCCCCTTCAAATCCCTTCCAACTCTCAAGGAGTCGTAAAAAGCAGCTATTCCAGGAAACGGCAATCTTGAAAGAGCATTATTTAAAAAAGTAACCTTCAGCATAGCCCAAAGTCTGGTAGCTCCAGTGGGCACTATAGTATCATCAATATCCGAAACCACGCCATATTGTGCTGTAGATTCTGGAACATAAACCCTTCCACTCGCCAGTACTTTATTATTACGAGGAACTACTTCATCTATTAGTTCTAGTTGGACAGATTGCCATACATCACTCATATCCAAATCCTGTTTCGGACGAAGTCGGAATTCAAAGTACCCTTCTTCATCCGTGGGCACCATCTGTATATCACCTGCAAAGGTAGCTTTAACATGAGCATAAGGTATAGTCCACGTCATGAAGCGCTTGTACATCATTACAAAATTATGCCATCTACTATGGGTAGGTTCAGCAGACTTTATCCCACGATCTTTTAGGACTCTACCGAGAATATAAACCTCTTTGTTATTGCCAAATCCCTTATATGGCATAATTACCACTTCTTTTATAAAACCCAATTTAATACCCACAGCCAATCTAAATTCAGAAAACTTCCTTTTTAAAAAATACGCCGTACGTAAAAAATAGAGTTTAATTGACATAGAAGTTTCTCAGCTTAAATTAATATAAAGATTGTATTTTATAATTACTAAATGGAAAACTTTAACTATAAATTTTTTGTTTGTCCAACCACTAAGTGAAGCCCATCACCTGATGTAAAATTGATTTCTACTATCACAGGACTTATTATTACCTTTACAAAATGGATACCAGCAATAAAAGAGATATCAGAAAACTTACACTAGAGCAACTAGAAGAATTTTTTCTTTCTCAGGGAGATAAAAAATTCAGAGCCAAACAAGTTTATGAGTGGCTGTGGCAAAAGTCCCTGAAAAATTTCGATGAGATGACTAATATCTCTAAAGGTACCCGGGAGATGTTAAAGGAAAATTTCACCATTAATCATGTAAAAGTGGATCTGATGCAGCACAGCTCTGATGGCACTATCAAAAATGCTGTAAAGCTATTTGATGACAAGATCGTGGAATCCGTACTCATACCCACCAATAAAAGAATTACTGCATGTGTATCCTCACAGGTCGGCTGCAGCCTGGACTGTAATTTCTGTGCTACTGCACGCCTGAAGCGCATGCGAAACCTGAATCCAGATGAGATTTATGACCAGGTAGTAGCTATTAAAGATGAAGCTGAAACATATTTTCAACGCCCCTTGACTAATATTGTGTTTATGGGAATGGGCGAGCCCCTATTAAATTACAACAATGTGATATCAGCCATAGACAAGATCACTTCCCCAGAAGGACTAAATATGGCTCCCAGGCGTATTACTTTATCGACAGTGGGTATCCCAAAAATTATTAAAAAAATGGCCGATGATGGCGTGAAATTTAATTTGGCGGTATCCCTACATTCAGCCATCAATGAAACCCGCAGCAGGTTAATGCCTATTAATGATGTTAATCCG
>DATHVH010000225.1:0-5046 GCA_035461405.1 Anditalea sp.
GTTACAACTGATTACCTATAATTGTACTATAATGAAAAAGCTTTTAACTGAAACTGCAATCTTTCACTTTTTCTCCACAGGCTTATCACCCTAGCCAAAATCCTGAAATAGGAATAGAAATGGATTCAACAAAGAATTTATTAAGCAATAGGGTAAATAAAACTTTATATGAAAGAAATTATGGAATTGGGTACGACTTTACATTGATACCCGCAATTATGTGCCCCATAGATTGATGAATCAGGTAAATAAAATTAATAACAACCTCTATGAAAACTCTTAAAGAAACTAAGACAGTTAATAAATCTTATACTTTTTGGCAATTGGCATTTTTCCCTATCGGCATATATAAGTTGTGGAAATACAATCCAAACAAGACAGTCAATTTATTATACTCTTTTATTTATTTCCCGGTATTTTTTCTTATAACACTATTCATTTGCTTATCTACCTTTGCTGCATTTTTGCCTCCATTAGATTTAACAGTAAATGATAGAAGTGATAGAACTTTATATAATCCAGGCGGAAATTATGCAGTTACTTTTATTACTACAGGGGCAGAAACAGGAGGGAATTACGAATTGATCCGAGTAGAACTAGAACCCAAGGGAGGTAATTATTGGCACTTTCATAAAACTTTTGACGAGGAATTTACGAATTTGGAAGGACAAATTGATATTGGTCTTGAAGGTGAGATTTTTCACTTGCCTGAGGGAGAAACTATTTTAGCCAAAAAGAATGAATCCCATTTCTTTCATAATCCAAGTGATGGTAAATCTGTACTTTTAGTAAAAACTTCACCAGCAAGAGGCTTAGAAAAAACCCTCAGAGTAGCTTACGGATTAGAAAATGACGGGTTGTCCATAGATGGATTACCGAAAAATTTCTGGCATTTGGTCCTGGTAATGGGATATAGTGAAAGTTACTTTGGGGCAGTTCCTTTATTTATCCAAGAGCCTTTAGTAGTAAGCTTGTCAAAATTAGCACAGTGGCTTGGACACGATAAGGAATTGGAAAAGTATTTTAAGTAGGTCAGTATCGACCACGTAGTATTATGTACCTAGAATTTAGTATTAAGTTGAAAAATCAAAGTCGACAAGACTACTGACTATAGACTCAAAGTTGCCTAATTTGTATAATTGAGCAATTCAAAGTAAACAGAATCGGTGCCTTTAATAGTCTAAGTGGTCAAAAAAACGGATTTAAATTGGAAAGAGAATTAGTTGACATTGGGTCTTTCAACTGATTCTTTCATCTTGGCTATTAAACTTTTCTTTGCGTTCTCAGCCAACATTTTTGTACTATCAAAAATCAGTTTCCAGGACTTTTTCTAGTTGTTTATCATTAATCCTTTTTGGCATGTTTCTAAAGGCAAAATTTCTGATGGTACACAATAGCGGATTTTCTAACTGCGCCACCTTACCCACCTGCCATGAAGTATTGATGATATAATGGGTCCTTTTAATCCTTCTCTTTTCAAAGGCCTGAAACGCAGCCTGTGGATTTACGCTTTTTGAAATCTCTTCACCTAATATCACAGCGTCTTCTATTGCCTGACAAGCTCCCTGTCCCATATTAGGTGTAGTGGCATGAGCTGCATCTCCTATCAATAAGATCCTGTCAAAAGCATACCTTTCTAAAGGTGGAAGATCCAAAATATCATTCCATATCAATTGTGAATTGAGCGTATTTTCAATAATCGCAGGGATAGGATGATGATAATCTTTGAATACATCTTTTAAATCTGAAATCCTAAATTCTTCCATCCGTGTATCTTTTTGCGGAGCATTGATACAGGCAAACCAATAAAGTAGATTATTAGCTAATGGAGCCATACCAAATCTACCCTTACTACCCCAGGTCTCAGAACTCTCCTCTATATTTAGATCTGTATTCTCTATTACAGCTCTCCAACATGTATACCCTGAATATCGAGGCTCTACTTCTGGTACAACCTGTGATCTTATTACAGAATTGATACCATCTGCCACTATTAAATAGTCAGTCATATGTACAGAGGCATCTGAGAAGATTATCTCTATCTTATCATGAACATATTGAAAAGAAACAGACCTTTTCCCAGTATGGATTTGTTTAGAATCTATCTTAGACAATAAAAACTTATGCAGATCAGCCCGGTGGATCAGAAAATTATCCAATCCCCATTTTTGGCTGATTGCCTGACTATCAGTTTTGGTAATCACTTTCCCTTTTTGATCCAATATAGAAAAGGATGACAAAATTCTACCCAGATCAATTACCTCCTCCATTAGACCCAGGCGATCGAACCCTTTCATAGCATTTGCCGCAAGCGCCAAACCTGCCCCTACACCTTTAATCTCACTGGCTGCCTCAAATATATCTGTTTTAAAGCCTCTTTGGTTTAGAGCAATCGCTGTAGTAAGCCCTGCAATGCCTCCACCGATGATAGATATTTTTTGCTTCATCAATACAAATTATTATACTATTATACTTTCACTAATTTAATGACAAATGAACATTTTGATATTTACTATCAATTAAAAATTTTTTGTAATCCTGAATTTCCAGGATGTTTTTTACAGCTATAGTTTTGTCTGCCGATTGCTGGTAATAACTTTCACAAATTTTGAAACCTATATAATAGCCAAGATTACCTGGGTAACCTGTTTCTGGATTATATGCATTAAAAAGCCAGTTTTCAAAGTCCTCTTCATCCATCTGAGCATAAAAATGCTTCCATAAATCTTCCTCATGAGCTTCTCCGAATTCATAGACTTTCGGATCAGTATACTGACCCAATAATAAATGGGTGATAAAATCTGCTGCTCCTTCCATTATAGAATATTCCAATAAGCTTATCTCAATTTTATTCTTTTGTTGCAGGTGGACATATTCATGAAGAATTATAGGTATTACCCTATCTATATCAAATAGTACCATTCTGTCATTTTCTGATAGTGAAGAAGTATCCACTTCTGGATGCAGGCATAAATGTTCAGTTCCAATTAACATTCCGCCGTACCCGTCTGGAGTACCAACATTAGTAAGACTCCCGATCAGAAAATATATGGGTGGAAAATAGGCTGAAGGGTAAACCTTTTTTAATTTTTTAGCAGCTTCAATAAAATTTGGTCGTAAGCTTTCAAACCCCATAGTGGCTTCTTTTATACTAGAATAATAGCTACTCAGAGAGCGGATTCTCCTGATTTGTTTCACTACATCCCTATTCATCCTTACTTGATAAAAAGTCTGTAAACCGATACTCCCAGGTTCTATATATTGATCCATAAAAACTTCAGGAGCATTATAATTATCTATTGATTCAAAGGCTTTCCAAAACCTTTGAATATCTTCTGTCTCCACTCTGATGTTTTCGGGATTTTCTAACTTACTTTTATTGAAGGCTATTCCTTTCATTATGTGATCTACATTAGGATCATGGAGAAGAAATGACAACCATTTATTAGAAGAAATTGATGTACTATCAAATAGTCCATAATCGATTGACTTTTCCATAGCTTGAATAGCCGATAAGGTATCCTGCTTTATCATTAATGCCTTAGCCTCTTCCAGCCAAAAGTAGGGATTCTCCTTTACTTCCTGCCCCTTAGCTACATCAATAATAAGGTATAAAAATAGGAGTGAAATTATAATTTTCATTAGCTAGTCAATTTATGGCATTTATAACATAGATGGATTTATTTAGCACCAAGTTGCATAGACCAAACTATGAATAGTTTTTACTTGATTAATAGTACCGCTACATTTCTTCCAGGTCAAGGAATCATATTTTAGTATCCGCTATAGATATGATTTCAGGATTCAATTATATGGGGTCGGCAATCATGGATTTATCTTCCTTTTATTTCACACATCCAAACAACATAAATTAACATTCAACTCCTTAATTTTCACATATATATGTGATTTTAACCCTCCCCATTCTTATTGAAATTTGTATAGTAGAATTAATACATTTTTAGACAAATTCAAATTTTAATATAATGAAAACAAAGCGAGTTTTAACAGACACAGAGCTATTTTTAGGCTGTCTTGATCGAAAGCCTTCATCTCAAAAAGAAGTTTATGAGCGGTTTGCAGGTAAGATGTATGCCCTATGTATGAGGTATGTTCGTGAAACAGCAGCTGCAGAGGATGTGATGATCATAGGCTTTATGAAAGTCTTTGAGAGAATTCATCAGTTTAAAGGTACAGGAAGTTTTGGGGGCTGGATCAGAAGGATCATGGTAAATGAATGCTTGATGTATCTGGAAAAAGAAAAGAACCTCTACAAAGAAATTGGACTGGATGGCATTTTACCTCCCCCGACGCAGGCACTTCCCACAGATGAACTGGCTTTAGAAGACCTGATGAAGATGGTAAATAGTTTACCGTTAGGATATAGGACAGTATTTAACCTATATGCTATAGAGGGATATTCTCATCAGGAGATTGCTTCCAGATTGCAAATAAGCGAAAACACTTCCAAATCACAGTTGAGCAGAGCTAGAACCCATCTTCAGAAAATGCTGACTCATCAGCATGCTGGATTCAAACAACATAAGCTAATTGCATAAATGTGAAAAATATGCAATGGACTATGTCCATTTTATTTTATTACCTTACAGTAATGAAACTGGAGCATGTTGCGATTTGGACCAATAATCTAGAGAAGCTAAAAGATTACTATCAAAAATACTTCGGTGGAGTATCTAACCGATTATATAAAAATCCTGCTACTGGATTTCAAAGTTATTTTTTGGAATTTGATGGAAATACCAGATTGGAGCTAATGCAAAGGCCAGACATCCCGGAAAATAGAAATGATAGGGAAAACCTTCAACATCTTGGACTTATCCATCTGGCATTTTTGGTAGGAAGTAAAGAGGAAGTGGATGAAAAGGAAAAAGAACTGAAAGAAAAAGGATTTAAAATTCTAAGAGGTCCACGTACTACCGGTGATGGCTATTATGAATTTGAAACCCTAGATCCTGATGGAAACAGAATAGAAGTGATTTTCAAATAATATCATGCAGTCAGCTTAAACTGCCACTTATATTAATT
>DATHVH010000226.1:0-37467 GCA_035461405.1 Anditalea sp.
ATTATCTACATCCATAGGATTGCGTACGGATCCACTAGCAAGTACACGGGTGTCTCTCGCCCAGTTTAACCTGAATGTAGGGATGTCTAATGCATCAAAGTCTCCAGACACCGCTATCTGTCCTGTCAACGGATGACGAGCAGCTTCCCGAAAATATTCTTCTGATCTTAGTTCTGGGGCGAATAGATAGGCTTCATCCAGATGGATTTCCATCCTGGGTATATTCATGGCAAACTGCGCATGCTCTACGTCATCTAATAGTTGTTGGATGGAGTTATATTGAAGGGCCACATTACCTTCTAAAAAGCTTTTATTGGTCTGTAGTAAAAGATTTTCCAATGAAAACTCCTCTTCCGATACGGCCAGTTTAAATTTAAATTCATTAAGAGCAAACCCGCTTTCATCCTTAAAATTAAATTCATCTAATCTAAGGCCGGCTCGCTCCTCTTTCAGATAAAAATTGTTTACTAGAAGATTTAAATTTTGTATATGTACTGCTTGAGCATTAAAAGCCCCTTCTCTGGGAGCAGTTTCCCCATCCTGATATAAGATATTGTTATTCTGTAAAGATATTTCTCCAATCTCGACCAACCATTCAGGCCATTGGAATTCTTCTGCCACCTCTTCTACATCTTCAGCTGCTTCCTCTGGTGAATCTGGTAGATCAACTGCCGTGGTTTTAAATATTATATCACTATCATGAAGCCTGATATGTTTCAGCATAATTTTATTTCTTTCTAAATCGGCTTCCGGCAAATTCACAAGAAATTGACCCAAATTCACATCTGCCAGCATCCCATCAGGAATAGATTCATAAAAAGCTTTTACATTATTTATCGCAAAATTATCTACGATCAGTACCGGCATGGGTGAATCACTTACTAAGGTATCTTCTTCTGTGGGTTCAAAGGGTTTAGTCTGGCGGTAAAAAATATCACTGTTTTCGAAAGTGAAATCTTCTATATAAAAATCCATTGCCTGCAGGTCCAATCTTTCCATATCCAGCGCAAGGCTTCCCATTTTAAAATAACTATCGATTCCCATCACCTCATCCTGATAGTTAAGATGAAAATTAGTGAGCCTCACAGGTCCAAGACTAACCTCAGGCATATCCCCTTCCGTATCATCCTGAACCACGGCTTCTTCTTCAGGTTCATCGGAAAGAAAAGTGTCTAATATATAATCAAAATTAAATCGCTCGGAAGCTTCATCTCTAGATATATTGGCTCGGAAGCCATCCCAATGAAATCTGGAAATATTGATAGCCCCAGTCCTAATTAGTGGCAGTAGTGCAACACCAGTTTCTAAGGATCTGGAGTAAACTAAAGTATCACCACTTTCATCCTCCATATAAAGGTCTTCCAAATAAAGATCCCCTCTAAAAGTTATAAATAGCCTGCCCACATCTACTCGGGTCCCCAGTTCACCTTCTAGGTATTCTGTTGCTTTAGTGACCACAATATCCTGACCCCAAGGACTTCTGATAAATAACAAGAGTCCTATAATAAGAATGAAAACGCCAAGCAGGATCCATCCAAAAATTTTCAGAATTTTAACAGTGATTTTTTTGCCTTTACTCAAGGTAATTTCTCATTTAATATTAAATAATTATCATATCAATCAATAATAGTGCGAAATGTTATAATATATAAACAATAAATTTTTTTCATGACTAGAAATCAACCATTTATAATCACTAATATTTAAGCTATACCCAAATACCTTAACCATCCTTGGATTTTAAAATCTATTCACATCCAGAAAAGACCCTTCAACCCAAATAAAAGAAGATTTTTTTCATTATAAATTTTATGTCCCTTTTCGCAGACCTACTAAAAGTGATATTTTACATAAAGCCAATTTGTTTCTCCTTGGCCAAATTATGCCTTTTCAAATGCCACAAAATGTGGATGAATAGCCTATAAATTAATATATACAGGATAGTAATCCTTAGCTAAATGATCGAATTTTCTTACCCGTTAAAGACAAACTATAGCTATTTTAATAATCATTGGATTTTTATCCAATATGGTTTCGGGCTTATTAAGATTTTTTAAAGTGGTTTTATCTGTCATTTTGTCTGCAAATTATATAATTTTGCAAGCTGAAAGTACCCGAGGTAATTTATGGAGAATTTTATTAAAGATATAGATATAATAAGTAGCGAAGAAGCACAGGCTTGTGATTTTAAAACTACGGTGGATGAATATACCGGTAAAAATAAAAAGCTGTATATAGAAAGTTATGGCTGTCAGATGAATTTTTCCGACAGCGAGATAGTGGCTTCGATTATGAAAGAGAATGGTTATGACACCACTTCTGACTATAGAGATGCTGACGTTATATTTTTAAATACCTGCTCTATTAGAGAAAAAGCAGAGCTCACTGTAAGAAAACGGCTAAGCCAGTTTAATACGATCAAAAAAGAAAAACCTGATATGACCATCGGGGTACTTGGCTGCATGGCTGAGCGGCTGAAGGAGAAATTATTGGAAGAAGAACGACTAGTAGACGTAGTAGTAGGTCCAGATGCCTACCGCGATCTGCCAAATCTGGTAAACCAAGCCGAAGATGGAACCAAGGGCGTAAATACATTTCTATCTAGAGAAGAGACTTATGCGGATATCTCTCCCGTAAGACTTAATTCAAATGGCATCTCAGCATTTATTTCTATAATGAGAGGGTGTGATAATATGTGTTCATTCTGTGTAGTACCTTTCACCCGAGGCAGAGAGAGAAGCAGAGATCCGCATTCTATTTTAAAAGAAGCCCAGGAGCTTTATGAAAAAGGATACAAGGAAGTAACCCTGCTTGGCCAGAATGTAGATAGCTATAAATGGTCTGCCGAGGAAAACAATAAAGCCAGACTGAATAAAAAAGGTGAGCAAATTGAAATTGTGAATTTTGCGAATCTATTGGAATTAGTAGCAAATGTCAGTCCTTTCCTAAGGGTAAGGTTTTCCACTTCCCACCCAAAGGATATAACTGATGAGGTGCTATACACCATGAAGAAATATGACAATATCTGTAAGTACATTCACCTACCTGTCCAAAGCGGAAACAGCAGGGTACTAGATCTTATGAACCGTACCTATGACCGTGAATGGTACCTAGAAAGAGTATCAAAAATACGGGAAATTCTAGGTGAAGAGTGCGGTATATCATCAGATATGATAGCAGGATTTTGTACTGAAACCGAAGAGGAACACCAGGATACCCTTAGCCTAATGGATATCGTGAAATTCGATTTCTCCTATATGTTCTATTATTCTGAAAGACCGGGCACTTTGGCTGCAAAGAAGTTTACCGATGATATTCCACTGGAAACCAAAAAAAGAAGGCTACAGGAAATCATAGATAAACAAAGCAAACATTCCTATGAGAGAAATCTTTTGGATATAGGTCAGGTGCAGGAGGTATTGATAGAAGGATTGTCCAAGAGATCCGATGAACAATATAAAGGTAAAAACTCTGCCAATAAAGTAGTGATAATTTCCAAAGGTCATTTTAATGTAGGGGATTATATAAATGTAAAAATTACCGATTGTACACCTGCCACACTTTTCGGAGAGGTAGTATCTTAAATATTTAGCATGATCAAAGATTCAGAGATATTATCGGTCAAGCAACGCTATGGCATCATCGGTAACAGTCCTTTATTAAACCACGCCATCAGAGTAGCCATGCAGGCTGCTCCTACAGATATGACTGTCCTGATCACAGGAGAAAGTGGTAGTGGAAAAGAATCCTTTTCTAAGATTATCCATTCCCTAAGTGCCCGAAAACATGGCAAATTCATCGCTATAAACTGCGGTGCAATCCCTGAGGGAACTATTGATTCCGAATTGTTTGGTCATGAGAAAGGTTCTTTTACTGGGGCATATGAGGCCCGAAAAGGATATTTTGAAGTTACGGATGGAGGTTCTATATTCTTGGACGAAATCGGTGAAATGCCACTTGGTACACAGGCAAGACTATTAAGGGTTTTGGAAAATGGTGAATTTATAAAAGTTGGCAGCTCAAAAGTCCTTAAAACCAATGTCAGGGTAATAGCAGCTACTAACGTCAATCTGATCAAGGCCGTAGAAAAAGGACGCTTTAGAGAAGATCTTTACTACAGACTAAATACAGTACCTATCTATGTCCCTCCTCTGAGGGAGCGTGGAGATGATATAGCACTTCTTTTCAGAAAATTCACTACAGACTTTTCTGAAAAATATCATGTAAAACCTATCAGCTTAAATGATGAAGCCCGTAAGCTTCTGCTTAAGTTTGCCTTTCCAGGTAATATACGGCAACTTAAAAATCTGGCTGAACAGATAAGCTTATTGGAACAGGAAAAAGAAGTGGATGCCTACACGCTATCTACTTATCTCCCTACAGAACAGTCCCGTCTTCCATCTACTTATAAGTCAACTTCCGGAAATGAATCTAGCGATTATTCTGAGAGGGAAATCTTGTACAAGGTGCTGTTTGATATGAAGAAAGATATGACTGAGTTAAAGAAATTAGTGCTGGAATCATATCAATCCGGAGGACTCAATCAATCTATCATTAATAAGCATTCCAACCTGTTCGAGGATATGGATAGCAATGTTTCCTTTGATGAGCAGCCTCAAGGGGCTTCCTCTTCCCTACCTTTAATTATAGATTCAAGTAACAAGAGAAATGATAACGAAAACTACGAGGATAACTATGATGATGAGGAATCTATAGAAGATATCATACATGAAGAGGACGATCATTCACTTTCTATCGAGAAGAAAGAAAAGGAATTGATCATTCGTGCGTTAAAGAAACATAATAACAAAAGGAAATATGCTGCCCAGGACCTTGGGATTTCTGAGCGGACCCTCTATAGAAAAATTAAACAGTATGATATCACTGAATAAGAAAGCTTTTATAAGCTTCCTCATCCCAATATTTCTCTTAAGTGCTTGTAGAATCGAATACAGTTTTACCGGCACCACCTTGGATTATAATGTGACCCAAACATTCTCGGTAGAAAATTTCTTTAATGATTCAGGAGGGGGTCCAGCAAATATGGGTCAGCTCTTTACAGAATCGCTAAAGGAATATTTCCAGAGAAACACTCAGCTGGAATTGATACGGACGGGAGGAGACCTTCATTTTGAAGGATCAATTACTAGATACAGTATAGATCCACAAGCCACTGTGACTAGCCAGGATCCCAATTTACCTGATAGAGCTGGGCAAATGAGATTGAGTATCTCTGTCCAGGTAGACTTTATTAACCTACAGAATGAAGATGAAAACATCAATAGAACATTTGCATTCTACCAAGATTATGATCCACGGACTACTTCCGTATTAGCCGTAGAAACAGAACTAATTGAAATCATTTTTGAAAACATCATTCAGGATATTTTTACTGCTACTGTGGCCAATTGGTAAAAAAACTTTAAATTAGAATCTAAAACAGATTATAACCGTGAATTCAAACCAGTTTTTAACGCTCCTTAAAAAAGGTAATGACCTTCAGAAAGAAGATTTCCAGCAATTGGTGAAGCTTCACGCATCTTTTCCCTATTTTCAGATTCCTGCAGTTTTAGCTGCCAAATATGAAAATAAAAACCAAAAAGGCGGTACTTTAGAGATGCTTCATAAAGCAGCTATACTCAGTCCTGATAGGGCCTGGTTAAGGTCTCTTATCGAAAATGATATTTTATTTTTAGGTGATGACAAACTCAATACTGAGTCGGATGAAATTCCAGAAAGCTCTTCTGTAATTATCATCGACCATCAAAAAGATCTGGAATCTCCTGAAGACCTGACAAGCAAAGAAGAAATATATTCAAGTGCAGTAAAGGAAGAAGTGACAGATGAATATGATGAAAAAGAACAAACATCAATAGTAACGAATGAAATTAGTGATAAGGTAGCTAAAGAAGAGCAAGAAAAAAATCACCATAACCCCGAGCTATCTGATCTTTCTGAAGCTCCAGAAACAAATAAGTCTGATATATCATCAAAAGACCCTATAGGACACAATGAACCTTTTAGAGTTAAAGACGAGCAAGACGCCTTATCTTCAGAACCAATAGAAGATGGCCTAAATAAGGATCATCCGGAAATGGTAAGCAACTCCCACCCTACAGAGGAGGACACTGCCAGGCCAGAGCTGATTACTTCCCAGTTTGGCGGAAATGAAGAAACTAGACCAGATCTTATAACATCTGATTCAGCATCAGAAACCACCGAAAAAGTAGAAGATCAACCAAAATTAGTTAAACCCGAAGATAGAGAAGAAGATAAATCTATCATAGACCCGATACCAGGCCCACCCAGTAGTAGGCAACAGATTTTAAAGCAACTGGAGGATAACCTGGCCAGACTTAAATCCGAATCAAGTAAGAATAAACCTTCAGTGGAAACTGATGAGGAACCTAAAACTACTAAACCGAGAAGAAGAAGATCCGGAGAAGATCTTATTGATTCCATTAAGAAGAAAGAAAAGCGGGAAATAAAGGATACAAAGAAAAAGGAACAAAACGACATCATAAAAGCGTTTAATAAAAAATCCATTAAACTTGCTGCCATAAAAGAAAATGAAGATGTAAATAAACTTCAAGACCTTTCTTTGCCTAGTACCAAGATTAATGATCGAATGGTTTCTGAATCTTATGCTAAATTATTGACCCAACAGGGTAAAAAAGCTGCGGCAAAAGAAATATATAAGAAATTAATTTTGAAATTTCCCCAGAAAAAAGCTTACTTTGCGGACTTGATTCAGCAATTAGAAGAATAAACAATATATATTATGTTCACTATTATTATCAGCATCACCTTAATCCTTGCAGTACTATTGATATTAGTTATTTTGGGACAAAACTCCAAAGGTGGTGTAGGTGCAGCATTTGGTGGAAGCGCCTCACAAATTATGGGTGTTACCAAAACCGGAAACATACTTGAAAAAGCTACCTGGGTGCTTGCCATAGGTATTTTATTATTATCATTGGCTTCTACTGCCTTTTATTCTACCAGCAGTACTTCGGATTTTGCCTCTCCCAATGTAGATAGAGCTAGACAACAAATCCTTACTCCTACATTTGATGGAGGAAGCCAGCAACAGGAATTACTACCTACTCAACAGCAGCCAGCTACCGAAAGTCAGGAAGAGACAGAAGGTGGAGAATAATAGTTTCAAAAAATAAATTTATAGAAGGTTATCGCAGACGCGGTAACCTTTTTTTTGGCTAAAATTCAAAAAGAATAATCCCCACATCATCAGGGAGCATTACAACTCTACTGAAAAACTCAATTTTTTTTAAAAATTTGTATAAATGCTTTCTCGCCCTTAGTAAAAGAGAAAATCTTAAATTCTGCTTTATAGGGAGAGTCGACTATGGTTTCTCGACGATTATCCGCAAAAAAATAATGTAAATTTATAAAACTGCAGTTTATTTAATTTAAGATCAGGCTTTTTATAAATCATTAAAAAAATCAAAGATTTCTGTTTTAAATACCAAGTGATACTGGGTATTTTCATTAAGTGTATATTTTGTAGAATAATTCCAGTAATTTTTAATAAATTTTCTATTTATTAATATTTGTAACTAGTTAACAATTATAGTATATTAAAGGTTAATTAAACATAAAATCAACCTATTAATTAAAATTATTTATGTTCGAAAATTATGTCACGCTAGAAGAAATAGGAGCAATGGAATGGCCTAACATCATATTATGGGCAGCCCCAGTGATGTTTTTATTGGTTTTTATAGAGTGGGGCATCAGTATATATCACAATAAAGATTCGTATGACAAAAAAGATTTTTTCGCAGCTACCACTATAGGACTTGTTAATGTAGGCATCAGTGCTCTGATAAAAGTTTTCTTATTTGGTATTGTATTGTTTTTTTGGAATATAGTCCCTTGGAAAATCCCCCCAACTTGGTGGTCATTTATTGCGTGTTTTGTAGCTATTGATTTTGCCAGATATTGGGCGCATCGTGTTGCACATGAGCAACGTTTTTGGTGGGCAACACATATTACACATCACAATTCAAAAAAATACAATTTTTCAGTTTCCTTCAGGCTAAGCTGGACGCAGCATATCAAGTTTGTATTCTTTCTACCTGTTGTAATGATGGGATTTGATCCATTCGTGTTTTTTATATGCCATCAGATAGCAGTACTCTATCAATTTTGGATACATACTGAATACATTACTAAACTCCCTGCACCTATTGAATATTTCTTTACGACTCCTAGCCACCACAGGGTCCACCATGCCAGCGATGAACATTATTTAGATAAGAATTACGGTTCCACCTTTATTATCTGGGATAGAATGTTTGGAACATTTATGCCTGAAGGAGAACGACCAACTTATGGTATTACAAAGCAGGTAGATACATACAACCCAGTATTTCTGGTCTTCCATGAATTTGTCGATATATATAAAGATATACGCCAGGCAGAAAATTTTAAAGAGGTATGGCAGATACTCTTTGGAAAACCAGGAGATGAAATAATCAAAAACAGAAATTTAAAAAGACAGGAAATATTAGCTCAAAATGAGCCAATCACAAAGCCAAAAATGGAGACCCACTCCCCTGTACTAACGCCAAATGAAAAATCACTCATGAAGAAAAAAGAAGGATATCCGTAATCATGTCGAATCCTTGATACCTGCAGGCAGGCTTTTTATCACCGAATCGTTAAACTCGAAAATATTGTCAAATCGTTGTACCGATGGATTGACTAACTGATTATGCAAGTATTTGCCTGCATGCCTGCCATCTATGAGGGGAGGTAAACCGGTATAGGCAGGGTTCAATAATTCGAAGATTCGACAACATTCATTCAAGACACATACTGCAAAAGCAATCTTTTGCTGATAGGTACCAAGCTTTCCTGCAGGGGCACCTGATGCTTGCTGTGAATTCTCCATGCGGCTGGGTTTGGCAACTCTTGATAGTGCTGACTTAAATCCAGTTTGATTTTTTCCACAGTATTGACTAATGATCTTCTTACTCTTTTTACAAAATTCAATAGGATACTCCTAAAAGAGTCCATACTGTTTTCGAACAAATTAACTTTATATCTATATATATAAATATCATTCGTCTTATCGTAAGATAAAAATGCATAACCCTCACGCTGATAGATGGGACGGATTCCTACAGGCTCTATTTCCAGGTTTTGCTCGATAAAATCATAGATTGACTTCCCTTCCTCTATCTGTTTCCATAGCTGGGGAATAGCAAATTCCACTATACTTTCTAACTCTTTCATAAGATCACCATCTTCAAGGATTTTTTCATAAATAAGCTTAGCATCTTTAAAATCTGCCCCTGAGAATTTTTTGGGAAAAGCATCTCTAAGATTGGAATGTTCCCTTCTAAAAGATTCCAGTCTCTGGTGCTGCTGTATTAAATCGGCTAAAGTGGGGTAAAGTTTTACATGCCCAAATTGTTTTTGAACATCCTGCAGGTAAGCCAGCAGCAGGTATTTTTTATATTCGAAATCAATTAGGCCTTCGGCGATCCAATTATCAGAAAGTTTTTTCATACTGAATTGTTTTTAAAAATTTACGAAAAATCTGACAGAGGTGCTACAAAAATTTTGCAAAAATGGCAGAGGGGAATTTTACATGCGTAAGTGAATGACAATACATCTAGAGCTTTCCCGCCTTTCTGTCAGGGAAATGGAGCAAACCTACCTTGGCATAAGAAATGCAATGCAAGGTCTAAAAGAAACTAACTTTAAAAACAAATAACATTATGTCAAACGTGAACATCAAACCTCTTGCAGACAGAGTGCTAGTAGAACCTGCTGCAGCCGAAGAGAAAACTGCATCTGGACTTTACATCCCGGACACTGCCAAAGAAAAACCACAAAAAGGAACTGTAGTGGCAGTAGGAAATGGCAAAAAAGATGAACCATTGACTGTAAAAGTAGGTGATACTGTACTTTATGGTAAGTATGCAGGTACCGAGTTGTCAGTGGATGGCAGCGATTATTTGATCATGAGAGAAGCTGATATTTTTGCTGTTATTTAAAACAGCTCATCAATATCCCACACATTAGTTCAATCAAAAAAATTAAAATTAATTAAAAATGGCTAAGGAATTATTTTTCAATACAGACGGAAGAGACAGGCTTAAAAAAGGCGTAGATGCTCTTGCTGACGCAGTAAAAGTAACATTGGGACCAAAAGGTCGTAATGTAATCATTGACAAAAAATTTGGCGCTCCTACTATCACTAAAGATGGTGTGACGGTAGCTAAAGAAATCGAACTTGACGAGCCTATCGAAAACATGGGTGCTCAGTTGGTAAAAGAAGTAGCTTCTAAGACTGCAGATGATGCAGGTGATGGTACTACTACTGCTACCGTACTTACTCAAGCTATCTTTAACGTAGGTATCAAAAACGTAGCTGCAGGTGCTAACCCTATGGACCTTAAGAGAGGTATAGACAAAGCTGTAGCTGCAGTAGTAGCTGAGCTTAGAAATACATCTAAGCAGATATCTACATCTAAGGAAATCCAGCAGGTGGCTACTATCTCTGCAAACAATGACGAGGAGATCGGTAAAATGATCGCCGATGCCATGGACAAAGTAGGCAAAGACGGTGTAATCACTGTAGAAGAAGCTAAAGGTACTGAGACTGAAGTAAGAACTGTAGAAGGTATGCAGTTTGACAGAGGTTATCTTTCTCCTTATTTCACTACCAATACTGAAAAGATGGAAGCTGAACTGGAGAATCCTTATATCCTTATCTATGACAAGAAGATTTCTTCAATGAAGGAATTACTTCCAGTATTGGAGCCAGTGGCTCAGTCTGGTCGTCCTCTTTTGATCATAGCTGAAGATGTGGATGGTGAAGCTTTGGCTACCCTAGTGGTAAACAAAATCAGAGGTGCCTTGAAAGTGGCAGCTGTTAAAGCTCCAGGTTTCGGTGACAGAAGAAAAGCCATGCTGGAGGATATCGCTATCCTAACAGGTGGAACTGTGATCTCTGAAGAAAGAGGCTACAAATTAGAAAACGCTACTGTAGAATACCTAGGTACTGCAGAAAAGATAAATATCGATAAAGATACTACTACAGTAGTAAATGGCGCAGGTGATACTAACGCTATCCAAGGTAGAGTGAGCGAAATCAAGGCTCAGATAGAAAAAACTACTTCTGACTACGATAGAGAAAAACTGCAGGAAAGACTTGCTAAGATCTCAGGTGGTGTGGCTATCCTTTACATAGGTGCTGCTACTGAAGTAGAGATGAAAGAGAAGAAAGATAGAGTTGACGATGCTTTGCACGCGACCAGAGCTGCAGTGCAGGAAGGTGTAGTAGTAGGTGGTGGAGTTGCTCTTATCAGAGCTGCGAAAGCTTTGGATTCATTGAAAGGTGAAAATGAAGATCAGGATACTGGTATCAATATCATCAGATTGGCTATCGAATCTCCATTGAGAACTATCGTTTCTAATGCTGGTGGTGAAGGATCAGTTATCATCAACAAAATCAGAGAAAACTCTGGTAACTTTGGCTACAATGCCAGAACAGATGTTTACGAAGACTTATTTGAAGCAGGTGTAGTGGATCCTACTAAGGTGACCAGACTAGCTTTAGAAAATGCAGCTTCAATTGCAGCGCTTCTACTGACTACCGAATGTGTAATAGCAGACGTGAAAGAAGAAGGTGGTGCTTCAATGCCTCCAATGGGCGGCGGCGGCATGGGCGGAATGATGTAATTTCCGCTAATAAAAATTTAAAAGGGAGGTCCAAAAGACTTCCCTTTTTTTTGTTTAAAATACCACCTTGATTATCGAATTATCTTCAAACCATAATATTTTAACTAAAACTCTTTTCTATAGGATACGTTTTTTAGCAGACAAGTCCCATAAAAGGTGTCATGACACATAAAAAAAGGACACTTATGTAATTTATTTTAGTTTTTTTTATATTAATTTTTTCACCCGTCAATTGATTTTAAATCCTTAATAAATCCCTTCATAACTAATTTTTTGTGGGTTGTATTTTACCAGTTAAGAAAGTAAAAATATATATTTTTATACTTGAATTATAATAGTAACTTACCTTCACGTGTAGCAATACACCTTAACCAACTAAGCATTGTCGATTGATGTATTCATTTGATTCGATTGTTCTAATTGATGATGATCCTATTAATAATCTTATTAATAAAAGATTAATCAGCAAATTAGAGATCTGTCCAAACGTAGATGAGTTTTTAGAAGCTGAAAAAGCCCTATGCACTATACAGGCAATGGGCAGTAATGGTCATTTACTTATTTTGCTGGACATAAATATGCCTGTAATGAATGGCTGGGATTTTTTGCACCAGTACATTGAAGTATGTAACGTACGGGAAGATAAAATAATTGTGCTTTCGAGTTCGATAGATTTTCAGGATAGGCAGAAAGCAAAAGAATTTGAATGTGTTAGTGGATTTATAGAAAAGCCATTGACACCTGACAAACTCAAAAATGTGTTGTAATGTCTTCAACAAGTGATTCAGTAAGTGAACAGTTGCCCCTGCCTATAATGGAACTGTACCTTTTCGGTGAAAACATCCTTGAAAAGCATCACATCACCAGTCCTTCCCAGATCACTCCATATCTTTCCCAGCCGCACAAGTTTTGGCTAAACATAGCCGGTCTGCATAACCCTGCTCTTCTCCATGAGATATCAAAAATTTTTGGTATCCACCAGCTTACTCTAGAGGATATCCAAAATACTTATCAAAGACCCAAACTGGAAGAGTTTGATGAATTTATCTTCATCACCGCAAAAATGATTTTTACTAAAAAAGGTTTAGATGAAATCACCACCGAACATATAAGTTTATTGTTTGGACATAATTTTATCATCTCCTTCCAGGAAACCCCTGATGACGTATTTGATGAGATCAGGATGCGGCTGGAAAATCCTTCCGGCAAAATGCGTAAGCTAGGGACGGATTATTTCACATATACATTGCTGGATACAGTAGTCGACCAATATTATAAACTCATAGAACTTATAAGTGAGCGTAATGAAGTCCTGGAAGAAGGTATAATAGGAGCCAATAAAAACATTAAACTAGAAGATATTTATCTGCATAGAAAAGCACTACAGGACATAAGGAAAAGCACTTGGCCCCTGAGGGAAATATTTTCTTCATGGAAGAAATCAGATCACCCTTTTATAAAAAAGAAATCCAGTATATTCATAAATGATATATATGAACATACGATAGAAATATTGGAAGGCCTAGAGCTTCAAAGGGAAACTATTA
The DNA here is from genome assembly GCA_035461405.1 of Anditalea sp. Lineage (GTDB taxonomy): Bacteria > Bacteroidota > Bacteroidia > Cytophagales > Cyclobacteriaceae > Anditalea. Next base: position 13,266 of record DATHVH010000226.1, read on the forward strand.
CGTCGTTGGTGGAAATCTATATGACCCATTTGAGCATAAAGCAGAATGAGGTGATGAAGACCCTTACCATTATAGCTACTATATTTATTCCGCTTACTTTTATAGCTGGGGTATACGGCATGAATTTCGAAGTGATGCCGGAGCTGGAATGGAGATATAGCTATCTGGTAATCTGGATTCTGTTTATTCTGACTACGCTAGCTATGTTATATTATTTCAGGAAAAAGCGCTGGTTCTGATAAAGAAAGCCATATCAATTTTGTTTACCTGAGTACCAAAAAAAGCAATTAAGAAACAGGATACCAACACTCCTAAACTGATGGCAAGTAAAGCTTTTTTTCTATCTACTTTGAAAATGCTAGCAGCTATAGTACCCATATAAGCACCGGTAATTGGCAGTGGTATCATCACAAAAACCATCAGACCCCAAAATCCATATTTTTGTATTTTCTCTCCTACGGTATTTTTGGCCCTGCGCATAAGTTTAATAGAGCCCTTTTTATAAGGTCTATATTTCCATAGCTTGGTATTAAAAGTGTCGATTAAGAACATCATCAAGGGAAAAACCAACAGATTAGCTACTAACCCTACCACAAATGCTATGTAGGGATTTAGTCCGTTTATAATTCCATATGGTATACCTACCCGGCCTTCTCCCAGTGGGGAAATGCTGAATAAAAATGTAAAAATCAAGTGTTCCACTCAGTGTGCAAATTTCGCTACAAAGGTAGTCCATTTTAATTGAAAGAGACAGTAAAGTAAATATTAAAATTATTTAAAATAATCAGAACACTTTCAGGGTTGAACTGAGGAAAGCCTTGAATTATCGCATTTTATCTTTAAATACTTTACCTGACTTCATTACAAACACCACATCCTTCATTACTTCAATGTTCTCTTCAGGATTACCATCCACTGCTATGATATCAGCCCACATTCCTGCTTCCAGTACGCCTACTTTATCTGCGATTCCCAGCAGTTCTGCACCTCTGAGCGTAGCTGATTGAATAGCTTCCAGATTAGGCATACCTACTTCTGTCATATATATGAATTCTCTATAGTTTTCTCCATGAGGAAATACTCCGGCATCAGTACCAAAAGCTATTTTTACACCCTGCTTATATGCTTTGCCGAAGGTGCCCTGGATCTGCTCACCTATCTTTTCAGCTTTTGCCTTTACCAAGGGATGGTAATATCCCGGTATCCTGGCATAAGCAGCTGCGGACATACCTGCTGTAATCGTAGGAACATACCATGTATTGTTTGCCTTCATCATCTCCATCGTTTTATCAGACATCATCGTACCATGTTCTATAGAATGTATGCCACCCTCAATAGCCCTTTGCATTCCTTCATCACCATGAGCATGCGCCGCTACGTGGATTCCAAAATCCTTAGCAGTACGAATGATGGCGTTGATCTCATCTTGTTGAAACTGCGGAGCAGATCCATCTCTTGCTACACTGAGCACCCCTCCAGTGGCAGTGATTTTGATAAGGTCAGCACCTAGCTTCACCTGATGCCTTACTGCCTTACGGGAATCACTTTCACCATTAATCACCCCTTCATTAGGTCCAGGATCACCCATTAGAGACCTTTTTAAACCATTTGTAGGATCTGCGTGTCCGCCTGTAGGGGCGATAGACTTACCAGCTGAATAGATTCTAGGCCCTATTACTTTCTTGGCTTCTATAGCATGTTTTAAAGATGTATTTACACCGCTACCTCCAAGATCTCTTACGGTAGTAAAACCCGCCATCAAAGTAGTCTCGGCATAACCCGCAGCATTGTAGGCGATATCAGCTTCATTATTTGTCATCCTTTCCATAAACTGATTAGGGCTGGTCTGACTTTCTATATGCACGTGCATGTCCATCAATCCTGGCATCACTGTATATCCGCTTAAATCTATTATCCGGTCTTCAGCTTCACCGGAGGTAAAACCTGTTGCTATGTCAATTATCACATCATCCTCCACCACTATGGTGAGGTTTTCTCTTACTTGATTGGTTCGCACATCTATAAATTTTCCTGCATGGATATAAGATTTCTGTGCTAATAAAGGACTGATCAATAAAGTGCTGAGTATAGCGAGCAGTAAAGTTTTTTTCATGATAACTGAATAAGTAGAATTCAAAAATTAATCTACACAAAAAACTTATTACTATAATAAAATGGCCTTCTTAATTTGAAAAGTAAATAAATATTGGGCTGTATTAATCATTAACTAAAGAATTGGATAGACAATAGTCAATAATATGAGGTGTATATCGTAATTGTAAAAATTAACGATGCTTATATCTATTGGCGTTTTAACTTCCTATTTCCATACGCTTAACCGACTTCAGTTTAATGTAGTCTAATAAAGTATGAACCATAGACTTAAAAGTGCCTGATTTAAATTACAAATCATGATCCTATACGCCTGAAACAAATTTAAGAAAACCTCAATATTAGCTTAAAAATCAATTTTTTGATGAGATCAGTAAACAATTATAATTATATGGTCTTTTAATATAGAGTGTAATCATTTACATCCAAAGAAAGCTTTATACCCAACACTTTATAATTATAACTTATATTATTTTTTTTCACCACCACTAAGGAAACATGACAGAGAGATCAGCATTCGTTAATAAAATAGTAGCAGCAGCATTTATAGTTATTTTATTTGTATTGGGGTTCTGGCTTATAGGATTTGCAATCAAATTTTTTCTTCTAATTTTTGCTGCCATTTTGTTAGCGGTACTTTTGAGGGCAGGAACAAATTTTTTCAAAGACAAATTAAAAGTGCCGGATGGCGTTGGTGTAGGGATCAGCCTTTTTCTTTTTTTAGGCATATTGGCGGGTGTCATTATTCTCATTATACCTACAGTGGTAGAGCAATCGGAAGATATCAGAGAACAGGCGCCGCAGGCATTGGAGCAACTTAAATCTGACATACAGCAAACTACGTTAGGTAGGGCACTTTTTGATCGAATGCCCGACGATCCGCAAGAATTGCTGCCTGAAGACGAAGAATTAATGAATATTGCCAGAAGGTTTGCTACCACCACTTTGGGGATTGTTACTGATATATTAATAATATTGATAATAGGAATTTTCTTTGCAGTATCCCCACAGCTGTATGTTCAGGGTGTGGTTATATTAGTAGCGCCTAGATATAGACCACGGGTAGAAGATGTCATGCATCAAGTATACCATGCTCTTAAATCATGGTTATTAGGTAAATTTATAGCAATGCTTTTTATAGGAGTAGCTGCAGCGATTGGATTGATGCTTTTTGGTGTTCCGGCTGCATTTGCCTTAGGGTTTTTAGCTTTTCTTGCTGATTTCATTCCCAACATAGGGCCTTTAGTAGCTGCGGTGCCTGCTATTTTATTGGCTTTTTTGGATGGTCCGATGACAGCCCTCTATGTAGCTATCTTTTATTTGGTTATCCAGCAGATAGAAAGTTATGTATTGGTACCTTATATATATAAAAAGACAGTGGCCATCTCTCCAGTAATAACATTGGCCTCCTTAATTCTATTGGGTATACTTGCGGGAGGATTAGGTGTGATAATGGCCACACCGCTTGTGGCAGCCTTTCAAGTGATGATAAGAGAACTTTATGTAAAAGACTACTTAGAAAAAGATCTTGACGACAGTTCCGAAAATTCATTCGAATCCCGCATGCAGGATGTATAATAGTCACATCTCTACCAACTTAAAATTTTCTGACTTAGAATAGATAAACATATACAAGCTATTGGGCCATGAAACTCATTGACCTTAAGCTTATCCGGATTTTATTAAATCCCTAATTTTTATTTTTAACGATTAGATACATACTATTCTCCAGCTCCAGATAGCCATATTCATAACAAAAATGGTATTGGTTACCCTTTTTGTTATGATAGATATGGGTATGGTACCGAAACTGGAATCCTAAATTGATCAGCTTATCTTTTGGTACTTTTAAAGTTTCCTGTTCCTGCAGCAAATTTTCCAGAACAGTCCTGTTTTTTTTCAATGCGTTAGAAATATTTCTAATATAATTATTAGAAGTGGCTTTTGATTGATTATTGTAACTGTTTCTACAATAGTCATCACAAAATTTTTTATCTGCTCTACCTTTGACAGGTTTATCGCAGAAATGGCATTTCTTGGGTTCTAAAATCATAAAAAAAGTAGATTAGGGAGAAAAATATACTAAATATAACCACTAAATCTCTATAATGCAACCGTTTACAAACGCTTACAATCAGATGTAAACGAAAAAATACCGAATCTCACTTGCATTCTTTCCCAACTTTGTTCCCAACAATATCACAAAAAACAATTAAATCTTAAACTATAAAATTTAGAAATCATGATCAGGAACAGTGTAAAATTAATCGGAAGAATTGGGAACAAAGTTGAAGTTAGAGTTTTCGATGGGAACAGAAAAATGGCAATATTAAGCCTGGCCACCAATGAAAGTAGAAAGAACAAGCTAGGTGAATGGACTACAGATACGCAATGGCATAATCTCGTGGCATGGGGAAAGCAGGCTGAATACTTAGAAGCAAACACGGATAAAGGCACGGAGATATCCATAGAAGGCAGGTTAGTAAATAAGTCATATACTGATAAGCAGGGAGTAAAAAAATACGTCACAGAAGTGGTTATTAATGAAGTGGCCGTCATGGAAAAAGAAATTGAAAAAGCATAGGTGAAAATTTAACAAGGGGCAGTTAACCTGCCCCTTTATTTCATGCCTTAATTTTTGCTATTACATTTAAAAAAACTGTATTACAAAATATTATTTTATTTTTTATCCTTTTATTAATCTTTTTAGCGATTTAAAATTCATTTATTAAAATTTATTTTTATAATTTCCCATCAAAATTGGAGGCGTTTAGAGTATCTATCCCCTTTGTTTTTGATCTATAACATAGAATAAATTAAAAATTGAAGAAAATTCTTCCATATTTCAAGTTTGACTTGACCTACCTATTTAGGAAATTGATCAATTTTCTGACATGTGGCATTGTATTGATGTTGCTCACCGGCATGCAAGATAATTCTACCACATCTCCTCAAGTGAGAGAGACTATCTATAAAGTGGACAGCTTAAATACTTGGGTAGAACAAAACATAGAACATGAAATATTTCTAAGCCAAAATATTTCACGGGATGCACTCATTTTGGCCACAGCTATAAATTATGAAAAAGGGGAAACAGAAGCGCTCATAAATCTGGGTTGGATCAGTTACCGCCAAGACAACTATGATAAAGCATTAGAGTATTCTTTGGAAGCATACCTTAAGGCAAGCCAGCTAAATGATCCCCGCACTAATATAAGAGCCGCTTTTAATGTAGGAGCTATATACAGTGATGGCAGTAAAGACCACCTGTCAGCCCTACAATATATGAATTATGCCCTGGAAGAAAGTGTAAAAATCCAAGATGATAACTATACTATCCGGGCGATGAATAATATTGCATATCTATATTATGTTTTAGGTGATTATGATAATGCGCTCAGTACACTCAATGAACTTACCGTCAACAAAGCAGATAAATTTACCCCTCTTTTCAAAGGGTTTTCCTTTAGAACCTATGGTGACATTTATCTCGCTCAAGGAAGCAATAAGAAAGCGTTGGAAAGTTTTTTACAAGCATATGCTCTATTAAAAAAGGCTAAATCCAAATCCTCCCAGGTTTCATGTAATGTTAGACTGGGAAAACTTTATATTGAAGAAGGTGATTATGACCGCGCTGAGGCCTATCTTAAAGAGGGTATAGCCATCAGTCTAGATCAGGAGTATAAAGATCATACGGTAGCGTTATTTAATGAATTGGCAAACCTTCACGCAATACAGAATAATTGGGAAGAGGCCTATAACTATAAAAGGCTTTATGCTTCGTGGTCAGACTCACTATCCAATCAGGTGAACTCCAAGAATATGGGCAGAATGGAAGCGAAATTTGATTTTGACCAAAAGCTGCGTGAAGTGAATTCTGAGATAAAAACCAAAGAATTGTTAGCTAAAGAACAGCTTAAAAAACAGATTTATAAAAGAAACATATTTGTCTTTTCTTCTGGTTTCATGCTTTGTCTTATAGTCTTAACCCTTATAAGCCTAAGACGAATCAAAAGAGCAAAGGCGGCAGCAGAGCGGGCAAATAATGCCAAATCAGATTTTATTTCGGTTATGAGCCATGAAATCCGAACCCCTTTAAATGGAGTAATAGGCTTTTCGGAATTACTGTCATCCACGCCCCTTAATAATGAACAACAGCAGTATGTTGGTCTAATTAACCAATCTGCCCATTCTTTGATAGATATTATTAATGATATTCTTGATTTTTCTAAAATAGAAGCGGGTAAGATGAAAATGGAACTTTCCCCTACTAACTTGGAAACGCTGGGTTCCTCCTCTATAGATTTGATAGCATTCCAGGCTTACCAAAAAAATGTATCTCTGAACTTTACTATCACTAAAGACACGCCTCCTCTCGTACTGGCTGACGAACTGAGGTTGAAACAGGTAATGATAAACTTGTTGGGTAATGCGATTAAGTTTACGGAAAAGGGGGAAATTGAACTTAAGATTGAAAAAATCCTAGACCTTGAAAAAAATTACTGTCTCATAAGGTTTTCTGTTAGAGATACTGGTATAGGGATCTCTGAGCATAACAAAGAAAAGATATTTGAAGCATTTTCTCAGGAAGACAATTCTACCACCAGAAAATATGGGGGTACGGGTTTAGGGCTTACCATATCCAACAGGATATTGGCACTAATGGGATCGAGATTGGCATTAGTAAGTGAAATAGGATCAGGAAGTACTTTCTTTTGTGACCTTAAATTAGAACAGCTTGATCATACGCTCGAAGTTCACCTCAAACAGGATGATGCTGAAAATAAAACACAAATTACTGAATTTGAAGCTGCTGAGCTTTTATCTGAGCTAGAAGTAAATATTTTGATAGCTGAAGACAACCCAGTAAACATGTTGCTCACCAAAAAGCTGATAAGGCAATTTATACCAAAAGCACAGATATTTGAAGCCCCCGATGGAAAAGAGGCCGTAAATATTTTCTTGAAAAAGCATCTCGATTTAATTCTTATGGATATACAGATGCCGAATCTAAATGGTTATGAGGCAACCCAGAAAATCAGACAAATGCAAGAGGAAACTTCATCGCTTCCAATCATAGCCTTAACCGCAAGTGCTTTACCTGGGGAAAAGGAAAAATGTCTGCAGGCTGGGTTAAATGATTATGCCACCAAGCCGTTGGATAAAAAGATTCTTTTGAATCTACTGTCTAAGTATCTGTTGGTGGCGGTGGCGAAGTAGGTAGAAAAAGTCATAAGTGAATAAAATAGAAGGAAGACGGGAGACAGAAAACCGATGACCGAAGATGTGATGCTGCACAATGAATGCTGAGTCTCCAAACTCACGGAATATAAAAAATATTATTGCCTCGAGTCAGAGACTCGGTCCACCTGGTGCAAGGTCGGAGACCTACCACAACGGATGCTGTTGTGGCAATTGCTTCATTCTTTGAATATTGTTATTTCTTTAGATTAGGTATATTAGATGTAAAGCCAACTTTTCACAAGTCAGAACCTGTCCCGTGAGGAACGAAACGGGAGACCTGGCACAATGGGAAAATGGTTTTTAGCCACAAAGGACTAAGGCACAAAGTTTTGGTAGGATAGGGATAATAAAGAAATAAAAAAAGAGAGAGGTATACAGTAAACTTAGATCGAGTCAGAGACACGGAACCAAGGGTAAGTCCCGGCCACGTAGTGGTCCAATCTTTGTAGCCAGGGGTGCAGCCCCTGGTATCGTTTCAGATTTAAAATTTTGTTTTGGCTAAGAAAATGGTTGGTTTTGGGGGTTATCTGCCGCCAAAACCCAAATGGGATTGGTCTGATTTGAAAATCAGCATATGCCTGGATTGATATTAATAGTAAAGATACATTGAATCTGATGCTCAATAATTACCTTAGTAAATCTCTAATTATTATTGTCCAAATCACTTCGTCAGAAATGTTATCATATTCGTGAGCTATTCTGTTTCTAGTCGCAATTATTTGTCTTGCGTTCTCTATTTTTATATTTGTGTTTTTGTAATTTGTTATTCTGTTAAATAGCTTCTCCAATAATTTCAATATTTCGCTCTACCGCCTTTTTTGTCTTAAAATCCTTTTGAAATTCAAAAAAATCTCTTTTTTCAGGAAGAAAGTCATAAATCTCATCAATTGACCTTAAGATATCCTCAAGCCAAGCGTTTATTTTGTTATCCATAAAGTACAACTTTTGACTCGTCAATTTCCTTCCTGAAATATGAAATTTTCATAGCTAATAAATAGTAATTACAAATTTACAATTTTTCCGTGAGTTCTATTTTAGCATTTGCCACTACCATTAATATCCATTCTATAGACATATAAATAAGGCCACCATTTAGGGTAGCCATATTTAATTTTAGCAAAACATTTCTACACCCTTACCCCTCTACCTTCTGAATAATTATATTATGGTTGGTGTAGATACAGACATCTGCTGCTATACCTAGGCTTTCCCTGACCATCTCTTCAGCAGATAGCTGCGGAGCAAATTTCTTCATAGCTCGGGCCGCTGACTGTGCATACATACTTCCGGAACCAATGGTGGCGATATACTCATCAGGCTCGATGACATCACCTGTACCTGATATGATAAGGATATCTTCGCTATCCGCCACGATCATCATCGCTTCCAATTTACTTAGCATCCGGTCAGTACGCCACTCTTTGGCCAGTTCTACAGCTGCTCTCTTCATATTATTATTAAAGGAACCCAGCTTCTCTTCAAATTTTTCCAAAAGGGTAAATGCATCTGCAGTAGATCCGGCAAATCCGGTTACGATCTTACCGCCCTGAAGCTTTCTTAATTTATTGACACTGCTTTTAGCCACTGTATTGCCCAGTGTAGCCTGTCCATCAGCACCTATGACTACTTCCCCGTTATGTTTAATGGCCACTACCGTGGTCGATCTCATTTTTTCCATTTCTGATTTTCTGTTTTGTGGTTTTAGAAGACCACCTCCTATGGGACGGTCAACAAAATATTTACTTTCCGATTATCTAAAAGGTAAGCTACACTACTATCAAAAGGTATACTAAAGCAAAAAGTCCCGATAAATCAGGACTTTTTGACAGGCATTTATATATAACTTAAATCAAAATTCTAACCGGATCTTCCAACAGGCTCTTGAAAGTCTGAAGGAATGCTGACCCTACAGCTCCATCTACCACCCTGTGGTCACATGAAAGAGTCACCTTCATCACATTTCCAATCTGCATCTGACCATTTTTCACGATCACTGTTTCCTTGATCCCGCCTATTGCCATGATACAGGCATCAGGAGGATTTACTATGGCAGTAAACTCATCTATACCAAACATGCCTAGATTAGAGATAGTGAAGGTATTGCCTTCCCAGTCTTTAGGCTGTAATTCCTTGTTTTTAGCTTTTCCGCCCAGGCTCTTAGCTTCCTGAGAAATCTGAGAAAGTGATTTGTTATCTGCAAAGCGGATTACAGGTACCAAAAGTCCTTCTTCCACTGCTACAGCCATACCTATATGGATATGAGCGTTATACCTTATTTTATCACCAAGCCAGGAAGAATTTACCTTAGGATGCTGACGAAGGGCGGATGCCACTGCCTTAATGACCATATCATTAAAAGAAATCTTCACGGGGGCAATTTCATTCATGCTCTTACGGGCTTCAATAGCTTTGTCCATATTGATTTCCATCGTCAGATAGAAATGGGGAGCAGTAAATTTACTTTCTGCCAGACGCTTAGCTATTGTTTTTCTCATTTGAGAAACTTTCTCTTCTTTATAGGACTCCTCTCCTACTGCCGCCTGGGCTACTGCTGGCTGACTCGGTGTACTGGCAGCAGGTTTAGCTTTAGCTGGATCAAATTGTTCAATATCTTTTCGGACAATTCTGCCACCCTCACCTGTACCTTTCACTAGAGATATATCATAGCCTTTCTCTTCGGCCATTTTTTTAGCTAGTGGAGAAGCTTTTAATCTCCCACCATCTGATGATCCATTGGTACTCGACTTTTCTTCGGGAGTAGTTTTTGGCTGATCATATCCTTCCTTACTCGATTCTTCATTGGAAGTTTTATCGGCACTTGGCTTAGCCTCTGGTTTCTTCTCATCACTGGAAGATTTTTCAGATTTTTTGGATGACTTACCTTTATGAGCCTGAAGCAGCTTTTCATAATCTGCTCCTTCTTCACCTATAATGGCTATCACCCCATCAATTTCTACTGAATCGCCTTCTTCCACTCCTATGTAAAGTAAAACCCCGTCTTCGTAGGACTCCAGCTCCATAGTAGCCTTGTCAGTTTCTACCTCAGCAAGGATATCACCGGATTTCACCTCGTCACCGACTTTCTTAAGCCAGCTAGCGATCGTACCTTCCTGCATGGTATCACTCATTTTTGGCATAGTGATCAGGTTGGCATTGATATCTGAGGTGTCTACTTCTTCAGACTCGCCTTCATCAGCAGATTCATCTTCTGATTCAGAAGAGTCTTTATCGGAAGACCCCTTTTCAGCAGATTCTTTTTCAGATGACTCCTCTTTCTCACCTTTCTCCTGATCAGCTGAAGCCTCTTCTTTTGAAGACCCGCTGCTTCCAGCTTCTTTTAACAAATCATCTATATTTTCACCCTTCTCCCCTATGATGGCAATTACACCATTTACAGGAACGGAATCTTTCTCTTCTACGCCAATATGCAGCAAAGTACCTTCCTCGTATGACTCCAGTTCCATTGTGGCTTTGTCGGTCTCCACCTCGGCTAGAATATCACCAGGCTTCACTTCGTCACCTACTTTTTTTAACCAAGCTGCGATTACCCCTTCTTCCATGGTATCGCTCATTTTGGGCATTCGTATTATTTCGGCCATAAGCTTATTAGTTGCAAATCTTTATTAAGGAGTTCAAAAATAGTTTTTAAATGTCTTTATTCAAATTTAATAGTAGTATTTTCATGATTCAAAATGCTATTAATATCAACAAAAGTGAATTAATGCCAATAGTAAGAAATATAACCTATCATAATCCCCGAATGCTTTTCAATGGTCACCTTCAGACCATTTTCCCTGCCCTGTTCAGAAAATCCATCCCTCTTCCTTTTACAACGGAACGTATAATTACTCCCGATGACGATTTTATAGACTTGGACTGGCTTAAGAATAACAACAGTAAACTGGTGATCATCAGTCATGGACTCGAAGGGAACAGCCGCAGACCCTATATGCTTGGCATGGCCAATACCTTTTATTTCAAGGGGTATGATATACTTTGTTGGAACTTTAGAGGATGCAGTGAAGAAATTAATAAAAAATCAATTTTCTATAATTCAGGATCTACTTATGATCTGGAAACCGTAATAAAACATGCCTCTGGGGACTATCAAGAAATTTACTTGATCGGATTCAGTTTAGGAGGTAACTTAACCTTAAAGTATCTCGGAGAAGAAAGGGAAAGGGATCCACGGATCAAAAAGGCTGTAACCATTTCCGTTCCCCTACATCTGGAGAGCTCTTGCGAGAAAATTTCAAATGGGCAGAATACCATATATTCACAGCGCTTTCTTAAATCATTAAAATTAAAAATTGTCAAGAAAGCGGTCCTGTATCCCGATGAAATCCAAGTTCAGGACCTTAGGAAATTAAAATCTCTACTCGATTTTGACAATATTTATACAGGGCCCCTACACGGTTATAAAGATGCACACGATTACTATGAGCAGTGCTCCTCCCTGTATTATCTGGAAGGAATAAAGATCCCTTCCCTGATACTGAATGCCCAAAATGACCCATTTTTAAGTGCTAAATGCTTTCCGATTAATTTAGGAAACAGCCTGGAAAATGTATTTATGGAATTCCCTAAACAGGGAGGGCACGTCGGCTTCAGCCCCCGCAGCAGCGGTGATAATTACTGGTCTGAAAAAAGAGCACTTGAATTTATCAGTTCAGATAGGTAAATTCAGAAATTATTTTAACCATTTCATCTATGTGCGGAAGATATTCTCTGGCAAAAACAAAAGACGAATTAGAAGCAAGGTTTAAAGCCGAACTGCTGGAGACCTTTTCTCCTCGCTACAATGTAGCGCCCACCCAGCTGATGCCCGTCATTACATCAGATAGTCCAAATGGCTTTTCCCATTTTTACTGGGGAGTTACGCCCGAATTTGCAAAAAACAAACCTGTAAGTCCTAAATTTATTAATGCAAGGGCTGAGACCATTGCCGAAAAAGCATCTTTTAAAAATGCCTTTCAGAAAAGGCGGTGCCTGATCCCAGCAGATGGCTTCTTTGAATGGAAGCAATTAGGGAAAAAATCAAAAGTCCCACATCGATTCACTTTGGCAGGTGATAAAATATTTTCTTTTGCCGGTATCTGGGATGAATATGAAAATGAGAACGGTGATATAAAACATACTTTTTTAATACTCACTACCAGTCCTAATGACCTGGTAGCATCTATCCATGATAGAATGCCAGTTATTTTGACCCCAGAATCTGAAAAAACCTGGCTGAGTAAATATGCATCCGAAAAAGACTTACTGGACACGCTAAAATCAATTTCCGCTAATGAGATGATCACCTACCCTGTTTCCACACGAGTAAACCTTACTAGCAACGATAGCCCTTCTCTTTTACATAAAACGTCTCCAATGGACCAGTTTGGTAATTATACCCTTTTTGGATAATGGATAGAGTACATATTATAGATTTACATTTTCAGGGGGCAGCGCACACCATAGCCTCTTTTCTTATAGAAACTGATATGGGTCCAGTTCTCATCGAAACAGGACCAGAAAGCACATTTGCTCAACTTGTAAAAGGTTTGGCTACCATTGGATATCGCCCAGAAGATATAAAGCATGTATTTTTGAGCCATATACATTTTGACCATGCCGGAGCGGCATGGAGATTCGCAGAAAAAGGTGCCAAGATCTATGTACATCCTAAAGGTGCCAAACACCTCGCATCCCCTGAAAAGCTCTGGCAATCTGCCAAACAAATCTATGGAAGTGACATGGAGAAACTGTGGGGAGAAATGCAGCCTATTGATGCTAATCTTATTTGCGAAGCTTCAGATGGAGAATTATTTACCGTAGGAAACATTACTTTAACTGCCTGGCATACACCCGGACATGCCAGTCACCACATAGCTTGGCAACTCGATCAGCTCATTTTTACAGGCGATGTGGCTGGGGTTACCATTAATGAAGGCCCTGTAGTCCCTCCCTGCCCTCCCCCAGATATTAATATCGAGGCTTGGAAAGCATCCATCCAAAAAATTAAGAATCTTCACCCAGACCTGCTTTATCTGACTCACTACGGCAAGGTAACCGATATTAATACACATTTTGATCAGCTTAATTATATTTTGGATGATTGGGCCATATGGATGAAAAAACCATATGATCTAAAAGAGGACCAGCAAAAGGTCACCCCTGAATTTATGGCATATACAAGAGGTCAACTTAAGTCACATGGACTGGCAGATGACCAAATTGCATTATATGAGTATGCTAATCCCAGTTGGATGTCAGTAGCTGGCCTTTTCCGCTATTGGAAACAGAAAGAAAACGGGAAATTGCAATCCTGACTAACAGAAAAGCGTTTTATCCGTTAATATCATATCCATAGACCAATTTTTCTTTTTTTGGCCTTTGGCATAGGATGACTTATATCTCCCAATGTAACTTTAGCTATATATGAAAAAATCCAGAATTATAGGAGCAGGTCACTCTTTACCTGATCAAATAGTGACTAACGATGACTTGTCCAAAATGATGGACACAAATAATGAGTGGATAGTAGAGCGCACAGGTATAGAAGAACGCAGGTGGTTCACCCCAGGAAAAGATACAGTTAATTCGCTAGCATTGGCTGCTTCAAAGATGGCTATCGAAAGAGCCGGATTGACAGCTAAAGAGATCGATTTCATAGTATTTGCTACCATCACCCCTGATTATTTTGTTCCGGGCAATGGAGTATTGCTACAACGGGATCTAGGCCTTCAGGGCATCGGTGCTTTAGATATCCGAAATGCCTGCTCAGGCTTTATCTATGCTTTATCTACTGCAGACCAGTTTATCAAAACCGGTATGTATAAAAATATCCTGGTAGTAGGAGCCGAAATACAGTCTTCTGCACTGGATAAAAGTGATGACGGAAGATCAAGCGCAGTCATCTTTGCAGATGGTGCCGGAGCGGTGGTACTGCAGGCCACCGAACCTTCTGAATTTGGTATCCTATCTACCCATTTACATGCAGATGGAGACTATGCAGAAGAACTTTACCTGAAAGATCCTGGCAGCAGTAGGGAAGTGAGGCTTTCACCTGAGATCATAGACCAACCTAGTTTTAAGATGTACATGAATGGTAATACAGTCTTTAAACATGCTGTAGTTAAATTTCAGGAAGTCATATCGGAGGCCCTGGAATTTAATGGAATGCAAAAAGAGGATATTGACCTACTTATCCCCCATCAAGCCAACCTTAGGATCAGTAATTTTATACAGCAAAAATTAGGGCTGCCGGATGAAAAAGTTTTTAATAACATAATGCAATATGGCAATACTACTGCTGCAACTATCCCTATTGCAATGAGTGAGGCCTGGGAGCAAGGCCGTATCAAAGAAGGAGACCTTATATGTCTTGCGGCTTTTGGCAGCGGCTTTACCTGGGCATCAGCATTATTAAACTGGTAAACACTTCACATATGAATTCCTCCCTTCTTAACCTGAAATTGCTTTCTGACAAAGAAGTTTTTGTTTCCATTCATGAAACTAAAAGGCAGTTTAAGGAGCTATTTATAGATATTTCCAATGGGCTGGAAAATAGGAAGCTTAAAGATATTTACCCCAACAATAAAGGGGTAAAAGTAAGTATGGGCAATGAGCTTCAGAAATGCCCCTATCAGGTTCTCGATATATTCAGAGACTTTGATAAAAAAAGAGGGCACAATATTCGAGTATTGAACTGGTGGGGTCATGGTTTATATTTATTTGTCTTTTTTGGTAAGGAATTAGCTAAGGAAACTATAGAAGCCCAGGATTACTTTAGAAAAGGGGGTTTCAGTCTGGCGATTGGAAGCTCTCCTTGGGATTATGCTAAGATGATAAATTTACCCTTCAAACAAGATGAGGTAAATATAGGAGATCATCTTTTAAAGTTCGGATACCTGCAGTGGTATAAGGAAATTGAGCTGGAATCAGACCTTGATAAATTAAAGGATTCGATTTCTGCCGAGCTGGACCAAATCTTTCATTTTCACAGAATTTAATATAATTTTTCAAGAAAATAGATTAATTTGGAAACATGTTTTAAATGATTGACGTAACATTTTGAAGGTATAAATTATACAATAACCTATGAAGTATATTTCTTTTCTATTTGCACTTATTGCTTTTATTATTTTCCCCCATCAAAAAGTTTTCAGTCAAGCAGTTACTCTATACAACTCTGATTCCACACTTATGGGCACAGGGGTGATGCAAGCCGGAAAGATGGAAGGTCTTTGGAAATTCGTCAATCCCTCCAATAAAACAGTAATACAACAAGGAAATTTCGTAAGTGGCTTAAGAGATGGGAAATGGGTATCTTATCATCCTAACGGCAATCCTCATATAGAAGCTGAATACAAAAACAATAATTTAAATGGAGCTTATAGAGAATTTGACCGCGACGGGACGCTTGTATTAGAATCTGTAATGGAAGACAGTGTGCTAGTAGGCCCTTATAGGACATATTATGCATTACGCGAAACCCCTGGTAGTCGTAAGCCTCAGATAAAAACAGAAGGTGAATTTAAAAACGGAAAGAAAACCGGTCCATTAATTTCATACTATGCTAATGGTCAGGTGGCAGTAAGACAGAATTATCAAGAAGACAAGTTAGAAGGTGCATACCAGGAATTTGATTCAAATGGCGAATTGATAATCGAAGCCAATTATAAAAATAACCGACCTCATGGTACTTATAAACGCTATGCCGGAGGTATAGTAGAAGAAGAAGGGGAATTTGACATGGGAAGACGAGTGGGTGACTGGAAGAAATATTTTCCATTCACACGTGTAGTGGAGTCTGAAACTTATTATGACAACCGTGGCAACCGCAGTGGTGAATGGACATATTATTATGAAAACCGGAGAATAGCGCGTGTAGAAAGGTATGAAAATGATATACCCACAGGCATCTGGGAGGAATTCTACCCCAACAGAAATGTAGCAAAACGCAAAACCTATGAACTGGGAATGCCAGTAGGCGAATATATAGAGAACCATAGTAATGGCAATCCATCCGTACGTGGCCAGTATGAAAATGGCGTACGAGCCGGCATGTGGAAAAACTATTTTCCGGATGGAGAATTGTATAGCTTGGGAGAATACAAAAATGATGTAAAATCAGGGCTTTGGAAATTTTTCAACAGAATTGGGATTTTAATAGCTGAAGGCGAATTCCAATTAGGCAGTGAACATGGGCAATGGTTCTATTATTATGACGGCGGACAACTCCGTTCTGTTGGATCTTACTTCTTTGGATTTGAAGATGGTATTTGGGGACTTTTTTATGATAATAAGCAACTAACCCAAGAAGAAACTTGGTCTAACGGCCGATTAATAAATGTAGGTGAGTATTACAACTATGATGGTTCTAAAACCTTGGATAAGGGAACCCTGGTAGATGGCAATGGGAGCCGAATTACTTATTATGTAAACGGCCGAAAAGAATCTGAAGGCACCTATACCGGTGGAAAGCCTGAGGGAACTTGGAAATATTTTCACGATAATGGAAGGCTGGCATCTGAAGGTCAAATGATAGATGGAAAAAAAGAAGGACAGTGGAAATACTATAATAGGAATGGCAGACTCGATGAGGTTCTGATATTTGAAAATGATGAAGTGGTACCCCTGGAAGTACCGGAGGCGGACTTGCCTTTCCAGCAATTTAATTAAACCAAATCGTAAAGCTCCAACCGGAGCTTTTTTTTTATTCCTATTACCAATCTCTTGCGTTGGACAAATCAGTGCGCTTTTCCAATGAATTACACCCCTTTATTTAGCCTCTTTAATGAAAGCTCCCGGTTATTAAAATAATTTTATATTAAATACGCATTGGTCTCACATGCAAAATAGATTGAAGTTAATCTTTGAGTTTTACTTTTTGTGGATGGTTGACTATAGACTGACGGCATTTTTCGCAAATAAATTTACTTTTTAGCTTACTTCTTATAGATATAAGTTATTTTAAATAATAAGATTTTGTAATTTTTCAAACAAATATCCCCCGCTAATTTTTATACATTATATTGACATGGAAATAATAAATATTTTTAGTTTATTATGGATATAGCTTTAACTTAAATAAATTTTTTTATTAAGTATTGGTTTAATAATATATAATTTATAATTTTAACTTTAAATAAATCCGTTAGAATGAATCTTTTAGATCCTGGTAAAACTTTAGATGAGAAAGAGGGAGTAGTAGAGATAAAAAATTATCTCAACAAAATAAAAATCATCAAGCACCTGTACACAAATAGTAATGACACAGCTACGGCTATAGGTTATGAAATAGGTATTAGCTTACCTACTGTGAACACCTTGCTTACCTCACTGCTAAAAAGTGGTCAGGTGGTAAAGCAGGGACAGGGTGAGTCCCAGGGAGGAAGGAAACCTGATTTATATGGCTTGGCGTCTGGATCATTTTACATTCTATCTCTAGATGTGAGTAAATACAAAGTAAGGGCAGCCATATACAACACTGCCCATGAAGCGGTCACCGAGATAGATTCATTAAAAATAACTTTAAATAATGAGGAAGAGACCTTTCGGGAAATCTCGGATTTTGTTGACAAAATCATATCGAAATCAGGGTTAAACAAAGAAGCTATCATTGCCATGGGCATATCCATGCCCGGTCTTATTGATTCTGATAAGGGGGTGAATTACACTTATCTAAATTTTGGAGAAGGAAGTTTAAAGGAAAAATTGGAAAAAGAGTTCGGTATCAAGGTATATATTGAGAATGATGCCCGAGCTATGACCTTGGCAGAATTTAAATTTGGCCAGAATCAAAATTATAAAAATGTATTAGGTGTGTTTATAGGTTGGGGCATTGGCCTCGGTATTATCATAGATGGAAAACTATATAGAGGAGGCGCAGGTTTTGCGGGAGAATTAGGCCATTCACCACTCTTCGAATCCAGGGGGATAACCTGTTCATGTGGTAAGACCGGTTGTCTGGAAGCAGTGGCTTCGGGTACAGCTATAGTACGTATGGCGGAAGAGGCTATAAAACTAGATGGCACATCTATATTGAGCAGGATTGTAAACAAAAGCAAAGAAGCAGTAGAGCCTTCGCATGTGGTAGAAGCTGCCCTGGCAGGAGATCAGCGAGCCATTACCATCATATCCAATGCCGGAATGGATTTAGGTCAGGGTATATCCATTTTGATACAGTTGCTTAATCCTGATCTTATCATAATAGGTGGTACTGTAGCAGAAGCTAATCAGTATTTGACTACACCTATTCAGCAGGCATTAAACCTATATAGTATGGCGAAGTCCCGTGAAAAATCGCAGTTGTCATTATATAAGTTAGGAAAAAATGTAGGACTGCTAGGCGGAGTAGCGGTGGTAGTAGAGAAAATTTTTGATGACATTGTAAATTAAATCAGCCTCTAGCAAGATCATAGGCATTAGGACAGAAACTTGAAAATATTATGCTAAGCAGTTATCCCTTATCGAAAGTAGAACAACAATTTTTAAAAGAATCAGGTGTCTCGGCTATCACCACCCTGATCCCCTATTTGACGGTAGATAATTTCCCTAAACTTGGGCTGCTGACTGCCTGCCGTTTTCTGGAATGGGCTGCAGATAATCCTGATGGAGTGATCAGTCTGCCTACTGGAAAATCACCTGAATTTTTTATCAAGTGGACTCAATTTTTACTTGAAAACTGGGACAGCCCCAAAGGAAAAGAAATAAGGGAAAAATATGACTTGATGAAGGTAAATAAGCCAGTACTTTCAGGACTCCAGTTTGTTCAGATAGATGAATTTTACCCTATATCTTCAAGTCAACAAAACAGCTTTTTCCATTACGTAAATAAATACTATATAGAGGGATTTGGTCTGGATCCCAAAAAAGCCCTACTTATAAATTCAGATGAAATTCCGCTGGCCCGTGGCATGAATTTTAAAGAAGTGTTTCCAGACCTGATAGTAGATTTATCCCTTAGGTTTAGAGAGCCTACTAATCCTATGGAACAAATACAGCAAGAGTCAATCTATCTGATCGACAAATGGTGCGGGGACTACGAACAAAAAATCAGGGAAAAAGGAGGAATAGGTTTTTTTCTTGGCGGCATAGGACCAGATGGGCACATAGCATTTAATACACGTGGTTCCCATATGTATTCAGTTACCAGACTTACAGAAACCAATTTTGAAACACAGGCCGTAGCGGCTGGTGATCTCGGAGGGATAGAGGTGTCTGCAAATAGACTGGTGATCACTATAGGACTGGATACTATAGTATATAATCCTGATGCAGTGGCTATAATTATCGCAGCTGGAGAAGCCAAAGCACCGATAGTAAAATCTTCTCTGGAAACTAAAATGGACAACCTCTATCCGGCCACCATTCTTCAAAAGCTGAAAAACGGCAGATTTTATCTAACGAAAGGTGCTGCTTCAAAACTGGAAGACAGTGTAGAAAGCTATTATAAGAATGGAGAATGGACTATAGAAAAAACAGAGAAAGCCATTATAGATCTTTGTAAAAAATTGAGGACTTATGGTCACAGGCTTAAAATGGAAGACCTCAAAAATGACAAATACACCTCATTGATCCCCAATCTTTCAGAAGAAACTGTCAAGGAAGTAATGGATAGAGTGGTAGAAAAAATTAACCGTGGCATATCCAAAGAAAAAAACGAAGTTCTCCTGCATACAGGTCCCCACCATGATGATATATCACTGGGCATACTACCCCATGTGACCAATCAGCTTCAGGAAAACTCCAATAAGGCCCATTTTTCGGTTCTTACTTCAGGATTTACAGCAGTAACAAATAGTTTTGTTATCAATACCCTTATAGAAACAAAAAACTTTCTGGATAAAGGTAGAATCCAGATGGTCAAATATGAAGATTTTTTTCAGATCGGATATACCTTAAAAACCGATAAAGATGTATACCAATACCTTACAAATGTAGCCTCCGAACAGCCGGAAGAGAGATTGAGGGGACTATGCCATAGAGTGGTGAGAGCCCTTGTAGGGATATATAAAATAGACTCTGTAAATGCACTGCGTGAAAAAATAAATGACGTCATCAGCATACTGAGAAACTCCTATGATGGAGAAAAAAATCCGGCAAAGATTCAAAAGCTTAAAGGTATGATAAGAGAGTTTGAAGAGGAGCTTGTTTGGGCACATTTCGGTGTGCAGGTAAAAAATGTGCATCACCTGAGACTTGGTTTTTATACCGGAGACATATTTACAGAACAGCCTGACAAAGAGCGGGATGTTGAGCCAATTGTGGAAATGTTTAGAAGCGTCAATCCAACCAAAATTAGCCTTACCCTGGACCCTGAGGGCAGCGGGCCTGACACCCATTATAAAGTGCTTCAGGCTACCGCTGAGGCAGTAAGAAAATGGGGCAAAGAAAAAGATTTAAGTGGCCTCCGGATTATAGGTTACAGAAATGTATGGTTTAAATTTGAGCCTCATGAGGCTAATGTTATTGTCCCTGTCTCTTTGGGAGACATAGCGGTAATGGAAGATTCATTTGCCAATTGTTACCTAAGCCAGGTTAATGCCTCTTTCCCCAGTTATGCCCATAATGGAAAATTCAGCACTCTAGCTAAAAGAACCTGGGTGAACCAACTGAACAGTATTCAGTTATTATTAGGAAAGAATTACTTTTACCTGCATGAAACAGCTAAAGTTAGGTCAAGTCATGGACTGATCTTCTTTAAAGATATGGATGTAGAAGAATTTTTGGAACATGCCAGAGAACTTGAAAAATCAATTGAAGGCATGTTATAATAAAAACCATTATTACAAAGGTTTTTATTGGAAAGGTTTTTATACAGATAGAATAGTAACATGATTGACAGTAAAAATGATTATCCAATCCTAGGAATGGATATTGGAGGTACAAAGATAGCATCCGCACTTGGAGTAAATGGAAACCTTTATTACCGTAAAACAATGGCTACGCCATCAGATTCTTCACAGGAGGAAATTCTGACTTCTATAGTAGACCAAATATCTAAATATAAAAAATACGGTTTTAGGGAGATCGGCATTGGAAGCCCCGGACTGGTAGATACTGCACAGGGAATAATTTATCATCTGGCAAATATTCCTTCCTTTAAAGAAGTGAACTTAAAATTATATTTAGAAAACATCTTTGATGTACCCGTTCACATTAACAATGATGCCAACTGCTTTGTACTTGGGGAGTATCTTCAAGCACAACAATATCAACATATAGTAGGAATAACCCTTGGTACAGGTATAGGTACAGGGATCATAGCCAATGGCAAACTGTATGGTGGCCACCAATGCGGAGCCGGTGAATGGGGAGGTGTCTCCTATCTGAACAAGACCTATGAAGACTATTGCAGCGGTAAATTTTTTCGGACAAGAAGCGGAATGAGCCCTAAAGAACTATACCAAAACGCTCTTGATAAAGATCCTCTGGCACTGGCTATTTTCCAGGAATACGGAACTCACCTGGGTAAATTAGTCAATCAGATCATGTTTGCTTATGCTCCAGAAGCTATTGTAATAGGCGGATCTATTAGCAAAGCGTATCCTTTTTATAAAGATAGTCTTAAGCAATTAATCCGAACATTTCCATATAAAGCCAACAGGGATAATCTGCACATATATGTATCCAACACAGAAGATGCCGCTATACATGGAGCTATATCTTTAGCCGATCAGGCAATAGAGAGCGATTCGTCAGTTCAACAGGATAGCATGTAAAGCATATGCTGGGGGGCAGATAAGAATCAATCTATGAGTCAGCCTAGTAGATAAATTGATTAGCCCTCCTGATTTTGAACTGTAAGATCCTTTATTAGAAGTGCATATACGTTAGGCTGGAAGCCCTATAAAAAGAAATTTGTACTCTATTAAGCAGATCAAAAAAATTACATGCCCCAACCATGCCCGCGGAAATTAAACTGATAAGCTTCTTAAGCCGATTAAAACTTATGATGCCAATTCAAGGGTTTTACAGTTCGGCAATAGAATTTTTTTCACAATCATACGGTGCGTCAAAACACTCACATAATTTTTAACAATTATTAAGAACAAGCAAAAAAGATATCGAAATGGCTGAAAAATAGCTAATTATATCATAATTTTTCTTTCAGAGATCTTAATTTTTCAAAATTTACTTTTGCTATTTATAATGTTGGTAACATTTTTATTCTGATCTCCGTAAAATCCATTATATATAAATCACCAAACTATGAAAAACCGAATCTATATTTCCGACCGATTTTCTGCTCTATTCAGAGTGGTTTTCCTTATGGGAGTCATTAGCTTTTCATTTGTTAAACAGGTAGAAGCAGATTCATTTAGGGGAGTTTCCTTTCAAGTATTTTATGATGAACTGATGCCTTATGGTGATTGGGTACAAGATCCACAGCACGGATATGTCTGGATCCCTTATGTAGAGCAAAATTTCCATCCATATGCTACCCGTGGTCATTGGGTAATGACCTCTTATGGCAACACTTGGGTATCTCAATATGACTGGGGATGGGCCCCCTTTCACTATGGAAGATGGTTCTATACCAATTATTACGGCTGGGCCTGGGTACCGGGATATGAGTGGGGCCCCGCATGGGTAAACTGGAGAACTGGGGGAGGCTATTACGGATGGGCCCCTCTGGGACCGGGGATGCATATCAATGTAGCATTCAATATGCCTTACAATTATTATGTATTCGTACCTCGCAGAAGGCTAATAAATAGAAATATCCATCGATATTATCTTCCGAGAACTCAAGTGGTCAATGTATATAATCATACCACCATAATAAATAATACATATGTCAACAATCAAAGGACCTATATCGCAGGTCCGGATAGAAGGGAATTAGAAAGGATAAACAGAAGAAGTATTCCTGTATATCAAGTCAATAATAGTAACAATGCTGGAAGAGCTACAGTCAGTAACCGCTCTGTGGCACTGTATAGACCAGAAGTAGAAAGAGCTACTGCGACCCAGGCGAGACCTAGCAGAGTAATGGCTTCTACTGAATATAATAGAAGTGCTGCTAGAACAGCTGCTCCTGCTAATAACCAGAGACAAAATAATGTAAGAAGGGAAGCTCAACGAAGTAATAGCGGGGAGACAAGAAGTGCTACTCAGGCAAATAACCCTAACAGTCGACAAAATGCTGTTAGATCAACTGAAGCTAACGCTCCGACTAGGACTGCAGCTCCGGCAAGAAATACTTCCCCGGCTAATGTACAGAGATCTACTCCTGCACAAAATAATCGAGTGGCTACTCCTACTAACAGACAAAATAATGTCAATAATAGGAACGCAACAGCTGCCCCTAGGCAGCAGACCGCACAGCCTAGTCAGAGAACAGCAGCGCCAAGAGTCAATGCTTCACAGCAGCCAACGCAGACCAGACAAGCGGCTCCGAGGCAGCAGCGACAAGTCAGTGCACCTGCTCAAAACAGACAAAGCAGCCCGGCTCGTCAAAGCAATGTCCAGAGATCCAATTCGAGGACTACTGCTCCCGCAGCTGTTAATAACTCGAGAAGCTCCAGCAGATCATCTGCATCACAGCCAGCAAGGGGATCATCAAGCCGAAGCACAAACCGGTCCTCAAGAGGCAACAATTAAAATCAAAAAAGTCCCCGAAAAACCGGGGACTTTTTTTAATGAATTTAAGGTATATTGTACCAAGTACTAATGACAAAGACTTCTTACTTACCACTTCTTACTTCTTACACATTTACTTCGGTCATCCGTCTTCCGTCTTTTTAACATCCGACACCCAACATCTCCCTATCTATTAAAATCATCCTGCACCCGAACGATGTCATCTTCATCAGAAGGGTGCTGTGGGTCTACGTGCATCCAGATCTCT
>DATHVH010000227.1:0-4389 GCA_035461405.1 Anditalea sp.
GGCGTTTCTGATACCAATATGATTATCATCCTGAATGATAATTGTATGTCGATAGACCCTAATGTAGGAGCGCTTAAAGATTATCTTACCGATATTACCACTTCCCATACTTATAATAAAGCCAAAGATGATATCTGGAAGCTTTTGGGTAAGTTCAGTAAATTCGGCACCAGTGCCCAGGAGGTAATTTCAAAAGTGGAGGGTGCTATCAAATCGGCTTTGCTAAAGCAGAGTAATTTATTTGAATCCTTAAATCTACGATATTTCGGTCCAGTAGATGGACATGATGTGGATCATCTGGTAGAAATTCTGAACGATCTTAAAGGGATCCCTGGACCTAAAATCCTACACTGTGTGACGGTAAAAGGAAAAGGATATGCACTGGCAGAAAAAGATCAGACCAAGTGGCATGCACCTGGCAAGTTTGATAAAATAACAGGCGAGATTGCCAAGAAAATATACGACACTCCGCAGGCACCCAAATATCAAGATGTATTTGGACATACGCTGGTAGAACTGGCTGAAAAAGATGACACCATTATGGGTGTTACACCAGCCATGCCATCAGGTTCATCCATGAATATCATGATGGAAGCCATGCCGGATAGATCTTATGATGTTGGGATAGCAGAACAGCATGCGGTGACTTTCTCCGCGGGTTTGGCTACTCAGGGTTTAAGACCTTTCTGTAATATATATAGTACATTCATGCAGCGTGCCTATGACCAGGTATTGCATGATGTCTGTCTTCAAAATTTACCTGTTGTTTTCTGTTTGGATAGAGCAGGATTTGCAGGAGCAGATGGACCTACCCATCATGGGGCTTATGATATAGCATTCTTCAGATGTGTGCCAAATCTGGTGGTAAGTGCACCGATGAACGAGGAAGAGCTCAGGAATCTGATGTACTCTGCTACCAAATATGATGGACCATATTCTATTAGGTATCCAAGAGGACAGGGTACTATGCCAAACTGGAGACTTCCCATGAGGGAGATACCTTTAGGACAGGGAAGGATAGTGAAAGAAGGAGAGCAGGTCGCTATTTTGACTTTGGGCCATATCGGTAATTATGCAGTTGAAGCATGCGAAATGCTCCAAAAGAACGGTTTGAACCCTGCACATTATGATATGAGATTCGTGAAACCGTTGGATGGAGCATTATTACATGAAGTTTTCAGCAAATTCAAGAAAGTAGTCACTGTAGAGGACGGCTGTCTGATGGGCGGCTTTGGTAGTGCGGTGCTGGAGTGGATGGTGGACCATGGCTATCAGTCGCAGGTAAAAAGGCTCGGAATTCCCGATGAGGTGATCGAGCACGGAGAGCAGATTGAACTGCACAGAGAATGTGGATTTGATCCTGTGGGAATAGCAGATGCAGTACGAAGTATGGTACCTGTTTCTGAAATAGTAGAAATAAAGTAAAGAAATTGATTACCATAAATTGAAATGGCTGCGTTCTAAAGATGCAGCTTTTTTTATTACACTATAATAAACCTATGACTAAACACGAAATCAGTTATAACGATACAGGGCATGGCCAGCCTATTATATTTATTCACGGATTTTGCGAAAGCAAGGAAATGTGGGAAGCCTTCGAAAGGGAGCTCTCACCCTATTACCGAATCTTGACTCCTGACCTTCCTGGTTTTGGGGAAAGTATATGGCTGGAAGAGGAGATTACCTTAGAAGAGGTAGCGGTAATCTTGGGAGTTTGGATAGACGAGCTGGCCTTGAAAAAACCTATTGTGATCGGTCATTCTTTAGGTGGATATGTTACCCTGGCACTGGCTGAAATCATAGGGGATGAACTTGGAGGGATTGGTTTGTTTCAATCTACTGCTTTTGCGGATGATCAGGATAAGATCAATACTAGAAACAAAACTCTTGAGTTTGTAAATAAGCACGGGGTGGAAAAGTTCGTAAAATCTTTTGTTCCACCACTATTCCCCGATAATCCAAGTGAGGAATTACAGGAGAAGATAGATTTTGTGCTAAAGCTGGCCCAAAAAACATCCTTCCCCGGTTTGGTGGCATATACCAAAGCAATGCGGGACAGGAAAGAACGGATTGATGTGCTTCAAAATTATAAGGGAAAGAAAATGATGATAGCTGGCCAGGCTGATTCAGCTATCAATATTGAAGATAGCAGAAAGCATGAAAAGCTAGTGGACTTTTATTTCGAACTGCCGGGGACAGGTCACATGGGCATGTTTGAAAAAGAGGAAAAAAGTCTGGAGGTAATAGGTAAATTTATGGATCGCTATATAAATGGGGAATTGGCTTAAATATGAAAAATTTCCGACAGTTTGATGATAAGCGGTTTGTGAAAGAGTGGAAGGAGTATCACGGCAATTTTATCAACTATTGGATTAAAATCATATTGCCTATATACCTTATAGCAGCTGTGCTGATCAGGATTGCTATATACGGTTTCCAAGATATTGTGGGCATGAGCATGTTGGTATGGTTGATTTTATTTGTCGGCATGGCCACAGTAGTGACTTACCATTTCAACTATAAATACCATGTTAAACGATATGAGGATCTGAAGGAGGAGGGGAAAGTGGAGTAGGTATAGTAGCTGATAAACTTGACAGTCTAGAGTAATTGAGGTATTAGTAAAAAGTAATATTAACATCTTATAAAAGGTGGGAATATCTGTAAATTTCTGATCCTGATTTTATTCTTGGAGATGGTAATAAAATAATGACCTGCTTTGTAGTAGTATGATTCTAAAGATTTGATGATGTTCTTTTTGATCTGAACACTATCTTTCTTGTCATATCGTAAAAATATTATTGAACAATCTCTGAACCCATGAGAGAATATTAATTCTCCGAAATCTTTATCTTCTGTAATAATGATTCCCTTTTTTAATTTGATGATATCTATAATTTTTCGATCATCTACACCTTGATGGTGTTCTCTAATAGAATAGACTGCATAGTTCTTATCAACAAGAAAGTTATAAGATCCTGACTGACGTTTTCATCGGCAATTATCATAGTGTTTCCAGTGATTCCTCATTGGCTATCACATCGGCTACATATTCTAAAGCTGCAAAAATTTGTTCTTCTTTTAAATTTGGATAACTCATTAGAAGGTCTTTTACTGAAAAGCCTCCAGCAAGTTTTCTGATAAGTAATTCTACCGTAATGCGGGTACCTTTTATTATAGGCTTTCCTAACATTATCTCTGGATTCCTTTCTATATAATTATTATAGTTCACGTTTTTTTAAGTAAACTGTCCACCTAAAAATTCATACTTTATTAGTACACATAAATTAAAACATCATGCTTTGTCCCGCAGGTTCCAAGTGCGGGTAAGTATACGGAACAAACCCATTTAAAATTAAAAAAGCATATGCACTTTTCCTAAGAGGGAATGAGCATATGCCTTTAAATAGTCAAGCTTTAAATATATTGTAGATCCACCTTATTATCTGAAATGAGTTGCCAGATAAAGAATATACTGCTGATAGTGTCTTCCTTCTTCTGTCTTCGGTCCATTTCCTTTTTAAAACCTCAAACTCACCCCTGCCATAAAATTGGTGCCGGCCATAGGGTAGTAGAAATTTTCAGTTACCAGTTCCCTTCCACTGGCAGCTTCTGCAGGTACGAAATAGCTGAAGGTATAGCCATTTGGCTCATACATCTCATTGAAGATATTATTGATCAAAAGTGTGAATTCCATTTCCTTCACAAATCTTGGACTGATCTTATAGATAAATCTCAGGTCGTTTGTAAAAAAGGCGTCCAGCTTTCTGTTTTCGTTTTGCGTATTGTCCAAGTATTGGCTATCCACATATTTGGAAAGTAAGGAGATCTCCAGCCCTTTTGTCGGTCTGAAATCTATCATAGCTGAACCTACTACATTTGGTGAGAAGGCGATGTCCGTATCGGTATAGGTAAAGGTTTCCTGTTGGAAGACTTCCGCAGCATAGTCATCCACAAACTCGGTAAACTCGGCGATCTTGTTTCTGCTAAAAGCAATATTACCGCCCAAAGTCCATTTAGGGGACAGCATCACTGCTCCATCTAGCTCTATTCCTGCACGGTAACTGTTGGCCACATTTTCCCTGATATAGCCACCCACGTCATTGAGCTGGCCTGTTAGGATCAGTTGATCATTGTACTTCATATAATATAGATTGGCTCCATACTGGAAGTTCCTGAATTTAGTCCTCAATCCGGCCTCTATGTTTTGAAGATTTTCCGGTCTGGGAATTTCAGTCAGAGGAGAATCGGTAAAGTCTCTTCTCACCGGCTCTCTGTTCGCTACCGCATAGGAAGCGTACCAGGTTCTCCCTCTGCTGCCTTCATAGCTCAACCCAAATTTTGGATTGAAGAAGTTATAATTCTGAAAGCCAGTGATATCTCGTAAAT
>DATHVH010000228.1:0-3086 GCA_035461405.1 Anditalea sp.
AGCAGCTGGTAGTGGATTATGTTCGGGTTTTTCAGTCGGATAATTGATAGGTAATATTTTAAAAAATATGAAAAGTCCCAGGTTTGTAGCTTGGGACTTTTTTTATATCTGGATCGTCATTCAGAGCGCAGCGAAGAATCCTATATCGATGGGGTAAGCTTACCTTTTTTATAATCAGTCCTGATTATAAATTCAGGTCTTATTTTGAACCATGTGAGACCTTTCGGCAAGCTCAAGGTGACGGTCTCCAATAATCCTCAGTTCTACTGTCAAACTTATATTTTTTTAAGCGCAGAAAAGGTGTAAAATAGGAGCGCATAAATCAGAAAGGTAAACTGCAGATTTCCTGTTTAACTGACCGTGTTCGGAAAAACGTTTATTTGTATCTACTTATATTTCAGTGTATTAATTAAAATTTTTTTTGATTTTAATCATTGGATGTTATAAAAACATTTTTAAATTAGAATATACATTTTTTTAAAACACTACCATTATGGAGCTAATTATCAGCAATCTATCAAAAACTTATACCAATGGAGTCAAAGCGCTAAATAACATTAACCTTTCGATTCCCCAGGGTATGTTCGGACTTTTAGGACCAAACGGAGCGGGAAAATCCACCCTTATGCGGACCATCGCCACACTTCAGGATGCAGACAGCGGGAGTATTTTTCTGGATGACCTAAATGTGTTGGAAAATAAACAGGGTGTCAGAGAGAAGCTGGGGTACCTCCCTCAGGATTTTGGGCTTTATCCAAGGATCACAGCTGAAGTGATGCTTGATCATATCGCTCAGATGAAAGGAGTACACAATAGATCGGATAGAAAAAATCTGGTGGAAACCCTCCTGCATAAAGTAAATCTTTATTCCCACCGTAAAAAAGCCCTGGGTACCTACTCCGGCGGGATGCGGCAGCGATTCGGGATAGCCCAGGCACTGGCAGGAAATCCTTCCCTCATTATTGTCGATGAGCCTACAGCAGGATTAGACCCCTCAGAAAGGAACCGGTTCTATAATCTTTTAAGTGAACTGGGAGAAAATACCATAGTGATCCTTTCTACCCATATAGTGGAAGATGTCAGTACATTATGCTCTAGAATGGCGATCATCTGTGAAGGCGAGTTGCTGATGGAAGGCAAACCCAGAGAAGGCATAGAAGCCCTGAATGGTAAGATTTATCAAAAAATTATTAATAAAGATGAACTGGACCATTACAAAAACCAATACCACGTCATCTCTACCAAGCTTATAGAAGGTAAGCTGAATATGCATATAGAAAGTGATATATATTTAGAAGAGGGATTTGAACCCACAGCTCCAGGGCTGGAGGATGTTTATTTTAGTCATATTGCCAAGAAAGTTGATCCTATTACCATCTAATTCTTTTGATATGTTTGCAAGTATTTTTTTATTCGAACTGAGGTACAGGTTTACAAGACCTGCTACCTACATTTATTTCGCTTTATTAGTGGTAGGTTCTTTATTATTGATAGCCTCAGGAAGCACCCCTGCCTCTGAAAAGGTCTTTCACAATTCTCCATATGTCATAGCCAATTTGCAGGTAGTAATATCTATTTTCGGGATATTAATAGCCTCAGCAGTGATGGGGGTACCGATTTATAGAGATTTGGAGCATAAAACTGCCACGTTCCTGTTCAGCTATCCCATATCAGATCAGGCGTACTTTATGGGAAGGTTTTGGGGGTCTTTTGTGGCACTACTTTTCATTTCATTGGGATCTTTGATAGGCATTTATTTGGGTAGTATAATTGGGCCGGTCACTGGGTGGACAGATGCCGATAGATATGGGCCAAATATTCTTATCAATTATATCTATCCGTGGATTACATTGGTGGTACCTAACCTTTGGTTGGCAGGTACTTTGTTTTTTGCGCTTATTGTTTTTACCAGAAATATCAAATCAATATATACAGGGGGGATTATGCTTTTCATCATATACCTGTTGGCTAATTTTCTGACTCAGGATATTGAAAACAAAACTATGGTGGAGCTTCTGGATCCTTTCGGAATGAACACTTTCCTGCTCCAGACAAGGTATCTTACCCCCTTCGAACAAAACACCTTTTTGATGGCCTTTCAGGGTAACCTGATGGCCAATAGATTGATTTGGTCTGGGGTGGGACTTCTTTTATTTATAGCTGCATATTTCAGGTTCGGGTTTCTATACTTTTTCAATGTACGGAATCCTAAGGATAAAAAAATAGAATCTAAAGAAGCCTTCCCATCTAGCTTTCAAAAATTGGTCACTCCGGATTTTTCCTCTGGATATCAGTGGAGAAGCTTTTTTACCTTAACAAAAATGGAAGTGAGTAACATAACCAAGGATGTTTACTTTAAATCAATCTTATTGGGTGGAATTGTTTTTTTGGTGTTAGATTTTTGGATAGGTCAGACTAGGTTCAGTGTACCCAATATGCCATCCACCTCTCTTTTGATGGAGTTTAAAGGATATGACTATAATGTTTTCGTATTCATTATCATCGTTTTTTTTACCGGGGAGTCCATCCACAGAAACAAATCCACGGGATTCTCGATCATCAGCGATACCTTTCCGGTAAAGGATTGGGTGATTATTGCGTCTAAGTTTTTTGGTATAGCATTTATATGCTTTCTTCTGGCCACCCTGCCGATATTTATAGGTGTTGTTATCCAGACTTTAAAGGGGTATTACAACTATCAACTCTCTACTTATCTGGTGGACAGTTATCTGATCAGCTTCCCTGATTATCTTCAGATGGTGATGTTAGTATTTGCAGTTCATATGTTGATAAATAACAAGTTCGCGGGTCACGCAGTCAGCATCGGGATATGGGTCATTATGATATCGATGCTTTCATTTGCCGATTATAACTTTAATTTATTCTTTTACTCCTATAAGCCTGCATATATGTGGTCAGATATGAATGGTCTGGGACATTTCGTTGAACCCCTCTTTTGGTATAATTTATATTGGATGTCAGTGGGTTTATTTTTGGTGCTTTTTTTCAGTATTTTTTTCAGTAGGGGAACAGAAAACTCATTTAAATCAAGAGCAAAAGAGGCAGGAAGAAATCTGGCTGGTCCA
>DATHVH010000229.1:0-23448 GCA_035461405.1 Anditalea sp.
GGGAAAGTTTGTTGAGCTTATCAAAGTCCAAGTTTTTTAATAAAGATTTAATGCCAGATACGGATTGGAAGAATTTTTTCATGATAGTAGTTTTAAAAGCTTGTTCGGGAGAAATACAAAAATTCTGCCATGGATTCTCCCGGCTATAAGCGTAGGGTCTAAACTATATTTAGAACCAATAGTAAGGCACATTGTTCTGTTTAATTCCTCTCTGCAGCTTTAGATATAATGTGGCTTATGATATCGTTGTAATAACGTCCCACTTGGGGGCCAAACCAGTGTGTATCCCGCACTTCATGATGCTTCAGGCCATAGTGCTCATCAGGGGTGATATAGCCTATATAGCCTCCATTAAAAGTAGTGATGATTAGATTCAGTCCGAGTTCTGCTGCTTTCTGTTCCCATTCGTCATAAAAGACACCTGACACTTCTCCGCTAGAAGTTATTATAAGGGTATTTCCCATTAGGACTAAATCAAAATGAGCATTAGTATCTCCATAAATCCAGTTGAAGAGCCAAGGCCTAAACCTTATTTGATCAGAAATCCTAAAATGTGGGCTTGGTAAAGAAAGCCTGAATGTTCCGCTTTTAAAAGATGCTTGAAGAGTATCTTGAATTATTGGGTCAGTTGCTTTCAATGTAGCGTTTAATGACTCCGCATAAGATAAGATATCTCCCACTTCCCTTCCTGCTAATTCAGGTCTGTGACTGCCTACGGCACCTGAAGCAAAAAAAGTAAAATCATATCCCTCTCTATTCAATGCTTCATTTAGGTAAAATGGGTAATCCCCTGACAATCCCATAAACCGACTGTGAAGCCCAGTGGCATGGGCACTGTAAGTATGGAAAGTAGCTTTGGATTTATCCTTTTTTTCAAATATTAATTGCCTGATATAAGGATCAATTGGCCCCTTGTCGACCAATCTATTTGCCACTCCTTCCGGAGCTGCCTTTTTCAGATAGGTTATGGTAACTGTATCTAAAGAAGCTAAGGCATTTCTGAGCCCAGATATGGTTTTATGGGTAAAAAGTGAAATTACATCTTCTTCAAATCCACCAAAAGCTACCTTTCCCATTATGCCCGGAATGTATCCTCCAAGTCCACTATGGGTATGGGTGGCGGTAAATACGACCCGATCTATGGGAAGGGATTCATTTGCTATTGCTTGCTCTACCTCATTTGCCAGATAAGGGTGAATGATCAATAGTTCATAACTTAAAAAAGCTACTGTATGCAGACCATTGCTAATTACTAGCGTTTTTACATATGAACTATCCTGAATAAATTCATACTTTCCTCTTGGTTTATATCCCACCAGATTGACAGGTTCTGCCGGAGTGATATTGGCAGTAGCCCAGCCGGCAAGCCAGTAATCATTATCTGACTTGCTGAATTCCAGATCTTGGATTCTATTTAGGGTTTGTATATAATACTGCTCTTGTCTATAATCTGAATTATCTACTGTAGTAAGGGTTCCTATTATTAGAATTAAAACTATTCCTAATGTCCAAGCAATACCTTTGAATATTCTCTTATTCATTTCAGAGAATAGTTAATGAAGAATTAGGAAGGATTGTAAATTCTATTGATTCAGAAGACTGAAAACTCCAAATAAAACTGTATTTATTCCTGTCGATAGAAAATAGATTTAAAATCGCAATATTATATTCTCTGTGCATATCAGTATCACTTGGGATACATACATTAATATTCAAATGTACCGTGAGCACTATGAATAGTTAGCTTTTTGCTATCAGATGGCTGTACTCGTCCGATAATTTGAGCATCTACACCATAGTATTCAGCAATATCAATGATCTCTTCAGCATATTTTTCTTCCAAATAGACTTCCATGCGGTGTCCCATATTGAAAACTTTATACATTTCTTTCCAGTCAGTATTGCTTTCTTCTTGTATTATTTTAAATAATGGGGGTGTGGCAAAAAGATGATCTTTTATAATATGAACATTATCTACAAAATGCAGCACCTTAGTCTGGGCACCTCCACTGCAGTGAACGATACCATGGATTTTTGGCCTTAAATATTTTAGGGCTTCAGCTAAGATAGGTGCGTAAGTGCGGGTAGGGGAAAGTACCAGTTTACCCATATCCATTACAGCCCCTGGAGCGACATCTGTCAGGTTGTATTTGCCTGAATATACCAAATCTTCTGGTAGCAAGGGGTCAAAGCTTTCTGGATATTTGGTTTTCAATACTTTATTAAAAACATCATGTCTAGCTGAGGTGAGTCCATTACTACCCATTCCACCGTTAAAGTCATCTTCATATTTAGCTTTGCCAAATGATGAAATACCGACGATTACATCACCAGCTTGTATTTTGTCATTGGAGATTACATCATCCCTTCTCATCCGGGCAGTTACAGTACTGTCCACAATGATAGTTCTGACCAGATCTCCCACATCCGCAGTTTCTCCTCCAGTAAGGATTGCATTTACCCCATTTTCCCTTAGCATCTGTAGGACTTCTTCCGTACCGTTTATGATAGCGGAGATCACCTCTCCCGGTATAAGGTTTTTATTTCTACCAATAGTGCTGGATACCAGTATATTATTGGTGGCGCCTACGCAGAGTAAGTCATCAATGTTCATTATAATGGCATCCTGAGCAATACCTTTCCAAACACTGAGGTCACCTGTTTCTTTCCAATACAGATAGGCTAAAGAAGATTTTGTACCAGCTCCATCTGCATGCATGATATTGCAGTAGTCCGGGTCATTTCCTAGCGTATCTTCTACTATTTTGCAAAATGCATATGGAAATAGGCCTTTATTCAATTTGGAAATTGCTTGGTGGACATCCTCTTTAGATGCGGATACCCCTCTCTGCATATACCTTTCGTTCATGTTTATAGTTGGTTTTGGGTAGAAGTCAAAGTTAATGATTTATATATTCAGATATATAAATTTTCGTCAAAAGCTGTGTTTTCACACATTCTAATAGTATAGATATTTCGTTTGTACCCATAATAAATCTTTTTATATAGGATAAAATGTTGTTAGTGGCTTTATGCTAAATTTTACTATATATGAGAGGTCTTTTTTTGGCAATAAATAAAAGTAAATAAATGAGCAAGTCCATTTTAAATTAAAATTAAGATAATAAATTTGCACTCCCCCGTTTTCATTTCAGCATTAGTAATGCTAACTTTAAAACGTTCAATCATAACTCAAATAAGCACAGACCAAGCATGGGATTATTCGATTTTTTCTCAAGTGATATTGCAATAGATTTAGGAACTGCGAATACGCTAATTATATATAAAGATAAAATAGTAGTAGATGAACCATCCATCATCGCGATTGACAAGACCACTAATAGGGTTTTAGCTGTAGGTAGAGAGGCGATGAACATGCATGAAAAAACGCATGAAAACATCAAGACCATACGTCCCCTAAAAGATGGAGTAATAGCTGATTTCTATGCGGCTGAACAGATGATCAGAGGTATGATCAAAATGATCCCTGGCCATAAGAAAAGTATGTTTCCCCAGTCTCATAGAATGGTGATCTGTATTCCTTCCGGTATTACTGAAGTGGAAAAAAGAGCTGTGCGTGACTCCGCGGAGCATGCCGGAGCCAAAGAAGTATATATGGTATATGAGCCTATCGCTGCAGCTATAGGTATCGGGATCGATATAGAAAAACCGATGGGATCTATGATAGTAGATATCGGAGGTGGTACTACCGAAATTGCCTTGATAGCCCTTTCAGGCATAGTAGCAGACCAATCTATACGGGTAGCGGGCGATACTTTTACTAAAGATATATTAGACTATATGCGTAGACAGCACAACCTACTGATAGGTGAGCGCTCTGCCGAAAAAGTCAAAATTGCAATAGGTTCCGCGCTAACTGAACTGGATGATGCGCCTGAAGATTATGAAATCAGAGGCCGTGACTTGATGACTGGTATACCAAAGGTGATCAAAGTTTCCTATTCTGAAATTGCCTTTGCGCTAGATAAGTCAGTATCTAAAATAGAAGAGGCTGTTTTGAAGGCATTAGAAATAGCGCCACCTGAACTTTCTGCAGATATTTATGACAACGGGATACATCTTACCGGAGGTGGGGCGTTATTGAAAGGGTTGGATAAAAGACTGCACCAAAAAACCAAACTGCCTATTCATATCGCTGAAGATCCGCTTAGGGCAGTAGTGAGAGGTACAGGTACCGCCCTGAAAAACATAAATAATTTCAGAACCGTTCTGATGACCTAATGACTGAATGCAACGCATTTTATTATTCCTATACAGCCTAAGGGTTTTTCTTATATTCATTGCTTTAGAGACGGTCGCCATATGGTTGATCGTTTCTTACAATTCACCCCAGGGAGCCGTTTTCTTTAATTCTTCTAATCACATTTCGGGCACTTTTCTCGAAACCCGGGAGAATGTAACGGGTTATTTTACACTCGGAATAGCCAACGAAGGACTGGCCGAAAAAAATGCGGAACTACTGATGCGGTTGGAAAAATTATCCCAGCCGATAGATAGCGCATACATCCATCTGGATAGTACTTTCGCTAGCCAACATGAGTTTAGGTCAGCTAAGGTGATTAATAATTCCATAAGATTTAATCAAAATCATATCACACTTAACAAGGGTAAGCGCCATGGCATCCGTGAGGGTATGGGTGTGTTCAATGAACAAGGTGTCATCGGTAGAGTAAAAGGTGTAACCAATAATTATTCTTCCGTTATATCACTATTACATACTGAATTATTACTCTCTTCAAAGATAAAAACCTCAGATGTATTCGGTTCTACTAAGTGGGATGGAAAAAGGCCAGATCAGGCAAAACTTCTGTATGTCCCTCGCCATGTCAGGGTCAATAAAGGAGATACGGTGGTAACCAGTGGTTATAATGCTATTTTTCCTGAAGGAATTCATATCGGTATAGTGGATGAAGTGGGGTCAGGTTCAGAAACCAACTATTTAGACATTACTATCAATTTGACAACTGATTTTAGTAGATTGACTTATGTTTATTTAGTGGAAAATATAATGCAAGTGGAACTAGATTCTTTGAATACAGCTTCTGGAATTATTAATGAATAGCAGAAATTTCATATTCTCAATATTTGGCTTTTTTCTATACTTTGCCGTTCAGGTATTTGTATTGAAAAATGTGGTGCTTTTCGGTACTGCTTTTAGTTTCCTTTATGTAATTTATATATTGATCTTTCCTATAGAGATCAAGACAATTCCTCTCATGGTAATCAGTTTTCTTCTGGGGTTATCCATAGACATTTTTTATGACACTCTAGGTATGCATACTGCCAGTCTTTTAGTGGTAGCATTTCTAAGGAAGTCGTGGCTAAATGTCCATACACCTACCGGAGGATTTGATGATAATACGCAGCCCACTGTGTTGAATATGGGCTTGGGTTGGTTTATAACCTATTCATTGCCTTTGATTTTTATTCATCATTTAACCTTTTTCTTTATTGATTATTTGGGAACAGATTTTTATCTTCCTATTATAATTCGAACTTTTTCTAGTATGGTTTTCACCTTTATGTT
This sequence comes from Anditalea sp., assembly GCA_035461405.1. GTDB lineage: Bacteria > Bacteroidota > Bacteroidia > Cytophagales > Cyclobacteriaceae > Anditalea. Next base: position 5,549 of record DATHVH010000229.1, read on the forward strand.
GGGGATCATTGCTCAAATGTTGTTTTATAAGAAAAAGAGAGGAATATAATGAATAACACAAGACCGGCTATACTCATCTCTATTGTCATTTTGATAGCAATAGTGCTGTTGACCAAATTATTTATGATACAGGTGGCAGATGACAGCTTTCTAAAAAGAGCTGAAAGGAATGCTATCCAGAGAGTAGTTGATCATCCCTATAGAGGCCTTGTCTATGACAGAAACGAAAAGTTATTGGTTTACAATAACCCAGTATTTGACCTAATGGTCATTCCTAAAGAATTCACGGTAAAAGATACAGCCAGATTTTGTGAGCTATTTAATATCGAAAAAGAAGAACTGATCCTGAGATATCAGGCTGCCAGAAAGTATTCCTGGGTAAAACCATCTCCGATGGTAAAGGCTATCTCTAATGAAGATTTTGCAAGGATACAGGATTACCTGATAGATTATCCTGGACTATTTGTGATGACCAGATCAGTGCGTGCCTATCCACAGTCCAGTGCAGCCAATGCGCTCGGATATATTGGTGAGATAAGTGGGTCACAATTGGAAAAGGATTCGGTTAAGTACTACCGACAGGGGGACTATGTGGGTCTGGCCGGTATGGAGGGATTCTATGAGGACTATCTTCGGGGCCGAAAAGGAGTGAAATACAAAATGGTGAACGTGCGAGGGGTGGACAAAGGCTCTTTTAAAAGTGGAGAGTACGATACCATGTCACTCGCAGGGAAAAATATCATCTCTACCATAGACCTAAACCTACAGCTGTATGGAGAAAAGTTAATGGAAGGAAAGCGCGGCTCAGTAGTGGCCATAGAGCCATCCACTGGGGAAGTGCTTGCTATGATATCTGCACCAAGTTATGACCCAAACCAATTGGCGGGTTCAAGATTTGGTAAAAATTACGGCCTTTTAACCATGGATGAGACTAAGCCTCTATTTAACAGGCCCATCATGGCTATGTATCCTCCAGGTTCTATCTTTAAAGTAGTACAGTCCTTAATAGGACTTCAGGAAGGGCTTTTTACCCCCAATACCGTTTTCCCTTGTAATCAAGCTCTGGTAAAGTGTCACCCGCATCCAAACCCAGCTAATCTTTTTGGTGCTATTAAATATTCATGTAACCCATTTTATCATCAGGCTTATAGAAAGTTGATCAATAGGGAAGTTTCCTCAAACACCTTTATCGATACCAGGATTGGGTTGGATAATTGGAGAGAATCAGTGATGAAATTTGGTCTCGGATCTCCATTAGGCATAGATATGAAGAATGAAAAGGGTGGCCAAATTCCCAGCAGTGCTTTGTATAATAAAATTTATGGAGAAAACAGGTGGAAGTATTCTACTATTTACTCCCTTTCCATAGGCCAGGGTGAAATGCTGGTAACACCTCTCCAAATGGCCAATCTTGCTGCTATATTTGCTAATAAAGGGTGGTATTATCCTCCTCATCTGGTAAGGTCAATTGACGGGTCAGTAGAGAATATACCTGAAAAATTCAGAACGAAAGTGGGTGTGGGCGTCGATGCACACCATTTTGATATGGTACAGGAAGCCATGGCGGAAGCCTTATCGGGTACAGCTAATAGGGCTATCATTAAAGATATTGTAATCGCAGGGAAAACTGGTACTGCCCAAAACCCGGGAGGCGCTGACCACTCTGTATTCGTTGCCTTTGCTCCTAAAGATGATCCGAAAATTGCTATAGCAGTATATGTAGAAAACAGTGGTTTTGGTGGGCGTGCTGCGGCCAGTACTGCCAGTTTGATGATAGAACAATACCTAAGGGGGAGCATTACGCGACCGGCGTTAGAGGAGTATGTGTTGGCAGGTAAATTTCTATACTAATTGAGACAGGACGATTTATATATTACCAGAATTGACTGGGTCACTATTCTAATTTACTCCATATTAGTCATCATAGGATGGTTTAATATTTATGCGGCTGTTTATGATGAACAGGCAGCCAAAAGTATATTTGATTTTTCAATTAACTCGGGTAAGCAGCTAGTCTGGATAGGTACGGCTATTTTACTGATCACAGTCATCATGGTAGCGGATTATAGGCTCTTCGATAACCTGAGTTTGATCTTATATGGCTTTTTCGTAATAATCTTATTGCTCACCCCATTTATCGGTAAGGAGATCAATGGCCAGCGGGCTTGGTTTGAGATAGGTGTGTTCAGATTACAGCCTGCAGAGTTTGCCAAGTTTGCTACCGCTTTAGCGTTGGCAAAATTTATGGAGGCTCCTACTTTTGACTTAAGTAAGGTAAAATATCAAATCCGTGCCCTTGGTATCATTGGATTGCCAATAGCTTTGATTATGCTCCAGCCTGATACAGGTACTGCTATGGTTTATAGTGCTTTTGGTATCATGCTTTTTAGAGAGGGGATGCCACAGCGATATTATGTATTTGCTATAGGGTTTGTAGCTATATCATTGTTGTCTCTTGGGATAGAGAATAATCTCTATTTAGCGGCTGCTGTAATGATATTAATGGTATTATTGATTTTGGCAGGAAAAAAAACCTGGCAGAGGATAGTCACTTTTACTGTAATGGGACTAGTCATCATCGCGTATAGCTATAGTTTAGACTATGTAGTATCCAAATTGCCCGATCACCAGCAGAATAGAATCATGGTTCTTTTTAATCCCGACTTGGATCCCTTGGGTGTAGGTTGGAATGTGACCCAGTCCAAAATCGCTATAGGGTCTGGCGGTTTTATGGGAAAAGGCTATCTTGAAGGTACCCAAACTAAATTCGACTTTGTACCTGAACAGCATACTGATTTTATATTCTGTACCCTTGGTGAGGAATTTGGATGGATCGGAAGTTTGGTTGTTATTATTTTATTCGGCACCCTGTTGGTCCGGCTAATATATCTGGCGGAAAGGCAGAAAACAAGATTTAGCAGGATATATGGTTACTGTGTGGTATCTATTTTACTTTTTCACTTTACCATTAATATAGCGATGACTATCGGTTTATTCCCAGTCGTAGGTATTCCCTTGCCATTCTTTAGCTATGGTGGATCATCGCTTTGGTCTTTTACCATTTTGTTATTCATCTTTATTAAACTTGACTCACACAGAATCCAGTTATTGGGAAGGGATGGGTAATATATATTGTTAGATCAAATAAGTTAATATTTAAAAAAAATATCCCTCAAAGATTTTCTGAGGGATATTAAATTCTTTTAAATATTATTTGTGTTCAAATTTGCGAAAAACCAGTTGAAGAAATTCGTTAACCTCATCTGAGTTTTTGTCCCAGTCTAATTCACCTACATATCTATGATTGATAAGTTCAACTGCTTCCACGAAGCTGTCACATTGATCAATAGATTTAAGTGCATGTTTCATCAGATCGGCATTTCCCTGAAATAATTCCCGTGTGAACATGAAGCGTTGATTGATCCCTACACTTTCAGATAGGTCACCCACTGATCCTTTCATGATGCTATATTCTTCCGATTCAAATCGTGCCCAAGCCAGCGCTGGATCTATGGCATTGACAGGAGATGCAGGCTTGTGGTGAGAATTCGTAGATCCTTCATTAGGTTTATGTATTGGTTCTATATTCTCTTTGGATTGCTCCTCTTTCGGTGGAGTAGAGGTGAGTTCAGAGGTGCTGATAGGAGTGGGGACTGACTCCTCTTGAGCTGTGGTATTATCTTTTTGATCGACCAGTTGGGCGTAATCTATCTTTTGAATATGATGAAGGGGACCTAGTAATTTTTCATAATGCTCTAATGAATTCTTCTCATTTTCATACTTAGCTCTGAGTGCCATCTTCAGTTCAGAGGAAGACGCACCCATAGAGGCTTTATCGATCAGAGTAGTCATAAGAACTGAATGCCACTTAATATATTTAGAGTTTGCCTTGAAATAATTCTGATCTCCCTTACTTTCTTCTATTATGTGGATAAAAAAGGTGACTGGATCTATCGCCAATAATATTGCATCTTCCACTGCATCTCTCATCAATGGCTCAAAATGTAATCTTTCTACTTTAATGGCTCTAGAAAGAATATTCATGAATTCTTTCAGGGAGTTATCTACCGCTATATCTCTATAGTCGAAATATGGATTGCTCTTTAATTTTTCCAATTCATCCTGCCATGCTGAAAAAAGTGATTTAATTATTAAAAGGTTTACTTGCTGACTTGGGGTAAGCTGGATAATCTCCTGGCCTGTCATGTATTTTTTGGTGCCAAAATAGTCTGAGCAGAATTTTTCGGACAGGGATTTAGAGTAGGTTTCTAAATAATTGAAGTTAATTTTATTCATTGGTTATATGTTTTCAAGAAGAAAGGATAATGAAGTATGCCTAAAATAATAATAGAAAATATGAATCACAAAGAGATTCAGACAAATCATACCAAAGGTAAAGTTATTGAATTAATTCATGAAAACTACATTGACTGGATGCATGCCTGCGGAAAAAAAGGCAGATGTACCAGCTGTAAGATGATCGTGACAGAGGGAATAGAACATCTGGGGCCCATGAATGCAAAGGAGAAATTTTATGCTGAAAAAGGAAGATTAAAACCTGATGAAAGATTAACTTGCCAAACTATTTTAGCCAAGGGAACAATAAAAATTCGGGTGGCCGAAGAAAATAAGTTTCCCCACATTAAGTACAGTGATTAATATTTCTAATTCATGTTTATAGAACCATCTATCGGTCAGAGAAGCCTTCAAGAGAAAACCGGTCATATAGAAGTGATCTGTGGATCTATGTTTTCCGGTAAAACTGAAGAGCTAATTCGTAGGCTGAACCGAGCACTAATAGCCAAACAGAAAGTAGAGATATTTAAACCGGCAGTGGATAAGCGGTACCATGAATTGGATGTAGTATCACATAATGAAAATGCCATAAGATCTACTCCTGTTCAGTTTGCGGATGACATTTTACTTTTAGCCGGCAACTGTGAAGTAGTGGGAATCGATGAGGTTCAGTTTTTTGACAACCAAATTGTGAAGGTTGCTAATATTTTAGCTAAATCAGGAAAACGAGTAATAATGGCCGGTCTTGATATGGATTTTGAGGGTAATCCCTTTGAGCCTATGCCGCAGCTTTTGGCCATAGCCGAATATGTTACCAAAGTTCATGCTATATGTATGAAATGTGGAGCGTTGGCATCCTACAGTTTTCGGTTATCTGAAAAAAGGGATAAAGTAATGCTTGGAGAAAAAGATAGCTATGAAGCAAGGTGCCGCAAATGCTTCTATGAAGATCGGGTATAAACGATGCAAAAAAAGACCAAAGGACTGGTAATCAATTATCTTAAGTACAAGGAGTCTTCCATTATAGTGAAGATTTTTACAAGGGATTTGGGTTTAAAATCCTATATCGTCAACAGTGTAAGAAGTGCTAAATCAAAAATGGGGTTCTATCAGCCACTTACACTTTTAGACCTGGTAGTTTATGATAAGGAAAAATCTGCATTAAACCGTATATCGGAAGTGAAGTTAAATTATGCCTTCCAGCGGATTCCATTTGACTTCTACAGATCAGGAGTGGCTATGTTTGTAGGTGAAGTACTTGGTAAGTCTATTTATGATAACTACACCAATGAAAATCTTTATGATTTTTTGGAAGAGGCCATCATATATCTAGACCAACAGGAGGCAAATATTCAACTCTACCCTATTTCTTTCTTATTGGAGACATCAAAATTCCTAGGATTTGGCACTAGTGATTCCGAAGAGTTGTTTGAACAATTATTTGGCTTAGTGCATGATGATGACTTTGCTCAGGAAGAAAAAAAGTACCTTAATGAGCTTATGAAAATTTCCTTCGGCTCCACTGTGAAGATACCGGCTATTTATCGAAGAAAAATCCTGGATGACCTGCTTAAGTTCTATCAGTTACACCTGGATGGATTTTCTGAATTAAAGTCAGTAAAGGTGCTGCGTAGCCTACATTAATTAATTCTGATTCTTTTTCGGGTTGAAGTAAATACACCTTCCATTTCCGCTCCATTTTTACCTAACAGTTTTATTTCCAGATCATAATCACCGGCTGGCAATTCATCTACCCTTACCGGGATTACTTCTTTAGTCCTATATTCATACTGATTAAATTTAATTAGTATCTCAAAGCCATCTTCCTGTGGCACCCCATCCAAAACCAGAAAATCCACAATTATTTCTTCCCCTTCCTCATATACTTGGTCATTTAATGGCATATTGACCACTAGGAATGGGTCATTGCTCACTGGAAAAGGCTGGGAGTCCAATACTGTAAAATCCCTGTCTACATAATTTCCAAATTCTTTTAATGCTAAACCTTCTTCATTGACCAAATAAGCCACAGCCCTATAGGTTCCCTGATTTAGTTCTTTTTGGAACATAGGCATATTATAACCAACGGGATCATTACCATTAATAGACATTTTTAATTGGAAACCCCTTCCACCTTCTGCAAAAGGATAATTTTTTATATTGAATTCAAATGGGACTTTGGTGCTTTGGAAATTTTGATTGCCTAGTGGGCTGTACATTTCTAAGATGGCATCAGGATGCTCCTGATATTCATCATAAGAATAAAATCTTACCTCTCTGGCCGCTTCGTCGCCTTCAATCGTGACGGTGCTTTCAGACCTTCTTTCCCTTCTGCCTTCACAGCTTACCAATAAAATTATAAATAATAAAACTATAGGATAAAGTACATTTTTATTCATATGATAAAGCTTTAAATTTATATGTTCCACCTGCAGTATTTAGTCTTAAACCGGTGAACCACTGGTAAGCAATTTCAATTCTACTGATTTGAGATTGGTTAAAGATATTTAAATTTACCTGAAAATAGATTACCTTGCAGAATAAATAATCTTTTCATGAGCGAAATTTTATACAACGAGATTCCATCTCTAGATTTGGCAGATTTCACTTCTGGTGATGCCGAAAAAAAAGGTGCCTTCGTCCAGGCATTGGGCCAGGCTTATAATAATATTGGTTTTGTGGCCATTAAAAATCACGGTCTTACCCAAGAGTTACAAGACCAATTGTATGCTACCATCAAAAAATTCTTTGCCTTGGAAGATGAGACAAAGTCCAAATATGAAAGACCTGAAATTGGCTATCAGCGTGGTTATACAGGCAAAGGTAAAGAGCATGCAAAAGGCAGGAATACGGGAGACCTTAAGGAATTTTATCATGTAGGTCAAGACATGGACCAGATTCCGGATTCTGATCCTATAAAAAGTGAATATCCAGAAGGCGTTTGGCCATCTGAAATCCCGGAATTTAGGGAAGTATCCTTACAAGTATATAAAACTATAGAAGAGGCTGGCAAAAATATGCTACGCGCTATTGCGATCTATCTGGAGCTTCCAGAGGATTACTTTGAAGATAAAGTTAGATATGGTAACTCCATCTTAAGACCTATCCATTATTTCCCTATAGAAAATCCAGATGAGGTTCCTGAAGATGCAGTTAGAGCAGCTGAGCATGGTGATATTAACTTGATCACCTTACTGATGGGAGCTAGTGCTGACGGACTTCAGGTAAAAAGAAGAGATGGTAAGTGGATACCTATTACGGCGCTTCCAGACCAGCTGGTAGTGAATGTTGGAGACATGCTTGAAAGACTCACCAACAAAAAATTAAAATCTACCATACACAGAGTAGTGAATCCTCCTCGTGAGAAGATGAACAATAGCCGATATTCTGTACCATTCTTTATGCACCCCCGGTCTGAAATGGACCTTACCTGTTTGGATAGTTGTGTAGACGAAGAGAATCCAAAGCAATTCGAAGATGCTACTGCAGGAGAATTCCTAGATGAGCGTCTTAGAGAACTTGGTCTCAAAAAATAAGGCCAGTGGCGGTTAAGAGAGTTAAATATTATTTCTATTTAAGGGATGTATTATTGCTCTCCATCACAGCCTTTGGTGGTCCCCAGGCTTTTCTCGCCATGGTATTGGATATCATGGTGAGAAAAAGGGGATATCTTTCAGAAAAAGATCTCATGGAACTGAACGCACTGTGTCAGATTCTTCCTGGTCCCACTTCCACACAAACAATTTCAGCTATTGGTTACCGGATAGGAGGGCCATCGTTAGCATATATTTCACTTTTTGTATGGGTGCTTCCAGCCTGTTTATTGATGATCAGTGCTGCCATACTGATAGATTATCTTCAGGAATCCGGCAATGGTACTCTTCAATTTGCTAAATTTATCCAACCAATGGCCATCGGGTTTATTATCTATGCTGCCCAGCGGACCATTAGGATCATGATACAGACCAGAGAAGCTATGGTGCTTATGTTGCTATCAGCATTTGTAGCTTTCTTCTATAATTCTCCTTTCATTTTCCCCCTGATGCTGGTCATTGGAGGTGTCAGTACTTCTTTAAAATACCATAAACAACCTAAAATAGAAGAAAAATCAAGACTAAATATCCGATGGGATAATTTCTTGCTCTGGGCAGGTGTATTGATTTTTGCTGCGGTGTTGGGTCATTTTACTCGATTACTTCCAGTAAGGTTATTCGAAAACTTTTATCGTAACGGCAGTCTTATATTTGGAGGAGGTCAGGTATTAGTGCCTTATCTTTATACAGAATTTGTTGAATTTAAAAACTATCTGACTTCAGAAGAATTTTTGACAGGATATGCCATCTCCCAGGGACTTCCTGGGCCTACATTCAGTATTAGTTCTTACATCGGAGCTCTTTCTATGAGAGATTATGGCCTAACAGGGCAGGTAATGGGAGGAATGATAGCCGCAGCAGGAATATTTCTACCCGGTACATTTTTAATATTTTTTGTCATTCGCTTTTGGGATGATTTAAAAAAGTACCGCCCCGTGAGAGCTGCCTTGGAAGGGATAAATGCTGTTTCATGTGGGATGCTATTAGCTGCAGCTTATTTACTTTTCGAACCGATGGAAGCCAATACATTTAACATTATTGCCATCATACTTACATATTGCTTATTACAGTTTACAAAGGTACCTTCACCACTCATTATCCTTTTGGGAATAGTGGCTGGAGTAGGGTACAGTTATATATTGAAATACTACTGAGTTTTTTCTTTTTAAATAGTTTTATCTATATTCAAACAGTGCAGTGATTTCTAGCCATTTTCCAAGCTAAAATTTTATATATTTATAATATTGGAATATCCATTTCTAAAAACAATATGGGTATTTGGTGAATTGTATTGTGTAATTAGTAAAATAGAAGCTATAAAGATAAATTAAAGCAAATGACAGATTTTTTTGAACATTTAATTCATGAGTTTGCCTTGCCCCTAGAAAATCCCGTTTTGGTGTTTTCTTTAATTCTTTTGATCATTCTACTTTCTCCCATATTATTAAAGAGATTGAGTATCCCAGGTATTATAGGTCTGATCCTGTCCGGAGTAATCATCGGCCCTCATGGGTTGAACATATTAGAACAGAATGCAGCTATAGATCTATTTTCTACCATAGGACTGCTTTATATCATGTTCATAGCAGGGCTTGAACTTGACCTCAATGAATTTAAAGCAAATAAGAATAAAAGTTTATTATTTGGATTTTTCACCTTTATTCTTCCTTTAGGTATAGGGTTTCCGGTATGTTACTATTTCTTAGGTTATGATTTTAATGCCAGCTTTTTGACCGCTAGCATGTTTGCTACGCATACCCTCGTTTCATATCCCATAGTAAGTAAACTGGGCGTGTCTAAAAACCAAGCTGTAGCCATTACTGTAGGAGGTACAATATTGACTGACACGGCTGTCCTTATCATATTGGCAGTGATAATGGGTAAGAGTGAGGGTAAACTAAACCAAGAATTTTGGATCACTCTAGGGGTATCTTTAGCTATTTTTTCTGCTATCATGTTTTTAGTAATACCAAGAATTGCCAAATGGTTTTTTAGAGTTCTGGAAAGTGAAAAACATTCGCATTATATATTTGTGCTAGCCGTAGTCTTTTTTGCAGCCTTCCTTGCAGAAGTGGCAGGGGTGGAGCCGATTATTGGGGCATTCGTAGCAGGTCTTGCTATGAATAAACTTATTCCACATTCCTCCGCTTTAATGAACAGGATAGAGTTTATAGGGAATTCATTATTCATCCCATTCTTTTTGATCAGCGTGGGAATGTTAGTAGATCTCAGTGTGATATTAAGTGGTCCGCAAGCACTTATAGTGGCAGGTACACTTACAGTTGTAGCCCTATTCGGTAAGTGGATGGCCTCATTTTTTACCCAATTGGTTTTTAGGTATTCTAATGCGCAGCGGCAACTGATATTTGGATTGAGCAGTGCCCACGCTGCTGCTACTCTGGCCGTGATACTGGTGGGTTTCAGAGCAGAAATATTGGACGAGAATATATTGAACGGTACTATTATCCTCATCCTTATTACCTGTATTATAGCTTCTTTTGCTACTGAGAAAGCCGCCAAAGTAATTTTGATAGAATCAGAAAATGATCATACTGATCTAAAGAGGGCTAGTGGATTTAATGATGAACACATCTTAATGCCATTTGCCAATATCGAAAATGTAGAGAAGCTACTTGAATTTTCCATTTTCATAAAAGATAAAAAATCACCTAACCCTATAGCTATCCTCACTGTAGTGTCCAATAATGATGAAGCTGAAGTAAATATTCTCAAAGCTAGAAATAAACTGGAGCAGTTCGTCAAGCAAGCATCTGCTTCTGAAATAAATGTCAATGTGATAGCTACTATAGACCATAACGTAGCCAGTGGGATTGCTAGGATAGCGAGGGAAATCATGGCAGATATGATAGTATTAGGCTGGCCACGCCGGACAGGACTGATCAACAAGCTCATAGGAGAAAAAATGGATAGTATTCTGAGTAATACTACCAAAACGACCTTTATTTGCCATCTGGAAAAACCTTTAGTATTGCACAAAAGAATTCTGATAGCAGTTCCTCCATTTGCGGAGAGGGAAAACGGCTACGAACAATGGTTTTTTAAAATGATTAATTTAGCCCAAGAATTAAGTGTTCCTATAAAAGTATTCTGTAATGAGGATTCTGAAGATGCTATTAAAAAATTTATTATCAATTCTAAAATTTCTACCAACCTTACCTTCAAATCATTTGTAGACTGGGATAATTTCCTAGAACTGGCTAATGATGTGGAGGTGGATGATTTATTTGTATTGATATCAGCAAGAAAAGGCTCAGCATCTTATATGAATGTCCTTGAAAATCTTCCTCTTAGATTGGAGAAGCATTTTTCTGCCAATAGTAGATTAGTCATTTACCCTCAGCAATTTAACCAGAGCTATGGTAATGAACTATATGGGGATATAGCAGGTGTAGCTGAAACCATTCATCAAGGGGGAGACACTTTCAAAGGGGGGACAGATCAAAAGTATTGAATTCGATGAATGCTTAGGCAGAAGGTGTATATTCAAATATAAGCGGGTTATGTCTTATATTTATCACCTTGAGTGATCACTAATACCGAGAGGTTATTTTATTCTCCAGTAAATACCTCTTTTACTTTGTAAGTTTTTTTATCCTGTGATTCAAAATAGGTCCTAACAATAATCTCAGCTACTATACCTGTAGTCACTAATTGGATCCCTGCCATAAGGAAAATAAAGCCCAAAAGTAATAGGGGTCTTCCCCAGATATCTGCCCCAAGAAGTTTGTCTATCAATAGATAAATATTTATAATCACTCCCGCTGCAAAGGAAAACAAACCTAATGTCCCGAATATATGTATGGGTCTTTGGAAATATTTCTGAAAGAACAGCATAAGGATTAGGTCAGCCATTACTTTAAATGTGCGGCTGAGCCCATATTTAGAGTCTCCATGTATTCGGGGGTGATGTTTCACATCTACCTCTGTCATAGTCGCCCCTTCCTGCTTTGCCAATACTGGTATAAACCGATGAAGCTCTCCATACAGTCCAAGATTTTGTGCTATCTGTGCTTTGTAAACTCGCAAACTGCAGCCGTAATCATTTAGGTATACTTTAGTAGTATGGCGGATGACATAATTGGCTATTTTACTTGGAAGCTTTCTGAGTACAAATCCATCCTTCCTGTTGGCCCTTCTACCTGCTACCACATCCCAGTTATCTGTAATGGCCAAATTGAGCATCATGGGGATATCAGAAGGATCATTTTGCAAATCTCCATCCATAGTGGCTATATACATTCCAATAGCATGATGGATGCCAGCCGCCAGCGCAGTAGTCTGACCATAATTCTTATTGAAAATCACTAACTTGGTTTTACTATTAGCAAGACGTTTAGTTTCCCGCACCGTATTATCGGTGGATCCGTCATCTACCAAAATTAGTTCATAGTCCAGGTGGCGCAATGCTTCATCTACAGCCTTTAATAGCGGTTCAACATTCTTTTCTTCGTTGAACATGGTGACGACTACAGAAATCTGGGGGATATGCATAGATTAAAATTTCGCCAAAAATAACCTATTTTATCTGGGACAACAAATGCTTTAGTAGAAACTGTCTAAGCGGCTTCTAAGATATTTTACTTATTCTAATAATAAAATGAGGATGCAAAGTTGATTCTCTGGTAGGCGGATTGATAAAGTTAAACTTTAATCTGGATACATGAAAAGCTGCTTTTGAAAGCTTCACTTCAGTAGATAGATCCTCCATAGCTTCCAGTTTTTCCTTTCCATCTTTATTTACAAACAAATGAATGCTATTATCCTCCTCTAATTTATTATAAACTTCTTCGAGACCTATTATAGGATGAAGGTAACTGGAGTTAAAATCAAATGAATAGCTTACTGTCTCAAAATAGTATATGTTTTCGTGGCTGATAGCCATTTCCTTTACTTCTTTGGCTAACGCAGTTCCACCTTGATATGTAAGGATTTGGGGATAAAAATTTGCCTGCATGATCAAATTGATCATGGCCCCTATGGAGGCTGTAGTAAGGGTGATTCTGAGCCATCTACCCTTCACCTGCAATAATAGATAGCCTATAACAGTTATCAGTATTATTACAATAATAATCCCCCAAATAGGTAAAGGGAAAAAATAAGTGTTCAATACAATAACTAAAATCAAAACTAGGGAAATGAGTGTCAGGTGTATTTTAGAAATAACCTTGCCTATACGGAATTTCACTAATGCAGCAGCTGTTATTATGGCCATAAAAGGAAATAATGTATTCAAGTAATGCGGGAGTTTAAAGCCTGCAAAAGAATAAATGCTCAACAGAAATACTATAGTTCCTAAAGTCATCCATTCTACTTGATGATCTTTGTTGATTTTAGAGCGAAACCCCTTGAATACAGCCCAGAAAAAGATCAATGGCCATGGGAGAAAAGCCCATAATGTAGTATGGAGAAAGAAAAAGTAATCTTTTTTATTGTCTTCGCCCCATATTTCTCCATCGAATCTTTCAAAATTTTGATCCCATAAGATGAAGCTAACGCCGGATATATTTGTTCGACCCCTAATTATCAATTCTGGGTGAAGATCATATTGTAAATAGAAAGCATATAATACAGGACTGCTAAATAAAAAGAATGCGGGCAGTATCAGGTATAATTTAATATCAAGGAAAATCTTCCAATCTTTCTTCTCTAATAAATAGAATAAAAATGCAAAAGTGGGGACAGCAGGTCCAATCATTCCTTTGGTCATAAAGCCCATAGCTAGGCCAAGGGCTACGGCAAACATGTTCAGCCAAGTTCTATTATGGTAAAACTCCCAAAATCTCCAGGCAGTAAAGATCATACATGCAGTAAGGATAGCATCCATCCTCACATCGCTATTGGCTAGTACGAAAGCAAAAACAGTAGATAATATTAATAGGGATAGCCAGCCATTCCGCTTATTGTAAAGCCGGGTGCCCAGTTTGAATGTAGAGAACAGCCCTAATAAAGTAAACAATAGGGATGGTAACTTGTAGGCAAAGGCATTAACTCCAAATATATTAAAGGATAATGCACTGGTCCAAAACAGCAGATGAGGCTTGTCTAGATAGGGTTGTCCTTTATCTATAAGGCTAATATAATCTCCAGTGAGTACCATTCTCAGGGCAATATTAGCATGATGTGCAGCATCGGAATCCATAAGTGGCACGAATAAGCCAAAGATAAAAGAGGCCACTATAAGAGTGCTTATTGCATATAAAAGGATCTTGGCAGCTGCCCGGGGATTTTGCTCTATTGAAAAATAAGCCATGCTATAATTTTGGGCAAATTTAAGCCTAGCAATGTTAAGTAACAAGTGGCAACAATGAAGATCTAAGTATCAAGACTCAAGTAGCCGTATCAAGTTGGTGCTGCGGAGGTGGGAGTATAAATTGCTTTCATGGGTTATCGGACATCGTCATTATTTATCATAAAAAAACCCTCTCGGTTGAGAGGGTTTGTAGAGGTGGGTTTATTGTTTGGCAAGTACCGATTTTTCTTTGTACTTTTTTAATTGCCTTCTGAGCTGCTCAATGGCCTCGTCGGCTGCAGCTTCAAATGATCCATTTTGGTTTTTGGAGAACATCTGCTTTCCAGGTACATTCATTTTTATTTCCACGATCTTATTATCGCTTCTGCTATTTTTATCAAGCCGCATAAAAACTTCCCCGTCAATAATTCGATCATAATAGGTGTCCAGCTTATCTGCTTTTTTCTGGATGAAACCTAACAATTTCTGATCGGCGTCAAAATGGATGGAATGCATTTGTAATTTCATAATCATTACAGTTAAAGTTAAACTTTTATTAAGCTTTGGGATGTGCTTGATCAAACACAGCCTTCAGTTTTTCCATGGAGTTGTGGGTGTAGACTTGGGTGGCAGCTAGGCTGCTGTGGCCCAATAAGTCTTTAACGGCATTGAGATCTGCCCCCTTATTTAAAAGATGAGTAGCAAAGGTGTGCCGCAAAAGATGCGGACTGCGCTTAGTGGTCTGCGCAAAAAGGTCAAGATATTTTCTTACAATTCTATATATTTTCATAGGGTAAGCTTGCTCTCTATCTATTGTAACGATAAAGTAGTCACTAGATTCCATATTTGAAAAGGTTTTTTCAAATTCTTTTTTATACGAAATTATATTTTTAGAAAGGTGGTTTGTGAGGGGTATAACACGTTCTTTTCGCCGTTTTCCCAATACTTTTACGGTCTGTGAAGAGAGTGAAATATCCCTCCATTTCAGTGCCAATAATTCAGAAAGCCGCACTCCTGTGAGGTATAAAAATTCCATTACCATCCTGTCCCGCTGACCCTCAAAATCCTCGGAATAGTTTAACTTATCCAATATTTCGTCCATAGTAACTTCCTGCACAAATTCTGGAAGTCGTTTAGGTTTTTTTAGAGCCTGTAGTTTATATGTGGGATCTTTTTTAATCGTACCATTCCTAAGCAGAAACTTATAATAGGAGCGAAGAGTAGCTATTTTTCTATTTACGGTAGTGGCAGCCATATTGCTGTCCACCTGGTCTACTATCCAGGCTCGGATCTCTGCAGGGCCCACAAAGGTGATATCAGAAAGCTCAAATGCGGTCGCTACGAATTCCTGGAATTGCTCCAGGTCCTTTTGGTATGCCAGTATGGTGTGCGGACTGGCCCGCTTCGTATTTTCTAGGTAAGCTATAAACGAAAAAAGCATATTGGAGAATAATTACTCCAATATGCTTAATTTATCTTGATAAAGAAAACGAAAAATTAATTCGTTTCTTCAGTTTGCATTCTTTGTTTGTAAGCCGCTTTGATGACTTCAGCTCTTCTTTTAATAGAAGGCTTCTCAAAGTACTGTCTAGCTCTTAGTTCCCTAATAGCACCAGTTCTGTCAAACTTTTTCTTGAATCTTTTGAGAGCTTTCTCGATAGACTCATTCTCTTTTACGTTAACTACGATCATATATATACACCTCCTTTCAGCTGGCAAAGGTAAAAATATTATTTGTAATACCAAAGCATGATCTACCTTTACCTCCCAATCAATACTTCAGCCAAGCAAAAAGGCCGCATAAACGGCCTTCTTTTTAAATTATATCGATCTAATAAACATTTGGTATCTGTTATCCGACAGTATCTTCCGTCTCCAGTTTTCGGAGGTTGTGTAAAAAGACTTTTTCCCTGCTAAAATATTCGGGGAGGTATCTGAAGAATTTTCAAATACTCCAATCTCGGAGCCTTTAAAATTTGTTTTGACACAGCCTCATCCGTCTCCCGTCTTCGGTCTTCCGTCTATTTTCACATCCGACATCCGTCATCTACTTCAGAATCTGCCTCGCAATAACCATTTTCTGAATTTCAGAAGTTCCTTCGCCAATGGTACAAAGTTTGGCGTCTCGGTAATATTTCTCCACCGGATAATCTTTTGTAAACCCGTATCCACCAAAAATCTGAACTGCATCATTGGAAACCGAAACTGATACCTCTGAAGCATAAAGTTTAGCCATAGCACTTTCTTTAGTGATATTCAGGCCTTTGTTTTTCATATCAGAAGCTTGGTATATAAGGAGTTTAGATGCTTCTACCTGTGTAGCCATATCAGCCAGCTTGAATGATATACCCTGGAAGCTACTTATAGGCTTATTGAACTGCTCCCTTTCTTTGGAGTACTGGATGGACGCTTCAAGAGCCCCCTCTGCTATCCCAAGAGAAAGTGCTGCTATAGAGATTCTTCCACCATCCAAAATTTTCATGGACTGGATGAAGCCTTCTCCCACTTCTCCTAAAATTTGACTCTTGTGGACTCTGCAATCTTCAAAAATAAGTTCAGCTGTTTCTGATGAACGCATTCCAAGCTTATCTTCCTTTCTTCCACCCCTGAATCCTGTTGTGTCTCTGTCGATGATAAAGGCTGTCATACCGTGAGAATCACCTTTTTCTCCGGTTCTGGCTATCACTACCGCTACATCACCAGATACCCCATGGGTAATAAAGTTTTTAGCACCGTTAATTACATAATAGTCCCCGTCTTCCACGGCTACAGTACGCATATTACCTGCATCCGAACCGGTATTGGGCTCAGTCAAACCCCATGCACCTAAATATTCACAGGTAGCAAGTTTTGGCAAATACTTTTTTTTCTGTTCTTCATTGCCAAACATCATAATGTGGCCAGAACATAAAGAATTGTGAGCAGCCATAGAAAGACCTACTCCTGGATCAAGCTTTGTGAGCTCCACTATTGCAGTGACATACTCAAAATATCCAAAGCCGGAACCCCCATATTCGGTAGGTATCAATACGCCCATTAATCCCAACTCACCTAATTTTTTGAAAAGCTGTACGGGAAATTCCTGATTGTCATCCCATTCCTTTCGGAAAGGTGTAATCTCTTTTGCACCAAAATCTCTAATCATTTTGGCAATCATTATTTGATTTTCATTGAGTTCAAAACTCATCATAGTCTTTTATTTTATTTGGGTTTATCTTAATATTTTCGAAGTTAAAGAACTTTCAGTAAATTTTCAGTATGAAAATAGAGAATTATTGCGAAAGTCTTTTAATGGCAGGATGAATTGATTCTATTTATTTTAATATTATTTGTCTCAAAATTGAAAGTTTATTCAGGCTATGTTTTTTGCTCTAATCTTACACCAATTTCTTTCAATCATTGATATAACTTCTGTAATATTTAAATCAATTTGAAGTATAATTGTTTAAAAGGAGTTTTGTAATACTTAGTTTTCAGATTCCAGTTTGAAAAGCCATAAAAAGGTTATAGACAATCGAAGAATTAACTATGTATTTTCAGCTATTACCCAAAAATTCAAACATCTGCAGTAGACTTGTTATCTATCGCATCGTGCTATATCAACGATAAGATTAATTTAAATTGAATTATCGTTGTTTTTACTCCTTCTATACTCGTTCGTCTGACATCCGACAATTTTTTCTTAGATTCACACTAATTTTATAAAAACTCTTAAATCTACATTATGAAAACTAAAATTTTGATCACCGGTGGCGCGGGGT
>DATHVH010000230.1:0-10309 GCA_035461405.1 Anditalea sp.
TAAAAAAAGAGGGCTTAGGTCCTCTTTTTGTTTTTACAGGGCTCTGTTTTTTATAATAATATAGCAAAATTAGCGGATTTAGAGTCAAATAGAGGTACCAACAAGATCCTTTATAATATCAAAGCTACAAAACCTTTGTAACTAATGTTAAATTCCAGATACCATCAATACTTGATACTCCCCTCCAAATGATCTATCATCTCTCCACCCATAGTTCTATAAGCTCGCATACAATCAGCAGTCATACAACTATGGATGGGCAATATGCCAACTATATCTCCTATTTTCACCCTGGCCATTAGTTCATCGGTTGCCTGGATAAGGCCATGCTCCTGTGATACACTTTTAAGATAGGAGGTATTGGAAGGAATAGTCCAGCCATCTCCCATCAAATATACCACTTCCCCAAAGTTCTTGTGCCCATTTATCATCAATACATCTTTGGATAGGTGTACTCCGCCCCCATGGACCAGGATTTCGTTTCTATCAGGTTTGATATCGACTATGGGTACAGCCAAGGCAACTGCAATATCTTTTCTGCTACAGCTGCCGATCTCAGCCTGTGTAATGTCGTAAAAAACAAAATTGCCAGGGCCTATCTCATCTATGTGTTCGAAATCTTCTAATATAGAACAGGTGGGCGTATCCCCTGACCTGCAGACAAGATCAGGAAACTGGCTTTGGTATTTGGCTTTTAAAATCCGGAAGGCTTCCTGGGTTTCTTTTTGGATCTGCTGGATACCATTCAGATCAGCATAGTAACTATGGCCTGCATGTATATAAAAGCCACGAAATTTTAATTTATCGCTAAAAGAAGCTTCTCTGAGGATGGCATCTATTTCTTCAAGCTTACCAATGGGTACACCTGCTCTACCATATCCAGCATCTATTTCTATAAAAAATGGGGTTTCTTTAGTAAGCTTGGCCGCTAGCTCCTTAGTAACTTCTTCATTTACCAGTTGAATGGATATAGATTGATCATTGATCATATTAAGATCAGGTATAAGAAGAGGGTTAAAAGGAAAAGCTATATGTATATTGGTAAATCCCTTGTTTCTAAAATAAAAAGCCATTCTGAATGAAGATACCGTAATTTCATCCACTCCATAATCTTTGCACCATTCGGTCACTTTAAGTGATTGGTGTGTTTTGAAATGGGGGATCAGTTTAAGACCATGCCGTGTGGCCTTTTCGCTCATTTTTTTGAGGTTATTACGGCAGATTTTTTCATCGATGATTAAGGTGGGATTTTTAATACGGAACGTTTCCATAGGCTTTTTTTATAAAAGTAAACTTTCTAGTGGGTTTAATCAAATGTCCACCATTCCGGAGCACGATTGGTCCAGTGCCTTCCTCGAGCTCTATTTTCACAACCTCGACATTCTAATGGGTAATCATTTGCAGCTTTTCCAAAGACAAAATCACAGGGAGATACCATATAGTAGGGGAAGTCTTCACGTGTAGTATATATTCGGGAAACTGTTTCTTTGGCTACTTCAAAATAACCCAATACTACTTCTTCTGGATTATTTATATTTTTAATATTTCCTAAAACTGGTGCAGGAGGTGTGTCAAATAGAGATCCCTGATTATTAGTTATGATTTTAATTTTTTCCCAGTATCGGTAGGTTTCCCTATTCACACTCAACTGTCTCACGCTCGCAAAAAACGGGAAGAGAAATGAATTATCAGCTACTCTTTTACCCATAACCTGAAATGTTTCTCTAGTTGTAGAAGATGAACCATCAAATAGTGTCAACCTACTTGGCTCTATTATATCAAAAATAAAGCATGGATCTGGCGGGGGAGGGCATAATCCTGTACAGGGCAGGGGTGTCTGTAACCAATAGTATGTTTCTTCAACCATCCATCTTAAAAATATTGGGTCGGTGGTTTCAGGTAATTGGGTCTCGGCAAACACTGTGAATACTGTTTCCCCTGCATTTGATCTAAATGGTTCAAAGGAAAATGTGAAGCTAACCTTGTCGTGGCCCACGAGTGTAGGTATTGTTTCGAAATTGGATTGGTAAACTTTATCATCTATAATTACTTCTAAAGCTACTGATTGGCCTTCGGATGGTTTAAAACCATATAGCTCATAGATACCTCCGTCTGTATTTATATAATTCATTCTAGTACCGCTCTCCAATATTAATGATACACTAGCTCCACCAATCCCAACTGGAGGCAGCCCAAAATCATTTGTCCTACTTACATTCACCCGGTGAACATCTTGCTGGTCGGTTACCAATCCATATATGACCAATTGTCCTACTTCTGTATCCACGATATAATCCAACTGGTCAATGCACGAAAGGGGAAGAGCTATGGCTGTAATGTATAAAGCCCTAATGATATATTTTGTCATAGGATTAATCACTTTGTAGAGCTACTGTATAAGAAACTGAAGGGAAAAATGATCCTATAATTGATATTTGGTATGGTATCAATCTGGGGGCGTTTTCTTTAATATAGAATACAGAATACGCATTTCTCCGTCCCAATAAATTATATATACTAAAATTAATCTTATCATCCCATTGCCTTACCAGGCCATTAGTCATATAAGAAATATCTACTCTAAAATAATTGGGAATTCTGAATTGATTTCTATCTCCAAAATGGGGTACTGTAATTCCAGAAACTAAATAGTTGTTTACCACCCCAGTGAAAGGCCTACCTGTAGAGTAATTTACATTGGTATTAAAAAATCGGCCTTTACCCAAGTGAATATTGGTTACAAGGGATAAAATGTGTGGGCGATCAAAGTTAGTGGGGTACCAATTACCTCTATTGGTTTGTATTTCTCTGTGTTCAGAAGTAGTTCTAATTAAAGACCTGCTATAAGTATAAGCAAGCCATCCGGTAATACCGCCGATATTTCTCTGAATCATTATTTCAGCTCCATATGCCTGTCCTTGTCCCTGAATCAATTCCGTCTCCAAATGTCTATTCAGAAATAATTCTGCAAAATCTCTGTAGTCTAACTGGTTTTCGGTAAACCTAAAATAACTTTCGAAAGAAGTAGACCATTCATTTTCTTTAAAGTTTCTGAAATAGCCAAGGGAGAAGTTATGGGATCTCTGTGGAAGAATATAGGATGTACTCAATTGCCATAAGTCTATGGGTGTAGGACCTGTAGCGTTAGAGATTGTCTGCAAATATTGGTTCATGCTGGAATATCCGCCTTTAATAGAATTGATTTCTTTAAACGTCCAGCGGAAGGAAGCTCGGGGTTCGATACCGCTATAACTCACAATGGCTCCCTCGTCTATGAATTCAGCACTTGTTATAGACAATCTAGTGCGCGGTAATCCATCTTGGTAATGGTATAATGAATCAGGACCATATTGAGTATAATGGGAATATCTCACACCTGCAGAAAAAGATAAATTCTCATTAAGGTTCCATTCCAGAGAAGCAAATGGAGCCACTTCCAAACCATTTTGTTTATTTACCCGATCAGAAAAAATACCAGAAGTTTCATTAAAAGGTATTAAAGTTTCAGGTCTCATTTTGTAGTGGACAGCTTCAGCCCCGAAAGTAATTTCAATCTTTTCCCCTGTGTAAAAACCTGTCAACTTTCCCTGATAGTATTGAAGTCCATTTTTAACTTCTGAAGGGTCCGTACCTGTAGGTTCAAAATAGCTATTGTTAAATGACCCATAGGCGGCCATTCCTATCAAAGAAAAATTTTCAGATATAAGATTTTTGCTGGTCAGAGAAGTCACGAAATTATTCCAGTTATAGCCGAACTGATCAGATAGGCGGAAATAGTCTCCGGTATTTAATAGGTTAAAATCTAGGATACTTTTTTGCGAAAATTTATGTTGTATTCCTCCATAGATATCATGAAATCTTATATTACTGTTTTTGATATCCTGGTCCCTTACAGAGTTTAGCAGCCAGTTTGCATTTGACCTCCTAGCAGCGGCTAGTATGCTAGTTTTTCCCGGATTTAAAGGTCCATCAATAGAAAATTTACTAACTGCAGTTCCTATACTATAGGTATTGTTCCACTTTTCAAAATCGCCCTTACGCATTTCAATATTAAGTTCGGCCGAACTTCTCCCACCGAAATTACTGGGAATGGTACCTTTATACAAGGTGAAGTTCTGCACCGCGTCACCGTTGAATGCAGAAAGAAAACCTAAAGCGTGACTGTTGCTCAATACAATGGCTTCATTCATCATAATTAAGTTCTGATCAGCCTGACCACCTCTAATATTTAAACCTGCAGAACCTTCTCCGACTGATGTTACCCCCGGCATGGACTGCAAAACATTAAATACATCCGGTTCACCAAGCAAAGTAGGGACAAGTTTGATTTCTTCAATATTCATTTTTGTAATGCCGGTGATGGCATTGCGAATATTTTTATCCCTTTCCTCAGCATTTACCGTAAACAGTTCCAATTGAAAATCCATATTGGTTAATTCTACATCCAATTGGCCATTTCCATATAAATTTATTATATAATAATCAGTAGTTTTGCCCAGCTGTCTAAAAACTATTCTGTGCCTACCAGAATCTAAAAGGACGAAATATTGTCCAAATCTGTCAGAATTTATTCCAGTGAATAATCCATCAATGTGTACAGAGACTCCACTGATAGGTTCCTTGGTTTCCTCACTTATTATCTTTCCTGTAAGACTATACTGGAGTTTTTTTTGATTTTGGTTTGCTTGAAAAGTAATTTCTTTGAATGTGTTTTGAGCAAATAACGAACTACCTGAAAATAAAAGGAATAGCAATGAAAAAGTGAAATGTACCTTTTTAAAATATAGATATTTGCTATAAATGTTCATCAAGTAATAAGAAACTACATAGGGTTAAAATTTCTTAATAATATAGTTATTTTTTAAGATATAATGATTTTAATCTCCATAAACTACGTATATAGATCGATATAAAAATTCAGGTCAGCAATAGAACTATATTATTTCAGATAAACTATATGAATCATATTAAGAAGATAAAGCTTTTTACAATATTTACAGGCTGAAGCAGAGAGATAAAAATATAATGAGTAAGGGATTAAAAATAACTTTATTGGCAGTAGTTCTTGTACCACTATTATTGATGATAGGGGCCATAGCTGCTGTTTATTATAATCAGTCTAAGATAGTCCAAAAGGGACTAGCTACAGTTAATGAGTCATTTGAGGGTGAACTTGTAATCTCAGGTAGCCACATCTCCCCATTTGCTAATTTCCCCTACATCTCTATTGATTTGGAAGGTATCTCTTTTTATGAAAACAAAAGTAAAGATACCAAACCACTTTATACTGCACAGGATGTATATGTGGGATTTGATTTATGGGATGTTCTTTCCGGAAATTATAAAGTAAAGAGTATTAAAATTAATAGGGGCCATTTAGATGTGGTGAAGTATGCCAATGGAGATATCAACTTGCTGTTAGCCAAAGGTATAGGTGAACAGGAGGATGATTCCCAGTCGGGTGAAGAATTGGAAGTGGATCTTGAATCATTGATTATCAATGGATTTGAGATGCGGTATTATGATATGGGAACGGGAAACGAAGTCCTAGCGCATATCCAAACACTCCAATCTAAAATCAGCATTAGTGAAAACCACTTTTTCATTGACCTGCTATCCAGCTTGGATTTGGATATTATAAATAGTGGTCAGCCAAGTTTTTTCACCAATAAGCACCTGGACCTGGACCTCGAGCTGGATTATGATAAAGATATAGAATTGCTTGAGGTTATTCCGAGTAAGCTATACCTTGAAAAAGCACTATTTACCCTTGAAGGTCTTGTCGATATAGCCAATGATCTTGATATGGATCTGAAGTTCTATGGAGAAAAACCTGATTTTAATATATTTGCGGCTTTTGCCCCGGCAGAAGTAGGGGAGGCACTCCAAAGGTATAAAAATGAAGGCCAGATATATTTTCTGGGAAGTGTGCGTGGCAAATCCGCAAATGAAAATACACCGGCGATTTCGGTAGAATTCGGAGCGGACAATGCCTACTTTCTGAATACAGAAATGGATAAGAAGGTCGACAAATTATCCTTTGCAGGATACTTTACCAATGGTAAAGAGCGTACATTGGAAAGCTCTGAACTTCGGCTGCAGAAATTCTCCGCAAGACCAGCTGAAGGCATTTTCGAAGGAAAGATGATCGTCAAAAATTTTAAGGATCCCAATATAAAAGTGAATCTTCATGCAGACCTCGATCTCGAATTTGTGGGACAATTTCTGCAGGTAGAAGGACTGGAGAGGCTGAAAGGGCAGATACTTTTAGACATGGATTTTGATGAATTGGTTGACCTGGAGCTACCGGGAGAAAATTTAGCTCAGCTAAAGACGGGTATAGACAGTGAATTGACGATAAAGAATCTGAGCTTTAATATACCCAATTATCCCCACTCTATACAGCGGGCAAATGGCCATGCGGTAATGGAAAACGGAAGGATCATCATGGACAATCTTTCCTTTGGTATAGCGGATTCCGATTTCAGATTTACCATGGAGCTGAGTGACTTCCCGGCTTTTTTCCACCGATATGATAAGCCCATCAAGCTGAACCTGGAAGCTTCTTCCAAAAAAGTCAACTTCCCTAAATTACTGGCACATGATCCTGAGTTGGCCAAGTTTACCGATGAGGTAATGGAGGATTTTAATATCAAGCTGGCTTTTGAAAGCAGTGCCAAGGAGCTCTGGGAGTATCAATACCTTCCCAAAGGAGAGTTTTTTATAGATGACTTCTACGTAAAGCTTAAAAATTATAAGCATGAGATCCATGATTTCCGTGCGGACATTTTCATCAGGGAAAATGATTTTGAGGTGGTGGATTTTTCTGGATTCATAGATGACAGTGATTTCCATTTCAATGGACGCCTGACCAATTATGTAAAATGGTTTCAAGAGGTGAAAAGGGGGGATACCCGTTTTGAATTTGACTTCAGCTCAGATTTCCTTAAAATGGAAAACCTGCTTTCCTATGATGGGCAAAATTATCTTCCTGAAGACTATCGGCATGAGGAGTTCCGTAAGGTAAAAACCCATGGCATACTGGACCTTCATTATGATTCTGTATTTTCATCCATGGACCTTTACCTTGACAATCTTCAGGGCAGTATGAAGCTGCACCCGCTTAAGCTTGAAGGCTTTAAGGGGCGGTTACATTATGAAAATGAACATCTTTTGGTGGATGGATTTGAAGGTAAGATGGGTTCCAGCGACTTCAGGGTGGATATGGCTTATTACACCGGGGAAGATAAAACACTCAAGAAAAGAGATAATAAATTTCACCTGACTTCCAGATCACTGGATCTGGATGCCCTGATGAACTATGAGTCAAATTCTAAAAAGGATACTGCTCACGAGGATGCCTTCAATATATTCGATATCCCCTTTACAGATATGCGATTCACCGCAGACATAGGCAAGATGAACTACCATACCTTCTGGCTGGAGAATTTCAGCTTGAAGGGCAGGATTCAGGAAGACCATTATCTGTACCTGGATACACTTGGGGTAAACGTAGCAGATGGTAGCTTAGGTATGAAAGGATATTTTAATGGCTCAGATCCTAAGAACATATATTTCAACAGCACCATGACGGCCAAAAAGCTTGATCTGGATAAGCTTCTCATCAAGTTTGAAAATTTTGGACAGGATTATTTTATCAATGACAATATCCACGGCAAAGTCAGCGGTACCATTACGAGTAATTTTAAGGTGTATCCCGATTTCACGCCGATCATAGATAAAAGTGAAGCGCATATGGATTTGAAAATCTATGAGGGCAGTATAGTGGAGTTCGCACCCTTACAAGCACTTGGAAGCTATTTCAAAGATAAGAATCTGAACCTGGTCAGGTTCGATACATTAGAGAATGCCATGGATCTTAAGGATGGAACGCTGTTTATTCCCAGCATGAACATTAATTCCAGTCTTGGGTTTATCGAGCTGTCAGGTAGGCAAAGCCTGGATCTCACGATGGATTATTTTATCAGAGTTCCACTGGGTCTAGTTACACAAGTTGGTTTTAAGTCCCTTTTCGGAGGTAAGAATAAAGGTGAGGTGGATCCTGAGCAGGAGGATGCCATAGTATACCGCGATGCGGATAAAAGGGTGCGGTTTGTCAATATCAATATGAAAGGCACTCCGGATGATATTCAGGTATCGCTGGGCAGAGATAGAGGGGCTAGGTAGTGTGATTAATGTCGGCTGTTAAAATAGTAAGAAGTAAAAAGAGAGAAGTAAGAAGGAAGTTGGAAGTACGAAGTACGAAGAGGGGATTAGATTTCTTCATCAGGTATTTACTTGGTACGTGGTACTTGGTACAAAAAATTAACTAGTAACACTACCCAAATTCACCAGAACCGGAATGGCTGTAAATCTCTTGTGATTTAATCACTACCTATATTTTGCCGTATATAAATGTTATATTTAAAAATTGATCATTAGCTTAATCGACTTTGGATTTTTGATATGAGGCATTTCGTATATATGGTGCTTTTTTGCGGGTTGTTCGGGTTTTCCGGGATGGCTTTTGGCCAGGATTATTATGCCATACATTTCAAATTCAAGCCTCAGGATAATTATAGCCTTGATGAGCCATCCGGATTTTTATCAAACAAAGCACTGGAAAGGAAAGCTAGGTTCAGTTTAGAACCGGATAGCTTGGATATGCCTGTTTCGCAGCGTTATATTTCTGATATCCAGCCTTTCATTCTTGATAACCTTTACAACACCAACTGGCTAAATGCTGCCATAGTCCTCGCTGATCCTGCTCAGATTCCCCTTATAAGTGGGTTGCCCTTTGTAGAGAAGGTGGTTTATGTGAAACCCGGGTCCCATGTAAGTGGCAGGATGGAACGTACGAAAGATAAATTCCGGGATTTGGAGACCAATGTTTCTCCAGCAGGGCAAAGGGTTGCTTTTGAATCGCAAAATTCCATGCTAGGGGTAGAGAAGATGCACGAGGCAGGTTTTAAGGGTAGAAATGTGACCATTGCCGTATTTGATGCAGGTTTTCAGGGAGTGGATACGCTTTCAGCTTTTAAAAATATTTATGCTGCTGGCCGAATGGTCGGCACCCGAAATTTTGTAAATCCCGATCTGGATAATGTCCATACCAGTCACCAGCATGGTACCAATGTACTGTCACTAATAGGAGCAGATATTCCTTCCCAAATGGTAGCAGGAGCGCCGGAAGCCAGTTATATCTTATGCCTTACTGAAGATGTAAGGACAGAGTTCATCATAGAGGAATATAATTGGGTCAGAGCGGCAGAGTATGCTGATAGTTTGGGAGTGGATATCATCAATAGTTCATTGGGGTATCTGGATTTCGATGATCCGCGGATGGATTATACAGCTGATGACCTCGATGGCGAAACAGCTATCATTACCCAAGGGGCGAATATTGCCTCGGATAAAGGAATATTGGTAGTAAACAGTGCAGGAAATTATGGTAGAAGAGGTTTATCTTCCATCGTAGCCCCTGCAGACGCCAGAGGAATGCTATCCGTCGGTGGGGTAAATCAAGAAGAGGAAAGGGCGGATTTCAGTTCCCAAGGTCCAACCGCTGATGGCAGGATCAAGCCGGAACTAGCAGCTTTGGGGCAATCAGTTTATTTGCTTGGTCCAAATGGGCAGGCATATCTTTCCCAGGGAACATCATTTGCTGCGCCGCAGATTGCAGCCCTGGCAGCTGGGCTCTGGGAAGCCAAACCGGAGTGGAGCAAGGATGAACTTATTGATTATCTTCTAAGAAGTTCTTCCCAGTCAGATGCTCCCGACAATCAAATCGGGCATGGAATTCCCGATTTTATGAAAGCCTACTATGGTGAAATTTTATCTGTACCCACATTACGTGAACCGGTAGAGTGGAGCCTGTATCCTAATCCTATGATAGGCAATGAGCTTTTTATAAGATTTGGAAATGAAGAAATGGCTCATTTTACCCTTTTTGATATTAGCGGAAGGGAAATGATTCGTCTCGATCTAAGCCGGGCGTCAACAAGGGAGCCATTCTTTATTCAGCTGCCTAATCTGATAGCAGGAATATATGTCGTGGAAATACGCTCCGCAGCAGGTGTGAAAAGGGAAAGGGTGATAAGGAGGTAAGATGACTGATAATGTAATAAGGGGAAAGAAGTAAAAAGTAAAAAGTTAGAGGTTACCAATGATATCCTCCAAATACATACTAAGATTTTGAAGACAAATAAAAAATGCCCGAGATACCGGGCATTTTTTTATCAGTGGTCACAGTAAATAAGTTCTCCGCTACCTATAGGTGCACCATCCGGGATATCCAATTTTTTTACGG
>DATHVH010000231.1:0-7203 GCA_035461405.1 Anditalea sp.
CAATTATACACGGTTGGATAAGGGGACGCACAATTTGGGCAACAATTTTGAACAAAAAACACAGTTTGTGACCTGTACCTGGCTTGTGAGATAAAGTTAAATTGAAGGAAATACTGATTACCAGTCTCTAAGCCTCTAATTTTATCTGCTAACCAAGGAAGATTTTCCGTGGGATTTTTGACATCACAAGCAATATCAGGACCGAGCTCTTCATAGCAGGAAGTAGTAATAAATAATAAAATGGCACCTATAAGGAATCGACTTTTCATAATGCATACATATAATATTACTTCTAGACGAAGAAATTTATAGAAAAGTCTTATTCATAAAAATAAACTGCTCCTTTTATATTATTCTTTTTCCTTAAACCATTCTGCATATCGGGGATAGTTTTCTGCAGTCCTTTTGATCACTGCCTTCATATTGTCACCGGTATCTTTTACTTTCTTGGCAGGCATACCTGCATATATACTATCAGCCTCCACAATAGTATTAGCAAGGACCACCGCACCAGCGGCTATTACTGCCCCACTTTGTACTATAGCACCATCCATGACTATGGCACCCATACCTATAAGAACATCATTTTGAATGGTACAGCCATGGACTATTGCATTATGCGCAATAGATACCCTGTCACCTATGTAGGTTCCCGCTTGTTTATATGTACAATGGATTACTGCTCCATCCTGTATATTTGTATCATTACCTATCCGTATTTCATGCACGTCTCCCCGTATTACTGCATTGAACCAGACAGTACAATTACTGCCCATGACCACATCTCCTATCACGGTGGCATTTTCTGCCAACCAACAGTTTTTACCCAATATTGGGGATTTATCTCTTACTTTTATTATTAAAGCCATAAAGCTGATTTGCTGGTGTTTGAATGTGAATTATGAAAATACTTTATCAAAACTAAATTTTTTATATGGAATTGTGAACTTTAATGTACACTTTTGTATTACATGTATATACATCGAATTAGTCATTAACTAAAATTGAAATTTATGAAATTCTTACGATTAACCGGATTGGCATTAGCCGCAGGATTTATGCTCGCTTCTTGCGACAATCAGGGTAGCACAGTAGAAACTACAGATGCACAGGATGTAGCTGCGGGAGAAGGTGAAACTTTGTCTGTGGATTCAAATGCAAGTACCGTTACCTGGACAGGGTATAAGCCAGCTGGCAAACACTATGGCACCATAGCTGTAAAGTCAGGAGAACTTACTGTAAATGGTGAAAATGTAACTGGAGGTAGATTTGTAATGGACTTGACCGCCCTTGAGATTGAAGATCTTAAAGGTGACCAGGAAAATTATGATAAATTATACGGTCACCTGCAGTCTGGTGATTTCTTTGATACACAAAATCATCCAGAGGCGACTTTTGAGATCACTAACATAGAACCTTATCAAAGTGGTGACACAGTAGATGACAAAGATGAATTTGAGTCTGAATATACACCAACTTCATCTTCAGATCAGATGGTAGATAATCCTACTCACTGGATCAGTGGAAACCTTACTATGAGAGGAAATACAAAAAATATCAAATTCCCAGCAACTGTTTCTTCTAATAACGGAACCGTTTCTGCTAAAGCTGGTTTCAATATCGACAGAACAGAGTGGAAAGTTTCTTACGGGGACGAAAGCAGTGCTACAAACAAAGCTAAAGATCAATTTATTTACAATACTGTAAATGTAGGCTTTGATATCCAAGCTGATTAATTGAAATTCTATTTCTAAATTACCTTAAGAGGAGCTTTTATAGCTCCTCTTTTTGTTTTTAATACTACTTTTGTATAATGAAGTTTGAGGTACCGTTAACCCCTTTTTTATTAGACAAGCTCTTAATATGGGCAAATAGTAAATATGACTATGTTGCTTATTTTACGGATAACGCTATCTCCTATCCCCATTCTGGATTTATAAATCAACTTTTTGCCGGTAACCAGAAAATTAAATTAAATGAAAAAGAATTTGGCCAAGTTGAGGTAGTGGGAATACTATCCTATGATTATAAAAATCAGTTGGAAAAATTACAAAGCTGTAATAAGGAGATCATAAAACATCCCGATGAATTGTTTTTTTTACCTGATGTAAAAATTTTAATTTCTGACAAATCATTGATTATCGTCCATCCTCAGGCAAATATTTATTTTGACGAAATCATCAAAACCAGTGTCTCTTCCTATTCACATAAGATAGGTGATATCAGAGCGCTTACAAGTAAAGAAGAATATCTTAAAAATGTAAAAAAAATTCAGGAGCACATTATAGAAGGTGATGTGTATGAAATGAACTACTGTATTGCTTTTCATTCAGAGATAGATGAAATAGACCCAATAGTACTTTTTGATCAATTAATGAAGGCCTCACCAATGCCATTTTCGGTATATTTTAAGGCAAAAGAACAAATTTTGATTTGCGCATCACCCGAGAGATTTCTCAAAAAGGAAAATAGTACTATCATAGCACAACCCATTAAAGGCACAATAAAAAGAGGCAGCACAACTAAAGAGGATGAAGTCTATAAAACCATACTCCATAACAGTGAAAAGGAAAGGTCAGAAAATCTTATGATTGTGGATTTAATGCGAAATGACCTGAGTAAAATCTCTATAACTGGAAGCGTAAAAGTGGAAGAACTTTTTGGTATATATTCATTTATGCATGTGCATCAAATGATCAGTACTGTAAGTTCCACCTTGGCGGGTAATTATACTTTCGAACAAATAATTCAATCCACCTTCCCTATGGGAAGCATGACTGGTGCACCTAAGATTAAATGTATGGAGCTGATAGACCGCTATGAGAATTTCAAAAGAGGATGGTTTTCTGGAACTGTAGGATATATAGATAGTAAGGGCGATTTTGACTTTAACGTTATTATTAGAAGTCTATTTTTAGATATGAAATCTAAGAAATTGCTGCTAGCTGTAGGCAGTGCGATCACCTATGATGCAGATCCTGAGCAGGAGTATGACGAATGTCTATTGAAGGCAAAGTCTATCTTTCAAATCTTGAAAAAGGGAAAATAAAATAGTCTCAGGTTTTATCCCGAGACTATAATAAAAAAAATTAAACTTATACTTCTAAAATATATTATCTTGATCAATTACGTCTAAGTTGTAAATTATAATCATATTGATCATCTTCGGCTTCCATCTCTCTTCTGTCAGGGCCAAGTACGCTTAATGTACCTTCCTGTTCATTTAATAGAAAATACCTAGGTTCATTTGTACCAGGATTTAGCTGATAGACTATGGCGGATGGATCATCACGATAACCTACCTGCCTGGTATATACACCTTCTACTTCCTCCTCTATATCCCCGGTGTGTGTACCCCGGTGAATTGTTTTAATCCAATATTCGGAAGTTTGCTGTGCACTATCTTTTTCTAACCAGAGCTCCACTTCTATTCTATCACAATCGATACAGGGGATTTCTCCTTCAAAAACAAGGTAATTGGTAGCAACCCTTTGACTTATATCATCTCCAAGTTCTTGGATTACAGTTCTATTATCTTCCCCACCTTCACCTTCATTACCAGTGCCACAGGCCGCAAAAATTGTTATACTTAAAAGGAATACTATTATTCTTCTCATAACATCTGTTTTATTTAAATTGAAATTAAAGTTCAGGTTGATGAGCAGGTGCTGAGGCAAAATTCATAAATTCTTTAAAACGTAATTCTTTACTCAACTTGATATTAATAATCTCACGGGCCTGAAGACAGGCCATAGAAAAAGATTCTGAGATTACATCTACTCTAAAATCATTATGGATCATATTAATCTTCACTGTAAGACCGATTTTTGCCCGGTTTTCACTGATGATTTTTTTGATGTCTATCATTACATCCATAAGAAATGGCAGATCCTTTTTGTCAAATGTAAATACCGATTTAACCTGATCAATTAGAGAAGGATCATTAAAACTCGATGTGAAATTAATTCTAGGTTCGATCATGATAATCTGTTCTGATATAGTTGATGGTCTGTAATTGTTTCAATGATTTCATCAAAATCATTTTCTATTATACCGAACACCATTTGATGGTTTGTTTCGGTCACCTGATTATATGTCGCCACCTTGAAATTGACCAGATTAGATAAAACATTTAAATCTTCGGGGAAATTATTGAACCTGGTCAGTTCATCTGCTGCTTGGCCGATTTCCTGAAGATATTCGTATACAGTTTCTTTCACCTGTTCGTTTCCCTCAAAATCCTGGTAACTCATGCCTTGAACCTGTGATTTAACTCCTCCTATTAGATCTACTATTCTTACTAAGTGCTGATTTATTTCTTGTTGATTATCCATAGGTTTTATTAACAATAGCGTTTTTATAATTGTTTTGATTAAAAGATTAATTTTGATCAAACACCCCTTTTTCATATAAGGGATTGAAATATACAAGGTTTTTATTAAATAAAAAATGGATAATAAAATTAATTGAGTATCATCTTGTTTAAGTTAAATTTGAGTCTTGAAAACTTGAAAAAGTAAATAATAAATGGTTTGAGCATTTAGTTATTATGATTTTTTTCCGTGATACAATAGCACATGAATCATTAATCGACCTATTTATTTCCACTAAAAACTATCAAGTAATATCTAAAAGCAAAAAGTAGTTTAACGTAATAGGGAAATCAATACCTTTACAAAACTGTTTATCTATAATGCTTTCGATTGGGCAAAGTATATTGAAAGTCAACAATACAGATGACTGATAATCCTATAAGAAAAATAATCCATGTAGATATGGATGCATTCTATGCTTCTGTAGAACAGATGGATAATCCTGAATTAAAGGGAAAGCCTCTAGCGGTGGGCGGCAATAAAGAGCGAGGGGTAGTGGCTGCTGCCAGCTATGAGGCACGACGCTTTGGCGTAAGGTCTGCCATGTCCAGTAAGCTGGCAGCCCTCAAATGTCCCGATCTGATTTTTGTAAAACCGAGATTTGACAGGTATAAAGAAATATCAAATCAGATCAGATCTATATTTTTTGACTACACGGATCTAGTAGAACCCCTCTCTCTTGATGAAGCTTTTTTAGATGTGACAGACAATAAATTCAGTCTACCGTCGGCCACTATTATAGCAAAAGAAATTAGAAAACGGATAAAAGAAGAAGTCGGATTGAATGCCTCAGCAGGAATAAGCTATAATAAATTTTTAGCCAAAATAGCTTCAGATTTAAATAAACCCAACGGTCAGGCTGTAATCCTTCCTACACAGGCAGAAGCCTTTTTGGAAAAACTCCCTATCGAGAAATTTTTTGGCATTGGTGAGAAAACTGCCGAAAAAATGAAACGATTTGGTATTCATAATGGATTCGATCTGAAACAGTACTCGCTGCAATTCCTGACCAAACAATTTGGCAAATCAGGTAACCATTATTATAACATAGTTAGGGGCATTCATTTAAGCGAGGTTAAACCTAATAGAATCAGAAAATCATTGAGTGCAGAAAGCACCTTTGATAAAGATCTAAAGGATAGAGATAGTATTATTGAAGCACTGAGACATATTGTAGAAGAATTAAAAATAAGACTTGGTAGGGCTAAAGTAGAGGGACGTACCTTAACACTTAAAATAAAATACAATGATTTTTCAGTTCATACTCGTAGCAAAAGTCAGGAGTTTGTAATAAATGTAGATCAGATATACCACATGGTAGTGGATTTATTGGATCAAGCCCCACTAAATCTACCATTACGCCTATTTGGGGTAGGCATCTCTAATCTGAATACACCCCATACAATAGTACAGGATGGCAAACAACTAAAAATTGAATATAAAGATTTTTGATGGGGCTTGGCACAGTATGTGGTTTATACTTATCCTAATTTAACCTTAAAACTAAAACTATGAAACTCGGACAAAAATATTTTGACTTTGGTATTAAATATGGCGTACCCCTTACTATTATCGGGTCTACCTTAGCCATGAAAAAAGTAAAAGGTATAGGAAATCTTTTAGTGTTCGGATTAGTAACACCTGCCATGCTCTATTATCTATATACACTATCCCAAGCTAAAAGCAATGTAGATGCTGAACTTTAATTTGGGAATGTAAAGCACCATGGCTTATACATAAGAGGCTGTCATTTTTGGACAGCCTTTTTTTATTTTAGAATGGATAACCTATAGCGAAATTAAATATTAAATTTTCCCTTCTCCAATCTCTACTTCTGATATCAAAGGTACTCCCCCACCTCTGGTTTTCTGGCAAATATGGCCTTCTAATCGGAGTGGCAAAATCAAATCTAATAACAAAGAAATCAATATCCACACGCAAACCGACGCCGGTCCCTACTCCAAGTTCTTTAAACCAGTCGGAAGTAAATTTTCCCTGATTCTCACGGGGCGATTCTGGTTCTCCAAAGAGCGCTTCATTTCTGTTTTGCAACCAGACATTTCCCGCATCTACAAAAAGTGCTCCTTTCAAAACTGAAACTATGGGAAATCTATATTCAATATTACCTTCCAACCTGATATCCCCTGCCTGATCAAAAAATGATCCTATATCAAACTGGGTCGGTCTATAAGTACCTGGACCTAAAGATCGAATCCTAAATGCTCTAACACTATTGGGTCCGCCAGAAAAAAATTGCTTTACGAAAGGTAATGATTGGGAATTGCCATAAGGAATACCCAAACCTCCAAACAACCGTGTGGCTATGATATTATTTTGATTTAATCTGAGATAATACCTAAAATCCAGATCTGCCCTTGCATACTGCGCATAATCCAGACCAAAAAAGGTACTGGGATCATCACTAAAAGTCCTACTCAATAAATTTAGCGTATTGCCAGCTATATCGATAGTAGTGCCTACAAATATACTGTGAACCCTATGAACATCTACCATCTGATTATAGTTAAATGTATAATTTACCCCGGCTATAAATTGTTGTTCAAAACTTCTTCTTAAGAAAGGGTTGCTATCCAATATGGCTTCAAACTGAGGAGAGGCATTAGACATTCTTACAAAAGTCAGATTGATGGGGTTTATTTCATGATACACATACCTATTTTGGTTCCAGAAATAACCATAGGATGCATTATAGGAAACAAGACGGTATAAATCCACCCTATTGAGATACTCTGCCCCTACCGATATTTTTGTTTTCGGGACCGAATAGGCAAACCGCTCACTTATGGGTATTGGAAATATTACCCTGGGA
>DATHVH010000232.1:0-2038 GCA_035461405.1 Anditalea sp.
ACCCTTATCGACTTTCAATGCATTAACCAGTTATATGATTTGCTTTTAATGATTTGTTCTATAACCAGCTTATTCTGGGAATGCCCCAAATGAAATGATTTATTATTTAGTCTTCAAACCCACCCTAAATAACCTAAAATAATCCTGCTCTACTTCTTCATTAGGCTTTTCCAACATCCACAGTTCGCCGTTTCGGACCAGCATGCTTGATGGCACCAACCCTTCAGGAACAAAATCACTAACAGTGTTGCCATTAGCGTCTAGAATTGCTATTCTTTGAGCATATTTCTTAAGCATTCGTTCCCTGAATATTAAATTTTCTTCATGGGACTTATTCTCACTTTCTGCTTCCTTATCTTCACTAGAATATCCCGGGAAATAGGCGATAATAAAATATCCGTCTAATTTCTTGATATTCAAGACTCTACCTGAAATAAACATCAAGCTGAAATCAATGGCATTATTATCTGAACCTTCGAAATAGCGATAATCTTTTAAATCAATTGGCATACTTGTAATTAAAGAATAGGGTTTGTTTAAACTAAAAATATAAATCACTGGTTCAGCCCCAAACACAACATACATTTCGTCATCGTCTATTGTAAATACTGGCTCCCAAGCTCCATTGTAAAAGTGTTTTCCATTTCGAAATAAACTGCTCTTGGGAAACTTGATAAAAGGCTCCCCGTCTCCAGAATCTGGATCAAGCCAAATCATCAAATACATTTCCTCGTAAAATCGGGTATCAGATTGAGAAATGCTTTCTGGTAACTCTTGGTTAGTATATATATAACGAGTCCCCGATTTTTCCATTCCATAGCCCATTGCCTTCCGACTAAAAAAGGGTAGCATCTTAAGCTTTTTTAGTTTTACTCTGCTTCGAAGGTTTCCTGAAAAATCATAGGTCAAAAAACCATTGAATCCATAGGCGAGAAAAGTATTGTCATCATATATTCTTAAAGTTGACAATAGCTTTCCATAACTATCAGGCATATCACCAAATTTTGAAAACGAGTTAACTAAATTACCTTCAAAATCTGCCAAGTATATTTCTTGAAAGGACTCTGTATTCTCCATAAAAAGTACGATTTTGGATACAGGGTTAAGATCATGTACGGTTGGACTGCCCAGATAATTAATCTGTATGCTATCAAGTTTTTCGAAAGATTTTTCTTTACTTGCCTGAGTAATTTCAGTTTTTACTTTTTCATCGTTCTTTGATTCACAAGAAAAAAGAATTAAAGTCAGAATGATTCTAGGTATATAAAATCTCATTGAGATATCTATTTAGTATTAATTCAAATTTATTCAAATACAAGCAAAACATCATGAAATTATTCCCATAGATCAAAATGTGAAGGGTTATATGATGTGATAATTTGGGGCATATAACCCCAAATTATTATTTATCAACAGTCGTAATTTGAACAGTTAGTACAACACCAGTTTCCTCCATATTTATTTACATAGCACTCTGCTGTCGCTCTGGATATATTGCAAACAGTATAATCAGATGTGTCTTTATATGCACAGGTTCCCGACACAGGTATACACTGATCAGATCCTCCATAAATTGTTGACAATTGACTTCTCTGCAGCACATCCTCCGCTGCCAGCTTTAATTTTTCCAAATTTAACTTTTTCATTTTGCTTTTAGTTTAATATGTTTATTGTTTCCCCGGACCAGCTAAGGACACCCGGGACTTGTGCCCATTCATCGCGATAGAATACTTTGATATACCTATTGGTAGGCATTTATTTCCTTGAGGTCTGCAATTCGGTATTCCTTTGGCAATTGATGTCCATTGATAAAAATAGTCGGTGTATGGGTGATTCCTTCCATATCACACCAGGATTTCATGGCCAGTAGTTTTCCCTGTTGTTGGTTCAGCTCTCCATTCATGGGGTAGCGCCTGGCAAAAACCGCATAGTCCTTTTTTTCGGCAGCATACCAGTGATCTAAAGCTTCATGCGTTACCTTGGGGTTTCCTTTGCTGTTAATTGCCAGTAAATGGCTGATGGTTTTTGCATGGAGATC
>DATHVH010000233.1:0-2677 GCA_035461405.1 Anditalea sp.
AGCTGGTAGAACAAGTGGACTGATTGGACTTAATGAAAGCGTGACTTGGAGGGCAAAACATTTTGGCATTTATCAGCTTTTAACTTCAAAAATTACGGAATATAATCGACCGCATTATTTCGCTGATGAAATGGTTAGTGGGGCTTTCAGCCGATTTAAACATGGACACCATTTCAATAATTCTAAAGGGGGTACTATGATGACGGATATTTTTGATTATACATCCCCTATGGGAATTTTCGGATCATTTGCTGACAAATTATTTCTGAAAAAATATATGACGAATTTGCTCTTAGAGCGAAATCGGATTTTAAAAGAATTTGCGGAATCCAATAAGTGGCAAGAATTATTATCTGATATAAATATATAGATCAATAAATATTTATTTTTATTCAAATAAAA
Source organism: Anditalea sp. (assembly GCA_035461405.1). Classification (GTDB taxonomy): domain Bacteria; phylum Bacteroidota; class Bacteroidia; order Cytophagales; family Cyclobacteriaceae; genus Anditalea. The sequence continues at coordinate 403 of DATHVH010000233.1, forward strand.
GAATTTTTCGAATGTTGGTTTTCTTTTTTTACATAAATCAGTCAAACCCTATAATTAACCAATCCTAAGGCTCATCCCTTGCCCTTAAACCTGTTCTTTGACCAAATTTAGACCAGAGATACAGGGCAATATAATAGCCAATTAAAGCAGCTAAAACCCCTACGATTGCACCTATAAGAATGTCTCCGGGGTAATGAACTCCTAGGTAAACCCGTGTATAAGCAAAGATAGCAGCCCAAATAAACAAGAATCCAAAACCTCTGATCCTTCTATAAAACACCAAACTGAAATATGTGGCAACTGCGAAGGCATTGGAGGCATGTGAAGAAGCAAACCCATATAGGCCACCACAATGCCTATAATTAAGTATTTGGTCATCCCATCTAACATCATGACAGGGCCTCAGTCGACCAAAGTAGGGTTTCATAAGGCTGGAAGTACCCTGATCTGCAATTAAAATAGCTATACCTATTCCCACCAGTATCCAAAAGGTAGCTTTACCAAATTCTCTAAAAGCAAGATAAATTATAAAGAGATAAAGGGGTATCCAGATGGCAGAACCTGTGATGGCATACATAATAGGATCTAGCCATTCAATACCATATGCATTTAGATGAAGGAACAATCGCTCGTCCCATTCTATAAGTTTATCTAGCATCAGTAATTTATCCAGTCAATATTTTTCTTTAAATGCTCGAGGGTAAATGCTTCTTCAGAACTTGGTGAAGGACTGTGGTTATATTCCCAATTAGCAATAGGAGGCATACTCATCAGTATACTTTCAGTTCTACCATTAGTATCCAGCCCAAATTTGGTCCCTGCGTCCCATACTAAATTAAATTCTACATACCTTCCTCTTCGAAGTGCCTGCCATTTTTGATGCTCTGATGTAAAAGGTAACTTGGCATTTTTCGCCATAAAATGCCGATAAATTTTTGGAAATAGATATCCTACAGATTTTACAAAATCAAATAATTTTTCAAACGGCATCGATTCATCAGCTACTAACCTATCAAAGAATATCCCACCAATCCCACGTGTTTCATTTCTATGCTTAATAAAGAAATAGTCATCTGCCCAAGTTTTGAATTTATCATAATATGCTGGGTTGAATTCATCACACAAATTTTTTAATTCTTTATGAAAATATTTCGCATCAGCAATATCTACATAATGCGGTGTTAAATCTATGCCACCCCCAAACCAGTAGGTACCGTTGGACATCTCAAAATACCTGATGTTCATATGTATGATAGGTACCATTGGGCTATTGGGGTGAATCACTATAGAAACCCCAGTTGCAAAAAAATCAGCTTGATCCAACTGAAGCTTTTGAAGAATTTTTTCAGGAGTTGGCCCTTCCACGGCTGAAAATGCTACTCCTCCTTTTTCTATTACCTTACCTTTTTGGAGGATGCGGGTTCTGCCTCCTCCGCCACCAGGTCTGGTCCACGGATCTTCATGAAAGACAGCTAGGCCATCTTCGGCTTCGAGCTCAGAACAGATATGGTCTTGAATTTTCTTAAAATCTTCAGCTATTCGTTCTTTTGTAATCTGCATGAATTATGTAATTATTTTATATTAAAGCAGTAGATTTTTATATAATTTATGTCTGAATTTATCTCTGTTTCAGGTCCCCATTTGACTAATAACAATTTCTCACTATATCTAGAACGGATAACCTATACCGATATTAAATACGGCCTGGCCCCGCTCTCCCAAAGGCCTTCTAAAGCTAAGTTTATCCAGTACAAAACGATCTCCTTCATCTTGTGCTGGATCATAAGCCTTTACTCCCATATCCAGCCTTAACACTAGAAAGTCGAAATCCATCCTTAAACCCATACCAGTACCGACTGCTATTTCTTTGTAAAAACTGTCAAATCTAAACTGGGCACCGTCTCTGGTACGATCATCTTTGAAGGTCCAGATATTACCAGCATCTATAAAGACTGCTCCGTCAAAGTAGCTGAACAGTTTTCTTCTATATTCAAACATGGCTTCAAATACTATCTCCCCGGGCTGCTCAAAGCGATAATCAAAAGTGCCGTCTTCCCTAGGTTCAGGTTGGAAGGAACCAGGTCCTAATCTTCTAGGGAGCCATGCTCTGTTGCTGGTACTACCGCCGGCGAAGAAATACTTTTCATAAGGTAAAACACCACCTCCGATTCCATAGGGTTTTGCCAGTCCTAGATTTGTTCGATAGGCAAAAGTGCTTACGTTATCTATAGGAATATATCTTCTCCAATCCGCTTGAAATTTTAGAAACTGAAAA
>DATHVH010000234.1:0-3237 GCA_035461405.1 Anditalea sp.
CGGGGATACTGGGCAGCTTTTACCATCTATCCACATACAAAAATGGGAAGTGAGAGAATGGTGGAGATCATCCGACAGTACGGCGCAGAAAGGATCATCGTGGATAGCGCAGCCGACTGGGGAATCAGTGATCCGTTGGCCGTCCCTAAAACGGCTAAGCTGATGAAGGAAAAAGGGATTAAGGAAGAGCACATTCATCTTGCCTGCTATCAAAATGCACTAACAGCTTATGGCCAAAGCGGCCAAATGAATGAAAATGACTGGTTAAACGCGGAACCGATAGACCAGCGGAAAAAATTATCCGGTAACACTGTATTGCGCGGTGGACAGAATCCCAAAGTAGAGGGAGAATCTTCCCAAGATATAGTGGAGAATTGATGATGAATATGCATTAACGTAATGATGCCAGTTACTTGTATTCCCTAGTTCCAATAGCAATACTAGAATAAGACGGAAGACCGAACATGTGACACCGAAACAAAAACACTCTGCTGACAGCTATTAGGATAATTTTGATAGATCATCATGTATGTTGGGTATTACTACGGGTAAAAAGCGTTTATATTTAGAAAAGAAAATATAATGAGTAAATTAATTGCCCACCTTCGCTTGATGCGACCTGCTAATATCATTACGGCCATAGCTGATATCCTAGCGGGTTTTGCAGTTTCGGGGGCGGCCTTGGAGTTGTTGTCCAATGATTACCCTGAGTCTTCGGCTTTACTCCATTCCTTGCTTTGGTTAATGCTGGCTACTATAGGTCTATATGGCGGGGGTGTGGTTTTCAATGATGTCTTTGATGCAGATCTTGATAGGGTAGAGCGGCCTGAAAGACCGATTCCAAGTGGGTTGGCATCAGTGAGGAGTGCCAGTATATTGGCTGGCTTTTTATTGATTATAGGAATAGTAGCGGCATTTCAGATATCGGTTTTAAGCGGAATTATTGCTATCATTATTGCGGCTTTGGCGGTGTTATATGATGCCTGGGGGAAACATCAGCTCATATTCGGTCCTATAAATATGGGGCTGTGCCGGGGATGGAATCTGCTGTTAGGCGTAAGTGCGGTACCTGCAGCCGTTATGGATTTATGGTTTTTGGCATTGATCCCGGTGGTCTATATAGCAGCCATCACGATGATCAGCAGGGGAGAAGTCCATGGCAAAAACAGAAAAGCACTGCTGGGAGGATCAGCCATGTATGGTATTATTATAGTTGCCCTCATCATAATATCATTATCGGAAGCGGATGCCTGGTGGCAGATACTTCCCTTCGTGTTGTTATTTGTATATCTGATATTCCCGCCGCTGGTGAAGGCCATAAAAAACCAGGATCCGCGATTAATTGGAAAAGCGGTGAAGGCCGGTGTGCTTTCATTGATAGTACTCAATGCCATCCTTGCGACGGCTTTTGCCGGTTGGCTTTATGGGGCTGCATTGCTTCTTTTATTGCCCGTGTCTATAGGTGTCGCAAAGAGATTTGCTGTAACCTGATACTGGATATATCGACTTGATAAACCATTACAATGAAAAAATCAATTGAACAATCATTTTCTGTACCCTTTACCTATGCGGTTCACTTTACGGAAGGTGTTTTTAATAAAAAAAATCCACTTTTTGCCGAAGTTGTTTTAAAGCAGCAGGTGGCTAAAGTTTTTTTTGTAATTGATCAGAAAGTGGCCACTTTACATACTGATCTATTGCACCATATACAATTATATGCTCAGGCTCATAAAAACCACTTTGTATTGTGTGCAGAACCTTTAATAGTCCCTGGAGGCGAAGAGGTAAAGAATACCATGCAGTATGTAGAACAGATAATTGATGCAAGCAATGCCTATGGTATTGACCGCCATTCTTATATAGTGGCTATAGGTGGTGGTGCTGTATTGGATATGGTGGGATTCGCTGCGGCTATTGCCCATAGGGGCATTCGGCATATAAGAATACCTACCACCGTGCTGGCACAGAATGACTCCGGTATTGGAATCAAGAACAGTGTCAATGCCTATAAAAAGAAAAACTTCTTGGGAACATTTGCACCACCTTTTGCGGTAATCAATGATTCCGCTTTTCTACCTACCTTGGATGACCGTGATTGGCGCTCGGGTATTTCGGAAGCGGTAAAAGTAGCCTTGATCAAGGATGCTTCATTTTTTAAATGGTTGGAAGCCCATTCAGATAAGTTGGCCCAAAGGGATATGCCGGCCATGGAGAAATTGATTTACCGCTGTGCAGAAATGCATCTCGAGCATATCAGTGGAGGAGACCCTTTTGAGATGGGCTCATCACGGCCTTTGGATTTCGGCCATTGGGCAGCTCACAAACTGGAGCAGCTTACCCAGTATCAAATTCGTCATGGTGAGGCCGTTGCCATTGGGATCTGTCTGGATGCTACTTATTCCCATCTGAAAGGGATGATTTCAGCGGAAGCTTTGCATCGTATAATTTCACTATTTAAAAATCTCGGATTCCCCATTCATGTACCAGAACTTTCAGATGAGCATATATTAAAAGGTCTGGAAGAATTTAGAGAGCATTTGGGAGGGCAATTGACTATCATGTTATTGGCAGAAATAGGCCGAGGGAAAGAAGTACATGAAATGGATAAAGACCTGATAATTAGCGCGGCAAGGAAACTTAAAGTTTTTCAGGAAGAGCCAATGAATGAAGCTTTTAAAATAAATAATTGATCAATGCTTAAAAACGGCTATCATTTAACCTATTGTACTAATATACACCCAGGCGAAAGTTGGGAGGAAACATTTGACAATCTGCAAAAATCGGTGCCCCGTATAAAAAGAGTAGTATCTCCAGATAACTCATTTGGTATTGGACTTAGGATATCTGACAAAGCAAGTATAGCCCTTCTGGAGGATGATAATCTGTACAAATTCACGTCCTGGCTCAGTGAAAATGATTGCTATGTTTTTACCCTGAACGGATTCCCTTTTGGGGAATTCCACCATCAGGTGGTAAAAGACCAGGTGCATCATCCGTACTGGACCACAGAGGCCCGATTTGATTCTACATCCCGCCTATGTGATATTCTGTCCGCACTTCTTCCGGAGGGTATGGTTGGGGGCATTTACACTTCACCTCTTTCCTACAAATACTGGGATACTGTGCAGCAAGAGAAGGAGATGGTCTTGCAAAAAGCCACTCTCTATATGGCAAAAATTGCTGAAAAGCTTTATAAGATAAACCTACAAAACAAACAGGTATTACACCTGGATATAG
>DATHVH010000235.1:0-2041 GCA_035461405.1 Anditalea sp.
GCAAGATCTTCACTTACATGAGTATTATCCAGTGAAATTGAATCCCGAGACAGTAAAGCCTAAATTTTAACTTCCCTAATTCCTCCGGCACTCAATCCTCCACTCATCCATTCGTCGATAGTAGGAATTATACTAGAGTGGATATCAAGTCTTAGACATTCGTCTATAATCTCTCTTTTTCGCTTGTTTGAAAGATCCTGAGTAGATATAATTAATTCCTTTACTTGGTATTTTTCTGAAAGGGTCTCCAGATCCTGGATACTTCCAAATATTTTAGAACCTCCTAGAAATTTCCCCACCTTATTTACATCGTCATCAATAAATGCTATTACCTTTTTATTGATTTTAGTGTCGTTCATTAAAACTTCATGGGCTAATACACCAGCTTCTCCAGCACCAAATATTACCACATTTTCAAAATCTCTTCTTTTATTCTTAGCAAACCCAAAAATTTCTTTCACCAATAATCTATAGAAAACCAATATTGATAAAGATATTAGGGAAGCTATAATAATAACTGTAAGTGGCATTATTGAATGCATCCCCAAAATATGTTCATAAGAATAATCTATTAGGGCTACAATCAAAAAAGTAAATAGAATCGTTCTGGCGATTACAAAAGCATCTTTAACTCCAGTATGTCTTACTATTCCCTGATAACTTCTAGTGATAAGCATTATGATTACACCAGTAGTAGTAAAAAATAAGCTGCTTTCAAAAAAATAGTAATTACTGATTTCAGTCCACTCAAAATTTAACCTTAATATATAGGCAAAAGTAACCGAGTAAAATAAAATCATTGCATCTAATGCTGCAATTACCCATCTTGGGAGAATATTTATATTTCGTAAAAAAGCCATGATTCTTAATTTGGATTCAATAAACAAATGTTAAATAATAAGACTTCACTGTCCAATCATTTCGATTTACAAAGGTACTTTACAAACTACATACCAAAAAATTAAATAGCATTTTATTATTATTAAATAAAAAAAAACTGTGGCAAATCTCCTAAATTAGAAGGATATTGTTGAGATAATAATGCAGGGAGATATTTGGCATATCAATTGTCCTAGACCATTTATTACAAGTTTTAAGCTTATGAAAGTATATTTATTAACGATTTTTATTTTAGGAGGACTCTTTATAATTTCACCCTCTCTAGCTCAAAATTTTTATAAAGAATTGACTCCAAGAGATAGGCAACTCACAGTAGGAATTGGTCCATCTGTTGCATATACAGATTTTTCCTTTGAAGAATCATATTTACCATCAGTATTACATCCAAGCTTATTCCTAGCGTATGGACAACAATTTAGAGATCACATCTTTTTGGTTACCACAGCAGGAGTACAACTGTCAGAAAGTAATCATGTATTTTGGAGTCAAAGCGACCTGATTCCATTTTTAGATAATGGCCAGTCTATTACATATAAAACTCAATCATTATTTGTGGATATCATGCCGCAGTTTAATATCTGGAGATCAGATACGCACGTCTGGCGCCCAAAATTTCAGGCATATGGTGGGATAGGATTGGGGATAATAGCTTCAAGTGGAGTAGAACAGTTTATTTCACTTAAAGTACCGGGATCGGACTTTGTAGGGGAGCGGGATATAAATAGAGATTATCAAAGAATGAACAGAGCAACCGGCTACATACCTTTTAGAATTGGAATAAGTAGAAAAATCCATCCACACTGGGATTTAGGTCTGCAGGGTACATATATGTATCTCTTTACCAATAGATTTGATGGAAACAATATTATTAATAACAAAAATGATCAATTATTTCAGGTTCATCTAACTATAAAAAGATACCTCCCTCCCACATTTGCACCTTTTATTTGTTACTAATATTCTGTATTCTTAAATATAAAAAATCTAATGGATTTTAGCTATTTAGCTTAGGAGTTGATTATATAAACAACTGAAAAGATTATGACTACTCTACCTGTTTAAAATACTGTTGCCAATATATTTAATATATAGAAGCGGACTATATTTTTTCAGAATATTCTTTTCTTCACTTGATGCTTTC
>DATHVH010000236.1:0-4610 GCA_035461405.1 Anditalea sp.
AACGCTTACCCCCACGTAATGAGGTGGCGAATTTAAAGTTTTTGGTTAAAATTGCTGATAAATTCTTAGAAAGGCATCTTGTATTCAGATAGCATATTTTCATTGATTGTATATATACTATATTCATTTTTACTGGCCGAAAAACGTATATCAATGCGATGCTTGCCACTGATAGGTCGAGTATTTAACAGTTCACCTTTAAGGTTATATAGAAATATAAATTCTTGGATCTGATCTATGACCACTAAAATATTTCTATCCCCTCCAAAGGAAAACAACTGAAAATCCAGCTCTTCGGAAGAAAGGTTTTTTTCAAACATTACATTTGTCTCGGGATCCAATACACTGATCCTATTATAATCATGTACTATAAATAAATACCGGTCATCCTGTTGATCTTTCACTAAATGAAATGTACTAGAGCGGTCAGGTCTAAGCAATTGTTTTCTATCCGTAAATTCTCCTTTAAAATTTATCCTTACTACCTCTCCCTCATCAGTAACTGTGATCAACTGCGTCTCAGACGACCTTCCTCGCTGCTGCAGGATGTATGGATTAGAAATACTTTGCCCTATGTTTATACTTCCTCCAGTCTGTTCGTCTCCCCTGCGGTTCAGCATATGGACTTCACCGGACTTATTCACTGCTACCATAAAATCACCAAAGCCAGGAATCCGGTGATGTGCCGGTCGACTGCTTAGTGTTCCAGGAGTTTTTTTAGGAGACCATCCTTCCATCGCTTCCCCATATTTATCAAATAGATACAGTTCTCCTCCGGTGGAAGCTACGAATAAGCGGTAATCTCTTGTATTTTCGTAATCTATAAGATTAAAATGACTTATAAATCCATCATTTGGGAGGGCGAAAGGGAAGTCAGGTAACAGATTACCCAAACGGTCATAGCCATATATGTATCTATCTGTAGCAAAAACCATTTGAAGCTTTCCATTTTTATAATAGTCTATCTGTGCTACTTCACTGATAATGGGGCCTTCTAAATATTGGCTAAATACCAGATCACCTTCCTGAGTAATTAAGTGCAGCCTGTTCATTTCATCTTGCACTAAATATTCGGTACTGGTATCTGCAAAATTTCTTACCACTTTAGGACCATAAATAAGGTCAGCATTAAATTGCACCGATAGATTTTCTTGAAGGATTATACCACTTATGGATTTATAAGGAGTCATATTATATCCTACCTGCATGTGAATCAATTGATCTTTACCGGTGTCTTCCAATTGAAGTGCCAGTACGTCCAGGGACTTAATCTGCGGGGCGTATTTCTGTAATAGGGAAGCCCATTTAGGTGAGCTACTTTTTATAAGGCTGTTCCAAAAGCGCGGAAGATTTATTATAAAATTATATCCTGCATCTTTGACTATGGAGTCCATAATCCTTTTTTTGTTAAGGGATTTCCCCCATGTATTATCATTATCCAGATCGTCCAAAAACCTTTTGACAGACTGAAGGCTATTTCCCCATATAATGACATCTTCATGATAAGCAGTAAATGTACTCTCGAAACCTACAAACTGCCCCTCAAAAATATGTGCTGGAAAATCCTCTTCTCCAATAGCAAATATCTCTTTATTTCGGTGAAAGTCAGAAATTAGCTGCTGCCCTGCACCACGGCCAAATTCTTTTAATTTTTGAATTTGCTCCGGCGCATCTTTGGACTTAAGTAAAAGGATTTTATCACTGGTAGTACTTCCGTTCTCTTCTTCCATGATCAGGTATAACATCTCTCCACTAAGAAGATCAAAAAACTCCTCCTCGCGAAATGACTTTTGTATCTCTCCCTGAAGGGTACTCTTCGAAACAAATGCCTGATTTGATATCCGCTTTACCTGCCTAGCATCATTCACTTTATATTGTGTAAGTACTGCTGTTCTATTGGGAATGAGATGAGCGAATACATGAGTGCCTCCTGGAGAGACTTTTGGAAACTTTAATTCATCCCCATCTTTATAAAAGTAGCTGCCATCTAAATAAACTTTATTATCAGCAAAATTAACTTGTAGATTAGCTGACATCTTATTTTTAGAAAAGGTTTCTTCCATTCCTTTTCCTGACTCTCTTCCCAGGGTCTGAAGGAAGTTGGCTACACCCACATGTGACATCCTGATAATACCCAAACCGGAAGCTTTGGGAGAGGCAGCAAAAAGTTCCTGATATTCATCCTTGAAATTTTTTATCTCTTTGTTTTTAGTTCTTCTGATGGCATCTTCTATCAGAAATGAAGTATAGCTGCCTATAAGTACATTATTAATCATTGCAAAAGAAAAAGAATTAGCCTCATCTGAGCGATGAATTTCATATATGGCTACTCCGCTATAGTTTCTCTTATTCCGCGTAGCTTCTTCTTGAAAACTTTCCTGGAAATTTTTAAAAAACTCATCATCTCCCTCATTGTCTTTAAATGCTATCGCAAATAAAAAATCAAATTCCTCTTTGCCCGTAGTATGCAGGGAGACCACCATTTGGTTTCCTTTCAATGATTTGTCCAATTTTCCACCTCCGCCCAATAGGCTATCCATAGACACCAATTGATTTTCAAATTTTTTAAGAGAAGGTATATCTGATAGCCTTTCCCAAATTGGTTGAGATACTAATTGGTTCCAAGCCTGTATAGGTTCAGTGGTTTCAAATACAAAGACTGCATCAGAGGGGATTAACTGGACAGCATTGTATTGAGTTTTAAAAGAATATTCACTGATCAATAAATAACTTCCCACGGCTACCGTGGCGATCAATAGAATAGCAAGCAGAAACTTAATGATCTTCACTTTATGACAAATCGTTTATCAGGGTAAAATTTTAAAACTGAAGAATGAGAATTAAAGTATGTTTTTGGACAAAAAAATAAAATCCCGGCTAATCTGCCGGGATTTTCCACTGAAATTATTTATTATTTTTCGGAAATTTTATCTAAAACCTGCATAACCTCTTTTACATGAGATCTGGATGTTTCCAATAATTCTTTTTCGTCATCATTCAATTCTAATTCTAGAACTTTCTCAACACCGTTTTTACCTAAAATTACAGGAACTCCTAGATAGCAATCATCGATTCCGTATTCACCATCTAGTTTGATACAAACAGGAAACACCCTTTTTTGATTTTTCACTATAGATTCTACCATCTGAGCAGCAGCAGAACCCGGTGCATACCAGGCTGATGTACCCATTAATTTCACTAGCTCTCCACCACCAAATTTAGTTCTTTCTATGATCGCATCCAGTTTATCTTTAGCGATCAGCTCAGTCACAGGAATACCTGCTACTGTAGTATATCTAGGTAGAGGCACCATCGTATCACCATGGCCTCCCATTAAGATGGCCTGAATTTCTTTAGGGGATATATTTAGTTCTTCAGCTATAAAAGCTCTGTATCTGGCAGTATCAAGAATACCAGCCATACCCAAAACTTTCATTCTAGAGAAATTAGAAGTGATGTGAGCCTGATAGGTCATTACATCCAGTGGATTGGAAACGACAATAATAATAGCATTTGGCGAATGCTTGATCACGTTCTCAGTTACAGATTTAACTATACCTGCATTCGTTTCGATTAAGTCATCTCTGGTCATACCTGGCTTACGAGGAAGTCCGGAAGTAATGACTACTACATCAGAATCAGCAGTCTTAGAGTAATCATTAGTGCTACCCACTGTTCTGCTATCATAAGCATTGATAGGGGCTTTCTGCCAGATATCTAAGGCTTTGCCCTCGGCTACTCCTTCTTTGATATCCACTAGCACTATTTCCTCAGCTATTTCTCTGTAAGCTAATACGTCAGCACATGTGGCACCAACATTACCTGCTCCAACTACGGTTACTTTAGTCATGATTTATATTTTAGTATTTGATTTTAATAAAAATTTGAAATGCTCCGCTAAGTTATTAAAGAAACCCTGTTTAATAAAGAAATCGATTGAATACTTAACCTACTTTAAATAAGAAAAATCACTTACTTCTTTCCGGGATTTCTTTTATTTGAACATTTGGTTTAGGGTGAAAAAACCAAAAGAAGATTGATAGGATCTAAATAGCCGGTGGTTATTCTCATTATAAAATTCCGCCAGTGAAGTAATCATCTTAGATTTGATCTCTGCATTAGAGTCAAAAACTTCTTGAATCGCATAATGAGGTATTACCATCAGATCTGCCTCTTCGGATTCCACTATAGCAGTATATACCCTGTTAGTGTTTTCTAAGAGAGCATTTTCTCCAAAGCATTCCCCTTCCCTTACTTTTAGAATTCCCTCAAAACTATCCTTTATGTCAATAGTGAGATTTACTATGCCGTTTCTTACAATATATATAGCCTGACTCGGATCCTTACTGAAAAACACTACTTCATCTTTATTATACTTTCTATAGTGTATACCAGGCAGAAACCTTTCCAGCTCACTGTTTTTTAATCTACTAAAAAAACTGACCCTTGATAAAAAATCAAATGTTTGTAGTTCAGACTGGCTATAGGTTCTCTTAAAAGGATTTAACATCATTTGATTTTTTTATATGTAACACTGCTTTGGTAGTAGGGGTGACTTTAAAGCGATCATCTACCCTTAATCCAATGACCCAAACTATTTCCCCATTTGA
>DATHVH010000237.1:0-3904 GCA_035461405.1 Anditalea sp.
AATTTCCCCCCGGTTAGCTACCAGGAGTTTCTCAATTTTGTTCAATGGCATAAAAATTTGGGTTAAAAGTTATATAGGGTTTACTAAAGTGGTAATGAAATAGCTAATAAAATATAAATATAATAATTCTCAATCGATTTCTATTGCTAAGATAGATAACTAATTCAAAAATTTGCGCTACAAAATTTAAACCAAACCTCTTTCTTCGTCGGAAAGGTTATTTAAAAAATATAAGAATATAAAAGAAAAGATCAGAAAGGGTGCATATAACCCCTTAGGTAAGTCCATACCTACAGTATCAATCATTGGGGTTTTACCATTAAACAATAAGCATAAAAAAACACCCCGTAAAAAATACAGGGTGTTTCCTATTATATAGAAGTACTTTAAATTATTAAAGCACTCTCTCAGACTGGCTGAAGAAGAAATTGCCTTCGATAGCGGCATTTTCATCAGAATCAGATCCGTGAACAGCATTCGCTTCGATAGATTTAGCAAAAATCTTTCTGATGGTACCTTCAGCTGCATCAGCAGGGTTGGTAGCTCCGATCAGTTTTCTGAAATCTTCCACCGCATTGTCTTTTTCAAGAATGGCGGCGATGATAGGACCAGAGGACATATAGCTTACAAGATCATTGTAAAAAGGTCTTTCTTTGTGTACTTCATAAAATTTACCGGCCAATTCAGAAGTAAGCTTGGTAGCTTTTAATGCTACGATTTTAAAACCAGCTTCTTCGATCATTTTAAGAATTGCACCTGCATTGCCTGCGCCAAATGCGTCAGGTTTCACCATTGTAAATGTTCTATTTGTTGCCATTGCGATAATTTTTTCTAGGTTTAATTTGGCTGCAAATTTACGGCTTTTCATTTAAACTCAATACAATCATCTATAAATAAACCATAATCGATTAATTTATAGCCGATAACACATATTGGGAATTTTGGAAAATTATCCTGACCTTTGCAAACTATGTGCTGAATATTGCAGCAATAATTACTACAGATGCAAGAATTAGAGTCATTTAAAAAACAGATTTCCACCCCCAAAAAAATAGTAATAACCACCCACCATAAACCTGATGCAGATGCGCTGGGTTCATCACTGGGTATGGCAAACTATTTAAAAAAGAAAGGACATGAGGTGACAGTAATCACACCTTCTGACTATCCTTCTTTTCTTGCCTGGATGAAGGGCAATGAAGAGGTACTTAATTTTGAGGATGCAAATCACAAAGAAGATGCCACTAAAAAGATTGAGGAAGCTGAGATTATAATGTGCCTGGATTTTAGTGCCTTGGGCCGAACACAGGATATGGAGCCCCTCATCCGAAAGTCTTCTGCCTATAAAGTTAATATAGACCATCACCAGGACCCTGAAAATTTTGCCGATTTCAATTATCTAAGTACAGCAGCTGCAGCTACCTGCGAACTGGTGTATGATCTAATCGTAAAAGTGGGTGATAAATCATTAATGGACAGCGATATTGCAGAATGCCTTTACTCTGGTATCATGACCGATACTGGTGGATTCAGGCATCCCAATACTACTAAGAATGTCCACCTAGTCACGGCAGACCTAATTGATTTGGGAGCTGATAATTCTAAAATTTCGCGTTTGATCTATGATACTAATTCTGTAGACAAACTGAAATTTTTGGGATTTGCCCTATCCAGAAGATTGGTCATATTGCCAGAATTACAGACGGCATACTTTACTATCAGCAAAAAAGATCTTAAAAAATACAATTCCCAGACTGGCGACACAGAAGGATTGGTAAATTATGCGTTATCTTTGGACGGCATAAAAATAGCCGCGCTGTTTACCGAAAGAAAAGATGCTGTAAAGATATCCTTTCGCTCCACAGAAGATGTTTCAGTAAATAAATTTGCTGCAAAATTTTTTCAGGGCGGGGGACATAAAAATGCTTCAGGTGGCAAATCAGACCTTAGTTTAGAGGAAACGGCTGAAAAATTTGAAAAATTAATAAAAGAAAACAAAAAATTACTATTTAATCAATTAGAACTAGTAGATGAAAAACCTTAAAAATTTCATGTTGGCAGGTGGTATCCTTGCTGTAGCTATGACAGCTTGTGATAATCAAAGAAAAGAAACTACCGCTGATGGTATCGATTATACCTATGTAAGAGAAGGAAGTGATCAGCCTGTCCAGGGTGATTACGTTTTATACCATTTTACTGCAGAAAATGAAAATGACTCCCTGTTTATCAACAGTTATGATCAGGATTTCCCGGCATATCTTCAGTATGATTCAGCAGCAGAGTCACAGACGGGTATAGATGAAATCTTCCTTAACCTTAGAAATGGTGACAGTATCCTGGTGCAAACTACTGCGGAGAAAATGTTCGGCGGATTTGGTGTACCTCCATTTTTGAAAAATGAAGAGACCATCACCCTAAGAATAGGCGTAGTAGATGTGCTAAACGAAGAAAGCTTTCAGGAGTATTTCAATAATCTTTCTCAGAGACAGCAGGAAAAGCAGCAGCAGCTATCTGCTAGACAGACTGAAGAAGATATACAGATCATAGAAAAATACGTAGCTGAAAATAATCTGAATGCACAGAGGACGGAATCGGGTCTTTTCTACGTCATAGAAAAAGAAGGTACAGGACCGGAAGTAAATGAAGGAGATAGAGTATCTGTTCACTATACCGGATATGTACTTGACGGGACAGTATTCGACACCAGCCGCGAAAGTGTGGCTAGGGAACACAATACTTTCCAGGAAGGAAGACCGGGAGGTTATACTCCTATTGAATTTCCGGTAGGTCAGGGCCAGGTGATTCAGGGTTGGGACGAAGGTCTTCAACTTTTGAGAAAAGGGTCAATAGCTAAACTGATCATCCCATCTCCATTAGCCTATGGCAACAGACAGGCGAGTGAAGTGATCAAAGCTAATTCTGTGCTGGTATTCGATGTAGAAGTTACTGACGTAAATTAATTATAAAGTCTCCTAAAATGGGAGACTTTCATTTTCTTTAAATTGCCAAAAGGTAATTTGAAAAGATATAAAATTTAAGTGCTATGAAAAGGATATTGCTATGCTGCTCACTTGTCATCCTGATGGCTTCCTGCATCAATGATCAGGAATCACAACAGAATCTCCATAATAGGGATCTGCAGGCTATTGCTGATTACATGGAAAACAATGATTTGCAAGGGGTCAAAACAGAACAGGACGGTAATACAGGTATCGTAATTATTTGGACGGAAGAAAATCCTGATGGAGAAAGACCAGCTTTAGGAGATAGCCTTGTTGTGGACTATATAGGAAGTTTTTTAGACAATAGAGTTTTTGATACTTCAATTGATTCAGTTGCCAGAGCTAATAATATTCATATTTCTAGTAGAACTTATGAACCATTTAGAATAGCTTTGGGTGTAACAGGACTAATTGATGGATTTAACTTTGGAGTATTCAATATGAGAGAAGGGGAAAAAGCTATCGTGTTAATCCCTTCTTTATATGGCTATGGCTCCACTGGTTCCAGAGATGGCTCTATCCCACCACATACCCCACTTAGATTTGACCTTGATCTTTTAGAGATACTGGAAGAGGTAGAAAACGAAATATAATGAGAGTTTTTAAAACCATATTACTGGTAGTTTTTTCAGCATTTATCTATAGCTGTGAAACTATGCAGTTTGCCCAACAATATAATCCAGATGAAAACCTGGCCAGAGAGCGTCCTATCATCGCAAGCTATCTCGAGACTGCCGCGTATGATAGCCTCTATAGGATACATGATCCCCAGGGAGTAGTAGTCATCGTACAGGAAGAAGGTACCGGTGTAAAACCTAAACCAAACACCATGGTATATACCAATTATGTTGGTAAATTACTTGATGGAACTGTTTTCGATACCAATATTAGAGCTGTAGCAG
>DATHVH010000238.1:0-12953 GCA_035461405.1 Anditalea sp.
AGCTAATCAAAGATAGTATTCCATATACTTTGAGCAGGCTTACTGAGCCGAAAAAAGTTTATCGGGATATTCTAAATTACAGGGTTGAGCATTTATGCGCATCGGATTATGAATATAGTTCCATATTAAACAAAGAAGATAAGATATTATTTTTATGCCGCTTATGGGAATTTGAAATGTACAACGATGCCCCAATATTTCAGGCACAAATTGAGGAAATTAATGCCTCCAGAATTGCAAGTATAAAGGCATGTAAAGAGGCTTTTGGGGATAGATTTATAGGTGGTGTTTATGATAATAGCACATCTCATAAATATGCACCTGATTTAATCGTATCTAATGAGTACACCCATAAACTGAAATTTTTAGAATTAGTAAGGAAAAGCAATATCTGCATTGGAACTACAGGACTTCACAATTCCATAGGATGGAAAATGGGAGAATATGTGGCTGCTTCGAGAGCTATCATCAGTGAACCATTACAATATGAATTACCTGGTAATTTTGAAGAAGGGACCAACTATCTTAAGTTTGAAAATACAGATGAGTTAGTGAACAAAATAGAACATTTACTGACAGATAGAAAGAAATTACAGGAAATGATGATTTCTAATTATGAATATTATAAGGCATATTTAAAACCGGACAAAATGATATTAAATTCATTGCAACAAGTGCTGTCTCTGGAAGATAATACAAACAAAAGTCATTCAGTAAATAATGTGTTTTGAATAAGATAGATCAGAAGTTGGTAACAGTTTTAATGCCTGCCTATAACGTAGGCAAGTTTTTGAGAGAATCAATCGATTCAATACTCTCTCAAACATATCCCGACTTCAATTTTTTAATAATAAATGATGGGTCAACTGATAATACTGAAGACATTATATTATCATATGATGATCCAAGAATAAATTATATTAAAAATGAGAAAAACATTGGATATATAGCGAGCCTAAATAAGGGGATTGATCTTATTTCCTCAAAATACATTGTTAGGATGGATTCGGATGACATTGCTCTCTCCCATAGATTAGAAAAACAAGTGGAGTTTATGGAAAGCCGACCCGATGTAGCGGTATGTGGGTCTGGTAAAATAAATTTTTACAGTGGTAAAAAAGGAACTGAAACCTCTGTATATACTATCACCAACGAGAAACATCTTTTATTCAGTTCAATTTTTAATACGTCAATTCCCCATCCCAGCGCTATATTAAGAAATGATATCCTACAGAAAAATGGTCTTCGATATGATAAAGACTATTATTATGCTGAAGACAAAGCTATGTGGTTGGATATGTCTCAATATGGAGCGCTTTCTAATATTGAAGAACCATTGGTTAAATATCGTATCCATTTAAATCAAGTATCTATTAAACATAATGAGATCCAAAGAGTCAATAGCATCACTAAATCTAAGTTAGTTTTAGCACGCTATGGCGTTACCATATATGATGAAGAACTTCGTCCATTAAGACTTTTATGTTATCCTCAAATATGCGAGAAGGTAACCGATCTATTTGAAGTAGAATCATTGATTGAGAAATTGATTGATAATTTGGAAAGCCAAGAAATGTTTGACAAACAATTTGTTTCCACATTTTTACAAGACAGACTTTTTACATTGGTTTCTAGATCCACTACCTTGGGATTGCCATTATTAAATTTCATCAACCAAAGTAAATTTTCTAAATATAATAGTTTTGATTATAGATTTTTTATTAAAACGTTGCTTAAAAGGAGCACTAGAGGAGTGGCTGTAGAGCAATAAGACTTTCAATCAATTTTATATGATAGCTTTAAAACCAGTAACAGTTCTCATGCCTGTCTATAATGCAGAGGATTTTTTATCGGAAACTATCGATTCAATTAAGCCTTTCTGAAAGAAATGAAATAGATATATTGAATTTAATGTTTATATCTAATTATAGCATATTTTTTTATTGATGTGTCTTAAATTTTTTATTTTATATATGGTTCGATCGTATAGTCAATTAGTTGAACATGAAGGGTAGATAGTTATATATGTAGATGTTTGGAACAAATTTCTGATTTATTATATTAAAATAGACCTGAGATAAAAGAACTATTTTGTGAACAGCCATAGAAAATTGCTTTTTTTGGGTTGATTCTTCAGAAATATATTTTTTCCGCCCATTCAATTTCCACACTTATTTTTTTTAAATGCTATTCATAATCTCCTCCATATCCAAATTATTTACGCCCAACAAATATTTAGATCATGTTAGTCAGTATCATTTTACCATCATATAATGTAATGCCATTCCTAGAATTATGTGTGAAATCTATAATGGGGTCAGGGCTATCCTCTGATATATTTGAGGTTATTATAATAGATGATGGTTCCACAGATGGCACTGGTAAAATAGGAAAACAACTTTCTTTATTATATCCCAATATCATTTATCATCATCAGCCAAATAAAGGTGTTTCTGCTGCTAGAAATATAGGTCTATCGTTGGCTGTAAATAAATATGTATGGTTTATAGATCCAGATGATTTGGTCAAATCAGAGCTAATATTGGATATGGTATATTTACTTGTAGAAAATAACCTGGATGCTTTGGGTATGAATTACTTTGGTATAGCGGAAGATGGCACTTTGCTCCAAAAAGATAAGGGCCGGCTGGATATGAATGGGAAACAGGTCGTCTCCGGTGCAGATTTTTATAATCTAAATTATAAGCGAAGCTATATTTGGCAATATATTTTTCGTAAAAATATATTTACGTCAAATAATATTGGATTTAGAGAGGGTATGGTCATGGAAGATTCTGAAATATTGCCAAAGTTAATGGCGAATATTCACCGTATTGGAGTTTTTGAAAAACCGGCTTATGCCTACAGAAGGAGGGCTAATTCCTTATTAAGAACTAAAGGCCTAGAATCTCAGATAAATTTCATGAACTCTGCTATTCTACTTGCTGAAAGTATTAATGAGCAAAAGACTCAATACTCCGCCTACAAAGGAATAGCGACGGGACTCGCTAAAAAGGCAAAGCAAGTAAATCAAATTTTGTTTCTTAAATTTATCGGCGAGAATTGGAGTAAGTATCAAAAGTTAGAATTTATAAATGATATGAAATCTAGAGGTGTATTTCCATTTAGTAAAATAACCAACTTATCTCCTTTAATGAATTATAAACTTAATGTTTGGAGGCATATGGTTAATATCAAACCAGTAATGTTCAGCTCTTTTTATAGAAAGTTAAATTGATTATATAAATGAAAATATCTGTAATCATCCCTAATTATAATCACGAACATTTTTTAGTTAAGAGGATAGAAAGTGTATTAAACCAGTCATATAGAGATTTTGAAGTTATTCTGCTAGATGATTGTAGTACTGATAATAGTTGGGAAATCATGAAGTCGTATGCTAATAATGAAAAGGTAAGCGTACTAGACCGAAACGATAAAAACTCTGGAAGTCCTTTTAGTCAGTGGAAAAAGGGGATATCATTAGCAAAAGGTGAGCTTATTTGGATAGCAGAAAGTGACGATTATGCTGATCATAATTTGCTTCAAAATCTCATTGGTATATATAATGATGAGGTAGTGGTGGCATATTGTAAATCTATTTGGGTGGATGAAAATGATGTTCACAATAAACCGATTCCTTATAACCCCGAAGATAGATGGGATCACTCTTTTTCCAATAATGGAATAGAGGAGATAAAATTTATTATGGGTAAAAAAAATAAAATCCCAAATGCTAGTGCGGCACTTTTTAGAAAACCTCAAAATTTTCCTGATACTATTATTAATATGAAGTATGCGGGGGACTGGTATTTTTGGATATGGATGTTGCAATTTGGTAATATAGCATACACTCCAGAAAAACTTAATTATTTTAGAAAGCATTCTGGTAGCTCAAGACAATTAAAATCTATTAAAGATGAATTAACTCGGTTCGAAGAAAATCTTAAAGTGATTAATTTTGGGTTGGAATTGCAGAATGTGTCATTAGACAGTGGTTTAGCAGAAAACTATAGATGGCTAGCTACAAAATTGCATAGGAATCTAGCTGACAATACTCGATTAAGTCTTACCTACTGGAATCCACCCATTCCACCTCATTTTAAAAAAATGTATTTTCAATGTCTTTTAAAAGCTTTTAAAGAAAGGCTAATCAAATAAACTTTTTTCAAATTAAATATAATTCTTATTAATCAGTATATAATTCATGTATGAAGATTACATATCTTATTTTAGCACATAGGTATCCAGAACAATTGTTCCGATTAGTGGATCGTTTAAATAATACCGGCGTAAATTTTTTGGTTCATATTGACAAGAAAGTAGACGAACAGACCTATGATCTAATTGTAAATAAACTTGAACCGCTGGGTAATGTGTTTTTTATTGAGAGATATAAATGTTATTGGGCGGGTTTTGGGATAGCACAAGCTACCTATCAGGGATTAAAAGAATCATTGGATCGTAACCTTTCATTTGATTATTTATGTCTGATGAGTGGTCAAGATTACCCTATTAAAACCAACGAATATATCCAATCTTATCTTGAAAAACATAATGGTAAATCATTTATAAACACCAGGCCATTTCCGAATCCCCTTTGGACACGACATAATGGTGGTTTTGACAGAATACATAATTGGTATTATATAAATTCAAAAAATCAATATGGCTTTCCTCATAAGCTTTTTAGTTCTCGACCTACTATTTCTAAACTCATCAGCAATACGTTAGGAAAAGTAGTACCAAAGAGGAAATTTCCTTCTAAGTATAAGCCATATGGGGGTGCTCAATTTTGGGCTTTACATAAAACCCATGTAGATTATGTAGTTAAAAATATTATGGATAATCCTGATTATTTTAATTTTTTCAAAAATGTCATGGTACCTGATGAAATATTGTTTCAAACAATAATGGGCAATCATCCCGATATAAAAGATGAGGCTGTGAATGATACTCTGCATTTTTTAGAGTGGAATAGAAAAGGAGCTACCTTAATTATGAGAGATAAGGAGAATATAGCTAACACCTACCATCTATTTGCCAGAAAGTTTGATACTAATGTAGATGCAGAAATATTAGATTGGATTGACGTAAATATTCTAAATCGCAAATAGTGGCATAATTATTTCTAAGTAATTTGACGATCATCTATTGTTTATAAAAATCATTTTTGTATATTTGAAAAACATTTTAAATAATACAAGATTTATTGATTATTTTAAATTTTCATTTGTCAAATTACCTTTCTTGTGAGAGGTATAGCATTTTATTCACCAACTATAATCTCAATTAGTATGTTAAAAAAGTTACATTTTGTTTTATTTGCTTTAACTGCAGCAATTTTTGTAAGCTGTTCAGAAGAAGAGGATATTCTTCCCGGTGGAGAAGATATAATCGAAACTGTAGGCAATACAGATCGGCCAAAAGATAATTCCGGAATTCAAGTTTTCAGTGATAACCAATATTACTGGCAATATGATGGGATTCCTCTATTACTACTAGGAGGTGCTAAAGAAGATAATATTTTTAATTTTCAAGATGGTTTAGTTGACTATTTGGATCAGCTTGAAGCCAATGGAGGAAATTATATAAAAAATATAATGAGTAGCCGTTCACCTGGTAATGTATATCCATTTTTAAGGAAGGATGATGGCCTATATGATTTATCACAATGGAATCCTGAATACTGGGATAGATTTGATAGATTTTTGAGCTTATGTGCTGAGCGGGATATCGTGGTACAGCTTATTATTTGGGATATGTGGGATTATTTTCGTACCGATGCTGATATTGGATATGGTGATGGCAATAAAGGTTGGGAAAGTAATCCCTTTAATCCTTCTCTAAATACAAACTATACTGCTCAGGAAACTGGTTTGGAAACTTACATTAGTTACTATCCCTCAAATAGACCAACAGCACACAGGTTTTTTCATACGGTTCCCAATCTTGAAAATATCACAAGTGTAAGGACATATCAAGAAGCGTTTGTGAAAAAAATAATGGAAGTATCCTTGCCATATAGGAATATCCTTTATTGTATAAATAATGATATGGGGGAAGATTTAGAATGGAGTAAATATTGGTCTTCCTTTATGCGTAATGAAGCTACTAAAATTCAAAAGAAAATATATATATCTGATATGCACAGAAGTTCCAATCTGTCTTCAGCAGAACAGATTGCCATTCTTAACGACCGTCAGCATTTTGACTTTATTGATATTTCTCAAAACAACCTTAATAGTGGGGATGAGCATTTTAACAGAATAATTAGTGCGAGAAATAGAGTAAAGGATAATCCAATACCCTTTAGCAATAGTAAAATCTACGGAGGAGAGGCGGAATGGTCTGACGGTGTGGATCAAAGTATACAGCGATTCTGGAAAACAATTTTTGGAGGTAGTGCGGCGACTAACTTTCATAAAGAAGGTCCGTTTGAAAATGCATTTTCTCTTGGATTTAACGAAAGGGGAAAAGCACAGATCAAACATTTGAGAATGTTTGCTGATGCGATGAATTCATTCTCTCCGTCGCCATCCAATAATCTTTTGAGCAATAGATCTGAAAATGAAGCATTTTGTCTATCTCATCAAAATAATCAATACGCAGTCTATTTTCCAAATGGAGGTAATGTGACATTGAATTTGCAGCAGGCTAACGGTAGCTACATGATGAAGTGGTTTGATATAGTAAATGGAACATGGTCTGATGAAACTGAAGTACCCGGTGCAAGAGATGTAGAATTGACTGCTCCTGGATCTGGACATTGGGCAGTGTTATTTAAAAGAAAAATATAAATAAAAATCCAATGCTTCCCATAAATGGAAGCATTGGATTTTTATTTCCAAATATATACTTCTAATTCACCCAATGTTGAAATGAAGACATTAATAACCGGCTCTACCGGATTTGTAGGTCTTAATCTTATAAAATATTTAGATATAAATTCTGATACGGAATTAATATTGGTAAACAGAAAAAATATCTCGGGATTAGAAAATGCATTTTCCTATGATGAATTTTTTATAAGTGATATATCTGCTAACCATTACATCCATCTAGCCGGTAAAGCACATGATCTCAAAAAAACATCAAATGATGATGAATATTTTGAAGTTAATTATGAGCTCACCAAAAAGGTATTTAATAAGTTCCTAGATGATAATATATCAGAAACCTTTATCTATATAAGTTCTGTAAAAGCAGCTAAGGATTGTGTTACCGGTAGTTTAACTGAAGATGTATTACCTGATCCGAAAACAGCCTATGGAAAATCAAAATTAAAGGCGGAAGAATATTTAATGTCAAATTTACCTGAAGGTAAAAATGTATTTATACTTAGACCATGCATGATACATGGCCCTCATAATAAAGGAAATTTAAATCTTCTATTTGGTTTGATAGCAAGGGGAATACCTTATCCATTAGGGGCATTTGAAAATCAAAGATCATTTTTAAGTATTGAAAACCTTTGTTTTTTGATAGATCAGCTGATTAAAAAACCTATTAAATCAGGCATATATAATGTAGCTGATGATAAACCTCTTAGTACAAATGACCTGATAAAATTAATGGGCGAATCCACAGGGAAAAAAACTCGAATTTTAAACATACCCAAACCATTGGTATTAAGTTTGGCCAAAGTGGGTGATATGCTGAGATTACCATTAAATTCTGAACGTCTTCAGAAACTGACGGAAGATTATGTAGTTTCTAATAAAAAATTGCTAACAACTATGTCTACCGAGTTGCCCCTTTCGAGTGTAGAAGGTTTAAGACAAACATTTAATTCATTTAAGTAATGATATTCTATTCCCTGTTATTCATAGTCTTTTT
This sequence comes from Anditalea sp., assembly GCA_035461405.1. GTDB lineage: Bacteria > Bacteroidota > Bacteroidia > Cytophagales > Cyclobacteriaceae > Anditalea. Next base: position 7,840 of record DATHVH010000238.1, read on the forward strand.
AGTTATCGAATTGATATATTTCAAGATAGCTGAGAGGTATAATATATTGGATAAACCTAATGAGCGATCCTCACATAAAACACTTACAATTAGAGGGGGAGGGGTGATTTTCCCCATAAGTTTATTTATTGCTTTAGGTTTAGGTCAAGTGACTTGGATTTTAGCGGTGGTAGTAGGGATTATAGCTCTGATCAGTTTTATAGATGATATTTATTCTTTGAGTCAGGGACCTAGAGCAGCTGTCCAAGTGCTGGGTTCTCTATTGCTATTTTATGATCTTAACTTATTTGAGGCTCATTGGATATTTATAATTGTGGCACTGGTTCTATTAATAGGATGGATCAATGCATTTAATTTTATGGATGGAATAAATGGTATTACGGTCTTGTATACACTGGTCACTTTATATTCATTTTCCCTTATCCCCGTAAATGCTGGGTTTTATGATCTATTTATCATTCTAGCTCTGGCCTCTCTAGTATTTGCAATATTTAATCTACGCATTAAAGCAAAGGCATTTTTAGGTGATGTAGGGAGCATCAGTTTAGCGATTATTTTGGGATATTTTATGATCTACACTATTTTAAATACTGGTGGAAATTTCTATTATCTCCTCTTCTTCTCTGTGTATGGGGTAGATGCTGTGATTACGATAGTATTCAGGATTATCAATAAGGAAAATATATTTGAACCTCATAGGTCGCACCTATACCAGTTTATGGCAAATGAAATGAAGATTAATCATTTGGTTGTATCTGCCGGTTATGCGGCGGTTCAGTTGATTATCAATTTGATATTTATTCATATTATAGGATTTGAGAATCTTACTTGGATCGAATTCTTGATTTCCCTATTAGTGATAGCTGGTTTGTATTTTATGATTAGAATACGAGTAGTTCATAAAATAGCCACTCATTAGTAACATGCAAATAAAGCATTTATTTAATATGAGATCTTATAGATTTTGAAAGAGGGTTAGAGATCTATAGAAAATTTCGGTAGAAGTATATGAATCAGCAAGAAATTTTTCATTTTTAATATACCTATTAAACCAAAAAGGATTTTATGATATCTGTAATAATGCCTGTATATAATGGAGAATCTCATCTTAAGGAAGCCATCGATTCCATTTTAAACCAAACTTATCGTGATTTCCAATTTTTAATCATAAACGATGGGTCTACTGACAGATCTGAGGAAATAATTCAGTCATATGTCGATGATAGGATTAATTATATTGTAAATGAGTCTAATTTAGGAATAGTAAAAACCCTGAATAAAGGAATAGATCTAGCTACATCTAAGTATATAGCTAGAATGGATGCAGATGATATAGCCTTACCCCATAGGTTTGAAAAACAAATAGAGTTTATGGAAGCCAACCCTGACACAGTGGCAAGTGGAAGTAATATTATAAAATTTTATAACGATGACATTAACCAGACATCTCTTTCAGATTCTAAATTACTTGATAAGGAATTAAAGATTCGAACTTTATTTTATACTGCATTTTGGCATCCTACTATGCTATTAAGATCTAAAATCCTAAATGATCATAATATAAGATACAGGACTGAGTATAAATATGCTCAAGATAAAGCTATGTGGATTGATATAGCTCGACAGGGAGCTTTGGCAAATATAGAAGAACCGCTATTATATTATAGAGTACATGAAAATCAAGTTTCTAGTAAATATTTCTCAGAGCAGTATGTAATCAGTATGGCTATTACAAGAGAAGCACTCTTAAGGTTAGGTGTGGATATGGAGCCATTTACTGATAAAGTAGTGGGTTTTATAGCTTACCCGCAGCGTTGTTTTGAAGTGGCTGAATTATATCAAGTAGAAAAATTTATGAAGGAAGTAATAAGGGTTTTAGAAAAAAATCCTGATTACGATAACGGAGCAGTTCACTCATTTATGGTGGAGCAATTACTTAAGACTCTCCATAGATCTCAAAATATAGGTTTACCTTTATTAAGGTACATAGCTAAGAGTGATTTTGTGAATAGGAACAGTTTTGACTTAAAATATTTTGTTAAAGTTATAATGAAGAGAAACACTAGATCAAAGCCTAAAAAAAGGTAAGTGAATTGTTGCATTAATATTATCAAAAATTTCACTCCAATATTTTTTCAAGTATGCGAAGCAGAAGTTTAGTTTCTATTATTATTCCCTGTTATAATGGAGGAAATTATATTTTTAAAGCTATAAGGAGTGCTTTACTGCAAACCTATGACAATATAGAAGTAATAGTAATAGATGATGGATCTACTGACAATACGCAGGAGGTGGTTGCCCAGTTTCCAACTGTAATTTATCATTATCAAGCCAATAGTGGGGTTTCAAAAGCTAGAAATAAAGGTGCACATATTTCTACTGGAGATTATGTTATATTTTTGGATGCTGATGACTGGTTATTTTCTAGGGCAGTGGAGATACATTTAAACTATTTTAATGAACAGCCAGAACTGGCTATGGTTTCAGGTTGTCATTTTAAAATGATTTCTCAAAACAATGAAATCATTTACAAACAATATGAAGTAAGGGAAAATAATTATCTGGAGATGTTACAAAGTAATTATATAGGCGCCCTTCTAGCAGTTATGTTTGTTAAAAAAATTTTTCTACAGTATCAGTTTAATGAGTCGTTGCGATATAGTGAAGATTATGATATATACCTTCGAATTTCCAAAAATGAAAAAGTCTTTCATCATAAGGAATTTGTAGCCGCTTATTTTATTCATAATGAGAGCGTATCAGCTACAAGGGATTTATTAATGATGGAAAGTTCACTCCTGGTTTTAAAAAATATCATAGGAGCTAATCCTTCAAAGGAAGAAATGAAAGCTTACCACATCGGGGTAAAAAAATGGAAAGATATGTATATCAATAAGCTATACTGGGAAAAATTTCGTAATAAATCTCAAAAGAAAGATTTTAAAGAAATAAAATTAATGTTAATGCATAAGCCCCATTTATTTTTAAGATTTTTGGTCTATCAAATTCTAGGAAGATGAGATTTATAATCATCTTATATTCTTTTCTTATTAATGCATCTAATCATCAAAGCAAATTTCTGATACAAATAAATTATATATACACAAATTAACTATGCTTGTTTCAGTATTAATGCCTGCATATAATGTGGAAAAATTTTTAAATGAATCGATCGATTCTATTTTAAACCAAACTTTTAAAGATTTTGATTTTTATATTATCAACGATGGCTCTACAGACCGGACTGAAGAAATTATACTTTCATATAGTGATCCTAGGATAAAATATATCAGGAATGAAAAAAATATTGGTTATATAAAGTCTTTGAACAAAGGATTAGAATTAATCAATTCCAAATATATTGTAAGAATGGATTCCGATGATGTATCGCAACTTGATAGGTTAGAAAAACAAGTGCAATATATGGAGGATAATAATCAAGTAGCCGTGTGTGGCAGCAGTATTATTAAATTTAAAGAGAACCCTTCTACAGCTTCCAGAATTACACAAGTGATAACTGATGCAAAAATTTTGGCATTTAGTTCCATATTCTATACTTCAATTTATCATCCATCTGTAATTATTCGTAATGATCTTTTAAAGAATAATAACATCACCTATCAGGAAAAGTATTATTATGCTGAAGATAAGGCCATTTGGTTAGATATTAGTGAATATGGACTTTTAAGTAATGTCGATGAACCTTTATTATACTATAGAATTCATGATAAACAGGTTTCTTCTCAATTTTCTATTATTCAGGTACAAAATAGTCTAGCTAGGACCAAATTAGAACTTGTGAAATATGGAGCAAATATTGATCATTTTGGCGATAAAACTTTAGAATATATCTGTTATCCTCATAGATGTTCAGATCTTAAAATAATGTATTCTGTTGAAGAAGGAATGAAAGAACTAAGTCGGGTTCTATTAGATAGCAACAAATTTAATGAACCTCTCATTTATGATTATTTCAGAAGCCAGTTACGAAAGATGGTAGCGGCATCATCTAATCTGGGAATAGGCTTAATTGAGTTTATATACAAGAGCCAATTTTTAACCTTGAGTGATTTTAATTTTAAATATTATTTAAAATGTATTCTAAAGAGGAACACGAGAGGGACGGTATAGAAATGGGAAATTATAAGCAAAAAAAAATTAAAGACTCACCAGATGATTTAGTTTCAATTATAATTACTTCCTACAATCACGGTAAATTTCTACCAAAGTCAATTCTTAGTTGCCTTAACCAAACCTATACCCACCTTGAGATTTTAGTTATAGATGATGGTTCCTCTGATGATACCCGTGAAATAGTTAAAGGGTTTCCCACTGTGCAGTATCATTATCAAAAAAATTCGGGTTTGTCTAATGCCAGAAATACAGGTAGTAAACATGCCAAAGGAAAATATATCGTTTTTTTAGATGCTGATGATTGGCTATATCCTTCTGCCTTAGAAATAAATGTTCAATTTTTGTCAAGCAATGAAAACCTTGCTTTTGTTTCCGGTAGTCATTTTAAAATATTTGTTGATACCTACAAAATGACCTTGTATAAAATGAATATTAGTTCTAATAATTTCATTCATTTCTTAAAAGGAAATTATGTAGGAATGCATGCTACGGTGATGTACCGTAAGGATGTTTTAAATCTCTATAATTTTGATGAGAGTTTAAAAACTTGTGAAGATTATGATCTTTACCTAAAAATATCTCGAATGCATGAAGTTTTACATCATGATAATTTGATTGCTGCTTATAGATTACATTCGCAGAATATGTCTTCAAATTTGTCAGCTATGCTAGAGGGTGCACTGAAGGTATTAAATAGACAGTATAGTCATTTGACAAATGAATTAGAATATGAGGCTTATAAGCAGGGTAGGAAAAATTTCATAAAATTTTATTTAGGGGTTATTTATTGGGATAAATTTCGCAAATCTCGTTTGAAAATATCTTCGGATGAAGTGCGACTTTTATATAAATATGATCTAAAATTATTTTTTAGGTATTGGATGAATTTTTTTCTTAGGAGATAATGATTCAACTTATAAAGGCTTATGCTTTACCTATATTTGAGTTGTTTTAAGATAATTTTAAATACAAAATACTAT
>DATHVH010000239.1:0-3918 GCA_035461405.1 Anditalea sp.
TATTTCTTGGAGTGTATTAAATACTGATTCATAGGGCGTTTGGGTAATGGTTTTTGGCGCAAGTTCACAACTTGTACCGTGAAGAATGAAACGGGAGACCTTGCACCACTGGACAATGAGCCTTGCACGTCGGGGTATAAAGCCCTAATTTTACTTATCAACCAATTCAATTTTTATGGATTTAAAAATAAACCAGCAGCGGTTTGTAATTTGTGGCGCCAGCAGTGGGTTTGGGGAAGCTATAGCCCGGCAGCTGTTGAGCGAGGGAGCACGCCTAGTACTTATAGCCCGGAGGGGAGAACTGCTTCGCAAAAAGTTCTCTGATCAAAATGTAGAGATATTGGAAGGCAACTTGACTGATGCTTTCACGATAGATAAAATAGTTGAAACAGTAGAAAAAGAGGATTTTCACGGAATTCTGTTCAATGCAGGAGGGCCTCCCCCCGGCACCCCTCTTCAGACCAAAATGGAAGATTGGGATGCTGCCTGGCCCCTGGTCATGCGCTGGAAAATTGATCTGGCACTGCGCCTAGCACCCCTGCTGGTGAATAAAGGTTATGGCAGAATGCTGTTTCTGGAAAGCCAGTCCGTCAAGCAACCTATTCCCGCCCTGGTCCTAAGCAATGCCTTCCGTGCGGCAGTGGTAGGATTTGCCAAAAGCCTTTCCCTTGAAATTGCCTCCAAAGGCGTAACCGTAAATGTGCTGGCGCCTGGCTCTCATGATACCCCGGCCATAGAACGCATCATCAAGCAAAACAGCAGTAAAAATGACACCTCCTATTCAGAAGCAAAAAAGGCATTGGAAGCTAATATTCCAGTAGGGAGATTAGGAAAGGCGGAAGAACTGGCCTCACTGGCGGCCTGGCTGCTTTCCCCGCACAGCGGATATATCACTGGGCAGACGATCAGCCATGATGGAGGAACTATTTCGGGGATTTTTGGGTGAATGCTACTCTTAAAATTACCTGAAACGGTTTTTAGCCATAAGCACCAAAGACAAAAAGTTTAATTGGGCTTGGGAAAATGGCGAAATAAAATTAAAAGGTATAATGGTTAATAAGCTTTTAGCTAGTCAGAGACTCGAAACCCATAGTGTTAGGCCATAAACCTAGCACCACGGTTCTAGTGTCTACCTTAATAATACTCCTCCTCGAGTCAGAACCTGTCCCGTGAGGAACGAAACGGGAGACCTTGCACAACGTAGACCACGGGTTGTCACATCACTGATCATTCTGGATCAATTGATCATATTTCATGGTAATGGTATTGATGCGTTCCGACCAGACCCTCCACAATGCATAGACCTGAATCGTCACGAGAATTAGGAAAAATCCCAAACTCCAATAGTGCCGAACTTCAAAAACTTCTATTGCTGACAAGAAGTAACCGTAAATGATCGAAATAGCAAAAACCCGGGCACCTATGGATAGGTAGGCATATTTTCGGATCCTTTTGAGATAGCTTCTTAGCGAGTCCAGAATGTTGCTGCCATTAACAGGATTGTCAGTCACCCGGTATCCAAGCAGGTTATGGATCAGCAATAGGCCCACTGCGGATATGAGTAGCACATTCCATGTCCATGGTCTAAGATGGCCATCAAATAAATCGTAATAAAGCCCCAAAAAGGCAGTCCAGGCTATACTTTCAATGATCAACTGAATTTTAATCCGCTTTAAAACCGGATGTCTATTGACATGTAACATACCTAGTAGTTTTTCTTTGCTAATCTGCTCGTTAGCAAAATCTGCATTACTCCATTTTAAATCGTCAAGGTTCATGGCTGTATATTTAGTAGTTTCTTAATTTTTTCTTTTATCCTGTTGAGCCGCACGCCCACATAATTTTCTTTGAGCCCAGTGATTTCGCTTATTTCCTGATAGCTTAAATCATCCAGATATAAAGTTACGATGGCTCTATCTGCATCATTCAGCTGTTTTACCGCCCAAAGCAATTGATCTCTCCGCTCACTATCCACATCAGGGTCTTTATCTGCATACTCCGGTAGAAGTGGTGGTGCAGCGTATTCTATTTTCTGCTTCCTAAAGGTAGCCATAGCGGTATTTAGCCCGATCCGATACATCCACGTGGTAATTTTAGACTTTCCCAGAAACTGTGGATATGCCTTCCAAAGCTGATAGATGATATCCTGAAAAAGATCCTCCCGCTCCTCCTTCGTATCCCGGTATATCCGACATATTTTGTGAATCAGTGCTTGGTGCTGGAATATTTCATCCTGAAATTTATCCTTCATGATATAGGCTATAGTTCTCCAAAATAGTCAATTGTCCTTTGAACATCGAGGTATTTTGAAAGGGTTTGTTCTTTTAAGTTTTCCATTTTTTCTATTTTCCCTATACGTTGCAGAAAATCAGAAAAACTTACAGTTTTATTATAAATATTTTATTCAGAGAATTTTAGGAGAATGAATAATGAGATGTTGGGTATGAGGATAGTGATATTGGTATTTGGTAAATTGGAATTACGAAATCACTGGTATCGCATTGTGAATTTAATTTTTTAACAATTCATATAAATGCAACTATTAAAAAACGGAAAATACAGTTAACTTATACCCATAATCAAATGGTGATAATGATGAATAAAGTTATGATAGAGTTTTTAGTTAAAAACACATCTTCGTTTAGCATACTTTTCTTCTTGCTATTTTTATCCACTCCCCTATTAGCCCAGGAGCGAAACCATAGGGTGGTGGAAGATGGAGGAACCGGTCAGTTCAGTGCCATTATGGAAACGGATCCCCTATTACCCACACATACTGTCTTCAGACCGCAGGATCTGAAACCATTTGGCAAAAGAGAGAAACTTCCGATCATCGCCTGGGGGAATGGGGCCTGTGCAAATTCTCCCTGGGAACATGTTAACTTCTTAAGTGAGGTCGCTTCTCATGGGTTTCTGGTGGTGGCCATAGGACCTATGCCCGGGGAAGGGGATAAAAGAAGGGAAAAATCGCTTTCATCTCAATTGACAGATGCCATCGACTGGGCAATTGCACAGAATGCAGACAAGAAAAGTCCCCTTTATGGAAAGATAGATACCTCCAAGATCTCTGTCAGTGGCATGTCCTGTGGCGGGTTGCAGGCATTGGAAGCTGCTCCAGACCCCAGGGTAACTACCGCGGTTATTTACAACAGTGGAATTTTGCCAAATCCGGGAGGAGGAATGCCCGGTATGCCCAAACTTGATAAAGAACATTTAAAAAAATTGCATTCCCCTACCCTGTATTTATTGGGCGGTGAATCAGACATTGCCTATAATAACGGTATGGATGATTTTAAGAGGATTGACCATGTACCGGTATTTGTCGGTAATATGGATGTGGGCCACGGAGGAACTTATGGACAACCTCACGGAGGGGAATTCGCCCGTGTAGCCACTGCCTGGTATCTTTGGCAGCTGAAAGGCGATCAGAAAGCCGGAAAAATGTTTGAAGGTAATCCTCCTGGTCTGTCAGCGTCTAAAGAATGGACAATGGAAAGGAAGATGATACGCTAATTTGATAGAAGTATATGGTATAGAGTACATTGTATATTATTTATCACTGTAAGTTAACGCGGTACATTTATCCCTTACTCTTCTGAAATTTATATAAAATTAATATAACCGATTTAAGTAAAATAAAATATAGCCGGACTAGCAAACCTACATAAAGTCCGAGACTTAATACTCATCGTGCAAGGTCACAACTTGTCCCGTGAGGAACGAAACGGCAGACCTCGCACAACTGAGGGACCTCTCAAAACGGAGTCCGGCCACGTAGTGTTCAAATCTTCGTAGCCATGGGTGCAGCCCATGGTGTCGATGCAGAATCAGGATTTTGTTTTGGCTAAGAAATAGGGTAGTATAAGTAAATACCTCCCGCCAAAACCCAGTAACCTATGGTCAAATATGGTATAAAGT
>DATHVH010000240.1:0-3256 GCA_035461405.1 Anditalea sp.
GTCTTATTTTGTTTTTGCCATCGCTTACCGTTCAGGCACCCATTTACAAAAGCAGGTAAGCATTTCTTTTGGGGTAAAAGTAAATGCTCAGTTTAAACGGAAAGTCAAATTCCATAATGACGAACGGATCAAAATGAAATATGTAGGCACCACCTGCCAACGCTGTCCTGTGGAAAATTGCGAGGTAAGAATGTCCCCAGCATATAAATTAATAGCCCAGCAGATGAAGCACGAAAAACTCCACAGACTGGAAGCTATCAAAAAGCAGTTTGCTGCCTCATGAGAAGAATCCTTCCGATCATAGTAGCAGCACAGTTTTTATGTACCTCCCTCTGGTTTGCAGGCAATGCAGTGGCACTGGATATGGTCCGGGATTTGGATCTTGCGCCCGGATTTCTTGCACATCTGACCAGCGCGGTGCAGTTTGGGTTTATTGTAGGTACTCTTATCTATGCCTTATTGACCATAGCAGACCGTTTTTCTCCTTCCGCAGTTTTCTTTTACAGTTCCCTCCTGGCCGCTGCATTCAATCTTGGTGTAGTGATAAATGGTTTGCAGGGATTCCACTTGCTGGGATTCAGGTTTTTTACCGGGTTCTTTCTAGCTGGAATATATCCAGTGGGTATGAAGATCGCTTCGGATTATTTTGCCAAAGGACTGGGAAAATCACTGGGATATCTGGTAGGGGCTTTAGTCTTGGGAACTTCATTTCCGCATCTGCTGAAAAACTTTTCCGGGGATTTGCCCTGGTCTTATGTCATATATGCTACTTCTGTACTCTCGGTACTGGGAGGATTGTCTATATATCTCTTGGTGCCCGATGGACCGTACAGAAAAGGCATGCAAAAGCTGAATTTCAAAGCTGTAGTCAAGGGCTTTGAAAACCGTAATTTTCGGGCAGCAGCCCTGGGCTATTTTGGCCATATGTGGGAGCTTTATGCCTTTTGGGCATTTGTTCCTGTAATTCTGACCACCTATAATACATTCATGCCATCGGCTAATCTCAATGTCCCCTTTCTTTCATTCCTCATCATAGCTGCCGGAGGGCTATCCTGTGCCGCAGGGGGGATCATATCCCAATATGCCGGACCCAGGAAAGTGGCCTTCACCGCATTGTTGCTTTCAGGAATTTGCTGCATCATATCTCCTTGGTTACTTATGACCGGTTCTTCCACCATATTGGTAGTCTTCCTTTTTTTCTGGGGCCTGGTAGTGACAGCCGACTCTCCCCAGTTTTCCACCCTAGTGGCCCAAAACTCAATTGAAACTTCACGCGGCACAAACCTTACCTTAGTCAACTGCATAGGATTTTCCATCACCATCGTAAGCATCCAGCTGCTCAATGTTTTAACCACCTACATCAGCACCCAATACCTTTTTCTGTTTTTAGCAATAGGTCCGGTTCTGGGCATTCTGGCTATGCTGGGGCAAAGGGAGAAAAAGTATCAAGATATTAGTATCTAGTATCAAGAGAAGGATCATAAGTACAAAGAACCAAGTACATTGTATTATCAATGTAGATCCCTCTCTCACCATATTGCATATCTGCTGCTGGGTGCAGGTTCTGTATTTTCATTTTGTCGAAATTTATTATTCGTTATTCGAAAGTTTTACTATTATTTTTTACTTCTCACATTTTCATCCCTTTCCATACCATTTACTTCTTCCAACAATTTGCAAAAATTAAAACCCGTACCTTTACATCATGGAAAAAAGCAACGTAGAATCAAACAGAGTATTTTTAAAAAATCTGGGCATTGAAGATTTCAATGAAATGCAGAAGGAGACCATAGAAAAAGCCGCCTCTCATGCCAACCTGATGCTTTTGGCTCCTACCGGTTCGGGTAAAACACTTGCCTTCCTATTGCCTCTGACCAATAAACTCCGTAAGGATGCTGAGGGAATCCAGGCCATGATCATCGCCCCTTCCCGTGAGCTTTGCTTACAGATAGAGCAGGTTTTCAAATCCATGAAGACAACCTATAAAGTGAGCACCTGCTATGGTGGCCACTCATCTAAAATAGAACAACAAAGCTTAAGCGAATCACCCGCGGTCATCATCGGAACTCCGGGAAGACTTCAGGACCATATCATAAGGGAATCTTTCGATGCCAAAACCATAGAGACAGTGGTTCTGGATGAATTCGACAAGTCGCTGCAGCTGGGTTTCCATGACCAGCTGCAGACCATCTTCAGGTCATTTAACGGCAAACAGCAGCACCTGCTCACTTCAGCCACCAAGCTGGACAAGTGGCCGGGATTTTTGCCATTTCAGAATCCATTGACAATGGACTTTCTTAAAGACGAAGTCCATTCCAAATTACAGCTGCAGGTGGTGCATACCGACAGTATCGAAAAAGCAGAAACACTGATGAGGTTGGTTGCGGGATTTAATAATGAAGTCAGCCTGGTATTCTGCAATCATAGGGATGCGGTAGAACGGATCAGTGCTTTGCTTACTGATCACGACTTTGCCCATGGCACCCTGCATGGAGGTATGGAACAGATAGACCGTGAAAAGAACCTGATCAAATTCAGGGGAGGTGCCTGTAATGTGCTTATAGCTACGGACCTTGCCTCCCGGGGTCTAGATATACCTGAAATAAAGCACGTGGTTCACTATCAGTTGCCTCCTAAGGAAGATGCCTTTACCCACAGAAACGGTAGAACAGCCCGGATGCACGCAGAAGGTCAGGCCTATCTGGTTCTGGCCCATGATGAAAATTTACCTGAATACATCGACAAAGAAGTAGAAGACCTGAACATCCCTGATAAATTAAAACTTCCAGCTCCTCCGGAGTATACCTGTGTGTACATTAGTGCAGGAAAAAAAGACAAAATCAGCAAAGGGGATATCGTCGGATACTTTACAAAAAAAGGAGACCTGAGCAGCGGCGATATCGGTCATATTACTTTATTGGATTTTGCTTCCTATGTTTCAGTGAAAAGAGGCAAAGTCAACAAGCTGCTTTCAAAATTGAAAAACGAAAAGTTGAAGAAGATGAAGGTAAAAATGGAGGAGGCGAATTGATAATATGATTATCCGCATTCATTCCAGTAAATAAGGGGGAGCTTTATTTAATTGCGGATAATCGTTCACGGTCCACAGTCCACTAATCGCGAAATTTAAATTTTATCATAGGTTGTGGTACGAAAGATTAAGGAAGATCGGGCTAGCCTAACAAAAACGATTGATGGAAGAATAGTAATAGGGCTATCCCCTCTTTAATCAAATTTAATCAGTCCGTCTTACATT
>DATHVH010000241.1:0-2962 GCA_035461405.1 Anditalea sp.
ATGCTCCCAATGCCAGAAGCAGCCAGGCTATCCCAACATTCAGGGTGACGATATCTGCTTTACAAAAATTAAGTGTAATACAGCCCGCTGTCCTAGATCAGGCCACAGTATTGATAGCTACTGATGAAGCTTATAGCCAAAGGGGTATAACTGTGGAAAATGTGGAAGAGCATTTATATACTTTAAGAGCTGTGATTTTTAACCAAACAATATCCGGTAAGACTATAAAAGGTGGTAACCTTGTTGGAAAATCATATACTAATATGATGGGATTACCACTTACTTTTTCTGCAGAAAATGGAAAGATCAGGGTTTCAGACGAATTCGGAAACAAGGCAAATGTTATCAGAACTGATTGGGGTGCATTAAAAAGTACCAGTCATTTTATTGACACAGTCCTTGTTGCAAAATTTGAATAAAAAAAAATGAATATCACATATAAGGGGCCTATTGGCCCTTTTTGTTTTTTTAGTCCTATTTATTAACAAGCCTCCATGTGTTTAGCAGTTCTTCCTTCATAATATTTCCTATATTTATTTAATGTCCATTAATAAAAACTGACGATTATGAAAAAACCTATACTGTTAATTATAATTCTTTTTATCCATGCACAAAGCTTTGCACAAGTTCTACCTGCGGATTCTTTATTGCTGGAAATAATTGATGCCCCTTATTGGACTAAAGAACTGAGTGTGGGAATTAATTTTAATCAGGGAACATTTAGTGAAAACTGGAGAGGAGGAGGGATAAATTCTGTTGCCTTTGGAGGGATTGTGGCAGGTACAGCCAATTATCTCCGACAAAGAGTAACTTTTGATAATGAGATCGAGCTATTATATGGAGTAGTCCGAAATCAGGGACAGGAGCAAAGGAAAATGAATGACAGGATATTTCTGGATTCTAAGTTAGGATATTTTCTTTCGGATAACTGGGGTGCATTTTTTTCAGCCAATTTCATATCCCAGTTTGCTCCAGGATATGATTATGACAGCCCGGAAAGAACTCTTATTTCGGATTTTTTATCTCCAGGATATCTAACTACAGGTTTGGGGTTTGAATATAAGCCAAACCAGGAATTTAATTTAAGGATTTCACCGATTTCACCCCGATTTACCTTTATGCGGAATCAGCGCATTCAGGAAAATGTACCGGATAACTATGGCGTACCCATAGGGCAAACTGTTAGAACGGAATGGTTGGCGTTTCAGCTATACGCGACTTGGAATAAGGACATAGCAGAAAACTTTAATATTAAGTCACGATATATGATGTACGCCAACTATGAGACATTGGAATGGCGAAGAGTTGATCATCGATTTGATGTCACTCTTACCGCAAAAATTACTGATTGGATCAATGTAACCTTAACAAGCATCAATCTATATGACTTTGATCAAGATCCCGGAGTGCAGTATAGTCAGGTATTGGCGATAGGCTTAATGTATAAAATAGGTAACAAAAATTAGGAAAACTCAGAAATTTTACTTAATTTAATATGTAAAATAGAATAAGTTGTTAAATTTGTTCTAATTGTGGTAGTTAAATAATAGTTGGTTTAGTTTTCATTTTAAAGAGCAGGAAACATTTTCCTGCTTTTTTATTTTTGGAGTTTTGACTAAAGTTCTTCTAATTTCTCACTTTTTACTTCTTACTATATTTTACATCGGTCCGGCATCTGACATTTTTTTTGGTTCAGGATTTGACGTAACTTTTAAAATAAATCCACTAATATGAGCTTCTATGAAGATGCCATCCGGCAAGATTTAACCTATTGGCAGATTGGTCTACGTAAAGAACCAGGAGTGATCAGCAAGCTGCCCAATTATATCCAAAAAAAAATCAATAGTTGGCTTCCTGAAAAGTATCATCAGGGGATTACTTATATCATCGAAAAAATGGTAAAAGGGATCCAGTTTGGTTCATCTTTTTTTAATACCGAGCTAGCACCCAATACTCCATTGGAAATGAGAGAGTCTTTGGTGAGGGAAAGAATCCGGTTTTACAAAAAGACCGCTGCAGTAGAAGGTGCTGTGACTGGTGCCGGGGGAATAGTAATGGGCATGGTAGATTTCGCGGCTTTTCTAAGCCTCAAATTTAAAATGATGATGGAGATCGGTTCCATATATGGACATTCGGTCAAAGATTATAGAGAGCGTTTATTTTTATTGTATGCTTTTCAGCTGGCCTTCTCCAGTTCTAAAAGAAGAATGGAGATCATCCATTTAATAGAGAATTGGGACCAGTATTGTGAAAAGTTACCTGCTAAGGTGGAAGACTTTGACTGGCGTACTTTCCAGTTAGAGTACCGCGACTATATAGACCTCGCCAAACTTGCCCAACTGATTCCTGTAATAGGAGCCCCCGTGGGTGCGGTGGCCAACTATAAGCTGATCACCCATCTGGGGGAGACGGTGATGAACTGCTATAGGTTGAGGTACTTTGTAGAAAAAGATAAGATGATAGATTGATTAAAAGGCTAAATCACATAAGGGATTTAGGGCATAAAGGTTGAAAAATAATTTACATAAATCATCTAAAAAATTGTAAATTAGGATAATTGTTAATAATCTAATAATTATCATATGAATAAAAGTATCAACATAAAAGTAGGTTTTGAAACCTTTAAATCGTCAATTTTAGAGCTTTCCTTTTCAGAAAAAAGGGAATTGCTGGAATTGCTCAAAGATGATTTATCTAAAGTGGAGGTAGAAGAACCCATGACTAATTATATTCTTTCTGAAAGCTCCTTAGAAAAAGAGTGGAACAAAAAAGAGGAAAATGAAGCATGGGATCATTTGTAAAAGGGGATATTGTTGTTATACCTTTCCCATTCAGCGACTTAACCAATACCAAAAAAAGACCTGCCCTTGTTCTGGCTAGAACAGAACATAATGATTTAATTCTTTGCCAAATTACCTCTAAATACAACTTTGACAAATTTTCTATAATATTATCTGACGAA
>DATHVH010000242.1:0-3800 GCA_035461405.1 Anditalea sp.
CAAGTAAAGGAAGAACTTTCAGATCCTAATAATCAGAAAAATATAAATGAGCATTTTCCCAAAAAATCTATTCATAGAAGAAATACAGGTTATGCAGTAGATTATCTATTGGATTCTGAAATATTCTCTGAAGTTGGCCAACCTTTCAATTTCTGCAAGCTATTAGCAGGATCAGAAGGAACCCTTGCCTTTACCACTGAGATCAAGCTGAGCCTGGACCCGCTGCCGGATCCGGTGGAGGTGGTGGTAGCGGCCCATTTTGTATCCATCCACAGAAGTATGAAGGCAGCACAGGTAGCGATGAAACATCCTGCCACGGCAGTGGAACTTATGGATAAGATCATCCTAGACTGTACAAAGGAGAGCCTGGAGTACAGCAAAAATAGATACTTCGTAGAAGGTGATCCTATGGCGCTGCTCATGGTGGAGTTTACCGGTAAAACAGAAGAGGAGGCTAGGGCAAAAGCAGAATTGCTGATAGCAGATCTTAAAAAAGCCGAATTGGGTTATGCGTATCCAGTTATAGCTCCAGCGCTGGTAAAATCGGCCTGGGCGCTAAGAAGTGCAGGTCTTGGGCTTCTCGCTAATATTCCAGGAGATAGAAAAGCGGTGGCCTGTATAGAAGATACTGCGGTGGATATAGTTGATCTAGCTGATTATATAGATGAGTTTGATGAGATGATGAAGGCTTATGGTCAGGAGCCTGTTCACTATGCCCATGCGGGTGCGGGAGAAATTCATCTCAGGCCGATCCTCGATTTAAAGAAGAAAGCCGATCAGGAGGAGTTTTATAGAATATCTGAAGACACAGCCAGACTGGTAAAGAAATATAACGGTTCTCTAAGTGGAGAGCATGGCGATGGCAGGGTAAGAGCTCCTTTTATACCGCTGATGGTAGGGGAGGAAAATTACCAATTACTTCGGCGTATTAAGTATACCTGGGATCCGGATAATATTTTCAATCCAGGCAAAATCGTCGATACTGCGCCTATGAATACCTCCTTGCGCTATGAACCGGAAATGGTAACTCCTGTGCATGATACTCTTTTGAACTTTGGTCAAGTGGGTGGGATACTCCGTATGGCAGAGAAATGCAACGGTTCCGGTGACTGCCGCAAGCTGCCTACCTCTGGTGGCGGCACCATGTGTCCGAGCTATCAGGCTACCAGAAATGAAAAAGACACCACCCGCGGCAGGGCCAATACCTTACGAGAATTTCTCAGTAAGGATACTAAACCAAATGCCTTCGATCATAAAGAAATAAAAGAGGCATTGGATCTATGTCTATCCTGTAAAGGCTGCACAGCTGAATGTCCTTCCAATGTGGACATGTCCACCATGAAAGCCGAATTTCTCTATCAGTACCAAAAGACCAATGGAATACCGCTCAGATCTAAGGCTTTTGCCTATATCAATGAACTGAACGAAATGGGTTCCAAGGTCAGTGGACTTTCCAATTTTTTTCTCGGTGGGAAATTAAGCGGTAAGCTCATGAAGTCTACCCTTGGGGTTGCTGCGAAAAGAAATCTGCCACAGATCAGTAAAGTCAGCCTTAGAAAATGGTACAGTAAAAATTATGCTTCTTTACCAGGTTCTCCTGAAACAAAAAAGTCCCTTTACCTATTCGTAGATGAGTTTACCAATCATAACGATACAGATATCGGTATCAAGGCGGTCAAGCTCCTCAAAAGATTGGGGTATGACATAAAGGTCATCCAGCATGAGGAAAGCGGCAGGTCAGCTCTATCAAAAGGATTACTCCCAAAAGCAAAAAAGCATGCCGAAGCAAATGTAAGGGCATTTCAAAAGTTGGTGGATGCTGATACACCTCTGGTGGGGATCGAGCCATCGGCTATCCTGAGCTTCAGGGATGAATACCCGAGGCTGGTAGGAGAGGAGCTGGTGGAAGCTGCCAAGCATCTGAAGTTTCACACGCTGTTAATCGATGAATTTATAGGCAGGGAAATAGCGTCCGGCAATATCACCGCTGAAGAGTTTACAGATGCCACCAGACATATCAAACTCCATGGCCACTGTCACCAAAAGGCACTTTCACCCCTCAGCTGGACACAAAAATTATTGTCGCTCCCTAAAAATTATACCGTAGAAATAATCCCATCAGGATGCTGCGGCATGGCGGGTTCATTTGGCTATGAGGCGGAGCACTATGATGTCAGCATGCAGATAGGAGAGATGGTGCTTTTCCCATCGGTGAGGGCTGCTTCAGCTGAAACATTGATTGCTGCACCGGGCACATCCTGCAGGCACCAGATCGCTGACGGGACGGGCAGAAAAGCAAAACATCCGGTGGAGATACTTTGGGAGGCTTTAAAATGATTTATGATTTAGGATTTAAGATTTTTGATTTAGGATTGATGAATTAAGCTGTAGAAAAAAACTTTAATATGGCGAAAACCAGAAATATAGCTATGGTAGATAATCATATAGAAATGGAAGATGAGATGTAGCATATTGGCTTTTCCGAAATCCTCGGGAGAGAATATCAGCAGTTACAAACTTGCGGCGAACCTATTTCACATGGCTTAATGGGAGCATTCCGGAAAAAATGGAAAAAGTTATTTCTCGAAGAGAGATGGATGTATTAGTATGTTAATATTAGATGATAATTGGGAGTGTGGTTTGTTTTTATATTTAACCAAAGTAGTAGCATCACATTCGATCCTTTTAGGATCGGTATTGTCGAATGAGAATTTTCTATAAACATACGATCCATTCAGGATCGAAAACCAATTTAGAAACAACTAGAACTTTTGCCTAAATTTGATAAAATCATTATACTTTGCGTCTCTGCGCCTCATGCGTGAAACTATTTGTATTTCTCAAAAATGATGTAGCATTAAAATATATATTTCCCGACATCCTCTGTCACTTATTTTTTAAATCACATAAAATCCCCTTGCTTTGCTTATATTATTTATGATTTCAGATTTATGATTTAAGAATAATCATAAATCTAAAATCTACAATCATAAATCATCCAATGGAGAAACCTTTTATCATCTATAAATCTGCTGCCGGTTCGGGAAAGACCTATACCCTTACCATGGAGTACCTTAAACTGGCCCTGGCCCATCCTCATGCCTATAAGGCTATCCTGGCGGTTACTTTTACCAATAAAGCCACCAAGGAAATGAAGGAGAGGATCCTGGAAGAGCTCACGAGGTTGAAACATGGTGTATCGGTAGGCAATTTTATGGATGATGAACTGCTGAAGCATTTTGACGCCACTCCAGAACAGGTTCAGTTAAAAGCCGCAGGGGTTTTATCAGCCATTCTGCATGATTATTCCAGTTTCTCCATCAGTACCATCGACAGTTTCTTCCAGAAGGTGGTGAGGGCATTTGCCAGAGAGATGGATCTGCAGGCGAAGTTTGATGTCGAACTGGATCAGAACGGTGTATTGGACAGGGTGGTGGACAGGATCATCATGAAAACCATGGATGACCCCTATCTGCACAAGTGGTTGGTAGACTATGCGCAGGAAAAGATACAGGAGGGAAAAAGTTGGGATATACGAAGTAGCATAAAAGGGCTTGGCAAACAGATTTTTCAGGAGGATTTTAAAAAGTACCAGAAAGAGATCAAGCTTTTCTTACAGGATAAAGAAAATGTGAATGAGCTACGGAAATTCATCATCAAAAGAAGAAAGCTGATCTTGGATCAGGCAAATGAGATGAAGACCCTGGCTAATGATATACGAGTTCAACATGGATTGGCATGGGAAGATTTTTGTGGAGGCAGCAGGACTTTTGCCAGAAAATTTGATCAGCTAGGGGATC
>DATHVH010000243.1:0-26045 GCA_035461405.1 Anditalea sp.
TTATCAATATTATTGATGTTAGGCTCTGGCTTGTACTCTAATATTTCTTTCAAAAATTTTAATACCCCTTCCTTATCATCATGAGAATAAACCTCTCCTGCTCTAGCTTCCCTTATAATCTTCGCAGAATCCCCACTGGGATCACCTAAAGCTATAATCGGACGGCCTGTAGCTAAATATTCAAATAGCTTTCCGGGAATATTTCCTTTAGCATTTTTCGTATTGGTAAGTATTAATAAGAGCAAATGGGCTTTTTCATAGTACAAAAAAACTTCTTGATGGGAGACATATCCCGCAAAAGCAACATGACTTTTTAGCCAATTATCCTTTTCAATATACTCCTTTATTTTATCACTCACTTTCCCCACAAAAGTCAGTTGAGCTTTTATCTGGTGATTTTTAAAAAAAGATTTAAAGGCTTGTAAAAAAGGCAATGGATCCCTAATCGAATCTATAATGCCAGTATAGACGATGTTTAATTCTTCTTTTATTTGAGAGTTGATTTTAAAATCATTAGGCAAGTCTGCACTGTCAAATCCATTTGTCAACAGGCTGATTTTCCTTTCTGCTATTTGTTCGATTTCATTCTGGAAAGTGGGAGAAATAGTAACTACTGCATCTGCTTCTTGAAATACTTCTGCTTCCATCCGCTGGTGACGTTTTCTGACAAGATTATGCATAGGAAGTACATCTAGAAATTCCCATGTGCTCCATGGATCCCTAAAATCAGCCAGCCATTTGATTCCTGTTTTCCTTTTAAGCTTTAGCCCAATCAGGTGCATACTGTGGGGTGGTCCTGTAGTGATAATTGCTTCAAACTTATTTGCCTCCATGATCTGGTCCAGATATTCGACGGAAGGCTTTACCCAAAATCTCCGGGGATCCGGAATAAGCAGATTAGCCCTTAGCCAAATCGCCAGCTTATCCAGAGGTTTCTTTTTTTCTCTTTCAAGGATTTTAGAGGTATCCTGTAGTTTCTCTTTTTTAAATTTTCTAAATAAGGAATACGGTTCCCAAATAGGGAATTTGAGAACTTCGAGTTCCTTGGGTATCTCTGATAATAAGCTGTTGTCTTTCAGTTCAAAGTCGGGGTTCTCGGGAGTGAAGATAACAGGCTCCCATCCGTACTCGGGTAAATATTTTGAAAACTTCAGCCATCGCTGCACACCTGATCCTGCACTGGGAGGCCAGTAATAGGTTACTATTAAAACCTTTTTCAATCTCTGCATATCCCAAATATAAGGAATATTGAGTTGTCCAAGTTTGAATAATACCTATTCACTTTTTCAAATCTTTTAGAAAAAGATACTAAGCTTAAAAGATTAATATTTAATTTAGAGTTTAGAAAACCTATTGACTAATGAAAAAAATTGCAGTTTTTACATCTGGAGGCGATGCTCCGGGAATGAATGCTTGTGTGAGAGCAGTAGTCCGAACCGGTATATACCACGGGCTTGAAGTATATGGTATTATGTACGGTTATGATGGAATGATCAAAGGAGATATAAAAAAGCTACAAACGCATTCGGTAAGTAACATCGTTCAGCGGGGTGGCACTATTCTTAAATCAGCTCGAAGTAATGAATTCAGAACCAAAGAAGGAAGGCAAAAAGCATATGAGCAACTACAGAAGCATGGCATAGAAGGGTTAGTGGCCATAGGTGGTGACGGTACATTTACCGGAGCCGATCTTTTTGCAAAGGAATTTGGATTGAAGGTAATAGGATGCCCGGGTACTATAGATAATGATATCTATGGCACAGATTATACCATTGGCTTCGATACAGCCCTCAATACAGCACTAGAGGCTATAGATAAAGTAAGAGATACAGCAGCGGCCCATGACAGAATATTTTTTATAGAAGTAATGGGACGTGACAGCGGTTATATAGCAGTGGAATGTGGTATAGGCGGAGGAGCCGAACTGGTAATGGTACCTGAAACCAAAACTACTATCACTGACGTAGTAAAGTCTCTTAAGGGATTAAGAAAATCCAAAACATCCAGTATAGTCATAGTGGCTGAAGGAGATGAAGAAGGAGGAGCAGCAGAAGTCATGCAGAAAGTTAAGGATGAAGTCGATGATGAAACCATGGATTTCAAAGTAACTACTTTAGGGCATATACAGCGTGGTGGAAATCCTACTGCTAAAGACAGAATTTTAGGCAGTAGATGTGGTCTCGCAGCTGTGGAAGGTCTGATGCAAGGTCATACCAACTGTATGGCCGGTATAATACATGATGAAGTAGCTTACACTGATTTTCAAGATTGTATTAATAAAGATAAACCACTTAATAAAGATTATCTGCGATTAGTAGACATCCTCAGTATTTAAATCATAAAACCGAAATGGGATTTATTCCGATTTTTCTTACACTAGGGGGATTTATTTTCCTATTCATTATAGTGGTATCCACTAGCATTAAAAACAAAAAAAAGGAGTTTGAAAAGAGCTTTGAAAACCTTAAAGCATCTCTTAGTATAACGGAAGAATTAGAGGCCAACCGCGAAAACCTGGCATATTTGGAGCGTCTTCACCTTCAAAAAAAGGACACTGACCGGATAAATTCAAAGTCAAATCTTTCTCAGGCTAAGCTCTTTTTGTTCCAATACAATAGGCTATTGAAAAAAAAGCCATATAGTTTTGTAGCTATCCTAACAGGTAATCAGCCCATCTGATCGTCTATAAACTTTATGATTTGATCGGTTTGGGAGGGATGGAACCATGTGTAACTTGGATCCCTCCTAAACCAGGTCATTTGCCTTTTTGCGTATCTGCGAGAATTCCTCTTTAACAACCTGATGGCTTCATCCCGATCATATTTACCATCCATATATTCAAATATTTCAGAGTACCCCACTGTCTGCAAGGCATTTAAATCTTTAAATGGATATAAATCTCTTGCCTCTTCGAACAGGCCCTGCTCTATCATCAGGTCCATGCGCTCATTTATCCTGGAATATAATTCTTCTCTATCCCGATGGAGTCCTATCTTAATAATGGAAAAATCACGGTCTGCTACTTTTTTTTCTCTAAAACTACTAAATGCTTTTCCTGTACCTCTATACACCTCCAAAGCGCGGATAAGGCGGTGCGGATTATTTTTATCCACTATATCAAAATATTCAGGATCTGCATCAATAAGAAGTTCTTGTAACCTAACTATACCAAAAGTCTGGTAAATTTCATTCAGCTCCTCTCTGATCTGTGGATCTACTTGGGGAATATCATCAAAACCTTGGCAAACGGCATCAATATACAATCCAGATCCCCCCGTCATAATTACACATATATGATCTTCAAATAACAAATCTAAAAGGTTTAATGCATCATGTTCAAACCTTCTTACGTCATACGGTTCACTGATAGAAAGATGGTTTACAAAATAATGTTTGGCATCATTAAGTTCACGGTGTGTAGGTTTAGCTGTACCTATGTTCATTTCTTCAAAAAATTGTCTACTATCTGAAGAAATGATAGAAGTATTAAATTTTTTGGCTAATTTTATGCACAAATCCGTTTTCCCTACAGCTGTAGGACCGGCAATTATGATCAAGAAGTTGGTTTTAGTAGTCAAATTAAATATTTTTTGAGATGGAACAACACCCTAAAATTACTGATTATTAATGATGAAAGATAAAAAGGTATTGATAGTAGATGATAATGCCCTGAATAGAAAAGTTTTTGAAAACATTATTAGGCATAATTACCTTTTTGATACGGCTGAAAATGGCCTTATAGCGCTGGATAAATTGCGCACTGACCACTTCGACGTAATTCTCATGGATATTCAGATGCCAAAGCTGGATGGTATATCTACATTAAAAGCTATTAAGGAGGAGGGTTTGTCCTCAAGTCCTATAATTGCGGTATCAGCTTATTCTGACCAAAGTGATCGAGATTATTTTTTAGCTACTGGATTTGATGAATTTATAGCCAAACCTATCAAACCCAAACATTTGCTTGAAACCATAGAGTTGCAGTTACAAGATCCTTCTCACATAGCTACTCCTTATGCTGAAACAGAAGTTGAAGAGGAAAATACACTAGAGCTAGATGAGGGAATTGTTAAAAGATTATTGAAATATAATACACCCGAGAATATTAGAGAAGTATATCTTGACTTTATAGAAGAAGCAGAAGAGCTTACCTCAGACATAAAAAAAATTATTGAAGACGAAAATTATCCAGCTATAGGCGAAAAATTACATATTATAAAAGGTAATTCGGGGACCCTGGGAGCTAATAAAATTTATCATTTTAGCGCTTTCTTTGAAAAAAACATTAAAAACTCTAATTTCGAGAATATTTCAAAGGATTATTTGAAGCTAAAGCGAATGTTGGATAACTTTCGCGTATATTTTGGGGAACAAAAACTTATATAATTACCATGAGCGAAATGAAAAGAGTATTGGTTGCTGAGGACAGTTCAGTAATAATTAATTTGACTAAAAATGTACTGACCTTCGAAAATTTTCATATCACTTCCGTAAAAAATGGCAAACAAGTTTTAGCTAAACTGGAAAATGAAGATTTTGACCTAATACTTATGGACATCAATATGCCCCAAATGGATGGTATAGAATGTACTAAAGCTATAAGAGCCTTACCAGATACTAAGAAAGCCAATATACCTATTATAGCTATCACAGGGAATTATAAAAACTATACTATGGATGACTTTAAGCAGGCAGGACTCGATGATTATATCCAAAAACCACTGGACTATGATGTACTGGTAGCTACTGTCAGAAAGCATGTCATAAAGTAAAATGGCCGTAAAGTATACCAAATCATATCTAGAAAAGATCGAAAACCTTTTTGCAGAATCTGATTATATACTGAGATACGAAAAAGGCAATTTTAAATCAGGATACTGTATACTTAATGATACCAATGTGGTGATAGTAAACAAATACTACACCACCGAAGGCAAGATCAATACCCTCCTAGATATACTGAAAGAACTTAACTTTAATCCAAAATCTTTTGCTTCTAAAAAGAACCAGGATTTTTTGGGCGAACTACAACAAACTACACTGAAACTTTGAACATAACTTTTCTAGGAACCGGTACATCACAAGGCGTCCCTGTTATTGGCTGCAATTGTGAAGTTTGTCGATCCTTAGATTTCAGGGATAAGCGTTTACGTACTTCCATACATCTAGAAGTTGATCATAAGAGTATAGTCATAGATACAGGGCCTGATTTCAGACAACAAATGCTTCGGGAGGATATTTCAGATCTGGATGCTGTAGTCTATACACATGAACACAAAGACCATACTGCAGGTCTGGATGATATACGCCCATATAATTTTAAACACCAAAAAGATCTTCCCATTTACGGAAGAAACTCAGTAATAGAGCAGATTAAGCAGGAGTATTCTTATATATTCTCCACCAACAGCTATCCCGGCGTGCCGAGGGTTTTGGTAAATGAAATAGTTAATCAACCCTTCGAAGTAGAGGGGGTAAAGTTCACCCCTATTGAAGTGTATCATCATAAACTTCCTGTATTTGGTTTTAGGATTAATGACTTTACCTATATAACAGATGCCAATTACATTTCTGATGAGGAAATGAAAAAAATCTACGGTACAAAGGTGTTGGTATTAAATGCATTAAGGTTAAAATCTCATATTTCCCATTTTACTTTAGATGAAGCTGTGCAGTTAATCGAAAAAGTAAATCCTGAACAGGCTTACCTCACCCATATCAGCCATCAGATGGGGACACATAGCAAGGCTGAAAAACTCCTTCCAGAAAAGATCTATCTAGCATATGATGGCCTTAAGGTAACACTATAGCAATGCACCTAAACTATCACTTTTTTAAATTTCTGTGCCCGGCTTTAGAAGGGGAATATCAAGGATATGAGTTAGTAGAATCTTTCAGCCAAAACAAAAATGAGCTCATTCTTTCCTTTGTTCTAGAAGAAAAAGAGAAATATATAAGGGCTAATCTTCAACCAGCTAATACGGTATTAGATTTTCCTGACAACTTTGCCAGAAGCCGAAAAAATAATGTGAATCTTTTCGGCCAACTTATTGGAGAAAAGATAGCTGCTGTACGGGTGTTTAAAAATGAAAGGGCATTCTATATTAGTTTTCAGTCTGGCAAGCATCTCGTTTTCAAAATGCACGGAAGCCGTAGCAATATCCTTTTATATTTAAAAAATGAGGGTACTCCTATTCAACTTTTTAGAAATGAACTTAAAGACGATCTAAGCTTAGATATCAGGGAATTTGACAGGGAGCTAGACCTAAGTTATAGCCAATTTGAAGCAGTGGAAGGGAACGCTTCGCAGTTCATGCCTACCTTAGGAAAAACCCCTAGGGAATGGCTTAAAACCAATGGTTATATCACATCTAATCTTGAAAGAAGGTGGTCGCTAATGCAGGAACTTCTGGATATGTTAGATAGTCCTGTGTATTCTATAGTCAAGGGTGAAAATGATTATTTTCTCACTCTTCTTCCCACATCCGATAGTGTCTTCCAATCTTCCTCCCCTATTGCTGCCAGTAATGCATTTTTCAAATATGCTATTATATACAGCACTTTTGAGAAAGAGAAAGCTGGGCTTCTGAAATCCATTCAGGACCAGATGCGTAAAACCGAAGCATATATTAAAAAGACACGAGAGAAACTGGATAGCCTCGAAATGGATACTTCTCCTCATCAGTTAGCTGACATCATCATGGCAAACTTGCACCAGATAGACCCGCGTTCAGAAGAAGTTACACTTTTTGACTTTTATCAAAACAAGGATATCAGTGTAAAGATCAAGCGGGGAACCAGTCCACAAAAACATGCTGAAAACTTATATCGAAAAGGCAAAAACAGAAAAATAGAATTAGAACAGCTCAATAAAAATCTTGATCAGAAGGAAAACCTTCTCCTAGATCTAGAAATTCAGCTAGGTGAAATAAATGAAATTGAAGATTTCAGGAACCTTCGGGCTTATCAAAAGCAACATGAGTTAACACCAAAATCAAAATCTCAAACTGAACAGGTTCCTTTTAAAAGATTTGAAATGGATGGTTTTGTCATTTTAGTGGGCAAATCAGCCAAAGCAAACGATGAGATGCTCCGAAAATATACCTTTAAAGAGGACCTCTGGCTTCACGCTAAAGATGTATCAGGATCACATGTCATCATCAAAGCCCAATCAAATCAAAAATTTCCTAAAAACGTTTTGGAAAAAGCAGCAGAGTTGGCCGCATATTATTCAAAATACAGAACCGATAGTCTCGCTCCTGTAATTTATACTCCCGTCAAATTTGTCAGAAAAGTAAAAGGATCTGCTCCAGGTGCTGTAATGGTGGATAAAGAAAGTGTCATCATGGTAACTCCCAGTGGACCAAAAGAAGAATAAAAATAAAATAGTATCAAGATTTTAGATTTATGGATCTTGTCGGAATTCATTTTTTTACATAGATTATCACATATAGGGATAAAAAAAGGCTGTCCCAGTTAAGAAACAGCCTTATAATATTTAATAAAATCAAATTATTCGACTACATGCAATTTAAGCATATTGGTCTTGCCACGTGCTTTTAAAGGCATGCTTGCGGTATTGATGATGATATCACCTTCTTTCACAAAACCATCACTTTTTAATTGGTCCTGTATATCACTGAAAGTACCATCTGTAGAAGATTGTCCTACTCCGTCATAATAATATGCTCTTACTCCCCATACAAGGCTTAACTGAGTTATTAAACTTTTGCTGCTAGTAAAGATAAACATATTGGCTAATGGTCTGTGAGATGCTAACCTAAATGCTGTAAATCCTGAAACAGTGATTCCGACGAGCGCTTTTGCTTTCACGTTTCTAGACAATCTAGACGCCATAAGCAATAAATTGTTACTCAAGAATGTCTTATCGTCTTCAGGGATTTTATATAAGTTGTGATAGATCTCTGCATTCTGTTCTATGTAATCGATCACGCTGTTCATGGCCTTGACCGTCTCCACTGGATAGTTACCCGAGGCAGTTTCTGCCGAAAGCATTACTGCATCTGCCCCATCCAGGACTGCATTGGCCACATCATTTGTTTCCGCTCTGGTAGGCCGTGGATTTACTATCATGCTTTCCATCATCTGGGTAGCTATGATCACAGGCTTACAGGCCAGTTTACATTTTTCCACCATTCTCTTTTGCCATAGAGGCACCATCTGCATAGGCACTTCCACTCCTAGATCGCCTCGTGCCACCATGATGGCATCGGTAGCTTCAATGATTTCATCTATACATTCCAGTGCTTCAGGCTTTTCTATTTTAGCTACTATACGGCATGCTTTTCCGGCATCATTAATTCTTCTTCTGAGATCATAGATATCTTCTGCAGAACGTACAAATGATAGGGCAATCCAGTCTACTTCGTTAGCTAAGCCAAATTCTAAATCTTCTAGATCCTTTTCTGTAAGAGAGGGTGCACTCACTTTAGTGCTTGGTAGATTTATACCTTTTTTAGATTTTAAAATACCTCCATGTACTACGGTACAAAATACATTGTTTTCGTCAGTGCTGATGACCACCAGCTCAAGATTTCCATCATCTATCAAGATTCTATCGCCTTCATTTACATCATTTGGCAAATTTTGATACACCGTGCTTACCAGTTTTTCATCTCCTATAACTGGGTCATTGGTGATAGTGATTTTCTCTCCGGAGGTAATTAATACACCACCATCTTTCATCTCGCCTACACGGATTTTTGGACCCTGCAGATCTTGTAGTATGCCTACATTGAGGTTTAATTTTTTATTAATGCTTCGTATGCGCTTAATCACTTCAGCATGACCTTCATGGTTTCCATGAGAAAAATTGAGCCTAAATACTCCGGCTCCAGCCATCACAAGTTTAGTCAGGGTGTCTTCACTGTTACAAGCGGGACCAACAGTAGCAAGAATTTTTGTTTTATTAAAAACAGGTATTTTCATTATCTATAAATTAATAAGTTAATAGGTTTTCTTTTGATTTAAGTTTGGAAACGTCCAGTCGGACCACGTTATGGATCAACGGATTTCCGGAAAGCTCCTCAATATAATCATTAATATTTAATTCAAAGGTATAATCCTGCAAGACCAGAAAGTAATCTATCGATTTTAGCTCCGGCACCAGGTATAAAGCTTGGTTCATAGTAGAGAAAGCTCTGTTTTTCAGAAGCTGAATAAAACCGTGTTCTTTTTCAAGAATAAATTGGGAAATTATTAGTCGTGGCTTATTTATAAATTCCACTTCATAATCATTGGTCCTAGAGAGCTGTATTCCCATAGAATTATTTATAATCCAGGCCATCTTATAGTCCTTCACAGGAGCTACAAGGCCAATTAGATCAAATTCGTACTCATGTATTACCTGGAGTTTGCTTTTCTTCATTCAGGAAGAATTTAAAAAAACAAAGGTAAAAATATTCCATCAACTTCCATGTTTGGGAAGAATATCTTAAATTTAGTTTCCTGTTTTTTTTGGCAATAAGGTATTTAATATATTTCTTTGCGGAGTGTTTAAACTAAACTGATCACAAAATGTCTGAAATTGCACAAAAAGTAAAAGCCATTATCGTAGATAAGTTAGGCGTAGAAGAATCTGAAGTTACTCCAGAGGCTAGCTTTACCAACGACCTAGGAGCTGACTCTCTAGATACCGTAGAGCTTATCATGGAATTCGAAAAAGAATTTAACATCTCTATTCCGGATGACCAAGCTGAGCAAATTGGTACAGTAGGCCAAGCAGTTAGCTATTTGGAAGCTAACGTGAAATAATATTTATCACTGAAAATTCATTTATGAATTTAAAAAGAGTTGTAGTAACAGGATTAGGTGCCCTTACCCCAATTGGAAATACCGTTCCAGAATTCTGGGAAGGGCTGACAAATGGTGTAAGCGGTGCTGCTCCTATTACAAGATTCGATGCATCAAAATTCAAGACGCAATTTGCCTGCGAGTTAAAAAACTTTGACGTAGAGCAATTTATCGATAAAAAAGAAGCCAGAAAGATGGATCCTTTTTGCCAATACGCTATGATAGTAGCAGATGAGGCGATAAATGATTCCGGTCTTGACCTTGAAAAAATTGACCTTACCAAGGCCGGAGTGATCTGGGGATCTGGTATAGGTGGATTAAAAACATTTCAGGATGAAGTGACTTCTTTTGCACTTGGCGACGGCACACCACGATTTAATCCCTTTTTCATTCCTAAGATGATTGCTGACATAAGTGCAGGATTCATCTCTATAAAATATGGGTTTCAGGGACCAAATTTCGTAACCGTATCTGCCTGTGCATCCGGCACCAATGCCATGATAGATGCTTTTAACTACATCCGTTTAGGCAAAGCTAATATATTCATCACTGGGGGATCCGAAGCCGCAGTTACTGAGGCAGGTATGGGTGGCTTTAATGCCATGAAAGCCTTGTCACAGAGAAATGAATCTCCGGAAACTGCCTCTAGACCTTTTGACAAAGATCGTGATGGTTTTGTTCTCGGTGAAGGTGCAGGAGCTATTATCCTTGAAGAATACGAACATGCCAAAGCTAGAGGGGCTAAAATATACGCTGAACTAGTAGGCGGCGGAATGACAGCAGATGCTTATCACATTACGGCACCCCATCCAGAAGGCGAAGGTGCTGGTAACGTCATGAAATTTGCTCTTGAAGATGCGGAATTGACGCCCGAAGATATAGATTATATCAACGTGCATGGAACATCCACCCCATTAGGTGATGTAAGTGAAGTTAAAGCTATTCAAAGGGTATTTGGAGAACATGCTTATAAATTAAATATAAGCAGTACCAAATCAATGACTGGTCATCTTTTGGGCGCTGCAGGAGCTATTGAGGCCATCGCTTCTATTCTCGCAGTCAAAAATGACACCGTACCACCTACTATCAATCACTTTACTGATGATGAAGGACTGGACACCAAGTTAAACTTGACATTTAACAAAGCCCAGAAAAGAGAAGTAAGAGCAGCTTTAAGTAATACTTTTGGATTTGGAGGGCATAACTGTTCTGTCATTTTCAAAAAAATCGCCGAATAGCATTGAAAATTATTAGGCTACTCAGATTACAAGAGCTTATTTATAATACTAAAGAAAGAAGGCTTGCTGCCGCTATCAAAATGATAGTAGGCCGCAAGCCTTTGAATTTAGCAGTATACAAGCTTGCCATCAAACATGCCTCGGCAGCAGAAGAAATTGGCAATGGCATAAAAATATCCAACGAAAGATTGGAATACCTCGGAGATGCCGTCCTTGGCACCATCATAGCAGAGCACCTGTTTTTAAAATTCCCTTACAGGGATGAAGGGTTTCTGACTGAAACAAGATCCCGCATTGTGAACAGGGAATCTCTAAACCAAGTGGGCTTGAAAATAGGCCTGGAAAAAATAGTAGAGTCCGAACTCTCACAAAAAGGCTTATACCTTCACAAATCTATTTACGGCGATACATTAGAGGCACTTGTAGGAGCAGTTTACCTCGACCGTGGATATTATTTTACCAAACACTTTATCCTTACCAGAATTCTTACTCACTTCGATCTTGATGATATCATCAAAACCACAATCAATTTTAAAAGTAAGATCATCGAGTGGGCACAAAAACACAATCATCAATTGGAATTTTCCCTTGCTACAGTTAATGGAAATAAAAGATTTAAAGAATTTGTGGTGAATCTTACTATAGATGGAGAGCATTCAGTAGAAGGTAAAGGGGCTACAAAGAAAAAAGCAGAACAAGAAGCAGCTAAAGCAGCCTGTGAAAAATTAAACATTCCTCTGTAAGGAACCAGTTTTCATAGTCAGGCGTTTTCTGCTTTTAAAAATTCTTTCATATGTCAAACATAAAAATTGGTGGAGCTACGGTCAATCAGACACCCCTTGACTGGAGCGGAAATTTTAATAATATCATTGACGCCATAGCAAAAGCACGGGATTTAGAACTGGATATTCTTTGTTTCCCAGAGCTCGCTATTACCGGTTATGGAAGTGAAGATTTATTTTTAAGCTACTGGTATCCCCAAAAAGCCATCAAGCAAATACAAAAATTACTGCCTTACTGTAAAGATATTATAGTATGTGTGGGTACCCCCGTAAGGATCCAGGAATTGGTTTATAACTGTATAGCAGTAATAGAAGATGGCAAACTTAAAGGATTGGTTGCCAAACAGTGCATGGCCATTGACGGAGTCCATTATGAATTCCGTTGGTTTACTCCGTGGGCAGCAGGAGAAATAATTCCATTTGAGTTCTTTGGAGAAAATGTTCCTATGGGTGATATCATTTTTTCCAAAGGGGAATTAAAATATGGTTTTGAAATCTGTGAAGATGCCTGGAGGGGTGCCGCTAGACCCGGCTATAGATTAAAAGATAGAAATGTGGATATTATCTTTAATCCAAGTGCCAGCCATTATGCTATGGGCAAAAGTTTGCTTAGAGAAACATTAATTAAAGAAAGCTCCCAGGAATTGGATGCAATTTACTTTTATGTGAACCTGCTGGGGAACGAAAGTGGTAGGATGATTTTTGATGGAGAGATCATGGTAGCGAAGGACGGAAGTTTACTTGAAAAAAATCATTTACTTAGTTTTAAAGATCACCAATTACTTACTTTCTCGCTAGACCAGGAAATCACCGCCTCTATAGGAAATCCTCAGAAATATAAGAAAGAAGAAGAATTCACACAGGCCGTAAGTCTGGCTTTATATGACTATCTGCGGAAAAGCAAAAGTAACGGTTTCGTTCTGTCATTGAGCGGAGGAGCTGACTCTTCTTCTATAGCTGTCATGGTAGCCGAAATGGTGAGGAGGGGAATAGCAGAACTTGGAACTGAAACTTTTTTGAAAAAAATCAATCTGGAATTAGAATTGACCCAGGACTATCCAGAAAAGCAAATCGTCAATAAGATTTTGACAACGGCCTACCAGGGTACTAAAAATTCTTCTTCCCAGACATTAGAGAGTGCAAAAAATCTTGCCGAAAATATAGGAGCAGTATTTTACCATTGGAATATTGACCAAGAAGTAAGTTCCTATACAGCCAAAATCGAAAATGCCATCGGTAGATCCCTTACCTGGGA
The DNA here is from genome assembly GCA_035461405.1 of Anditalea sp. GTDB lineage: Bacteria > Bacteroidota > Bacteroidia > Cytophagales > Cyclobacteriaceae > Anditalea. The sequence goes on from DATHVH010000243.1 coordinate 13,089, forward strand.
GCAGGATGATATAACCCTTCAGAATATACAAGCACGGACTAGGTCCCCCATCATCTGGATGCTGGCCAATATTAACAATGCACTTCTCCTCACCACTTCTAACAGGAGTGAGGGTGATGTGGGGTATGCCACTATGGATGGTGACACTAGCGGCAGTATTTCACCTATAGCAGCGGTGGATAAATCCTTCATAATAAAATGGTTAAAATGGGCTGAACAATCTTTGGGCTACAGTGGCCTTAGGTATGTTAATTCCCTTCAGCCCACTGCTGAACTGAGGCCTCAGGATAACAAACAAACCGATGAAGACGATTTAATGCCTTATCCTATTCTTTTAAAGATTGAACAAAATGCCATAAGGGACAAAAGATCCCCAATGGATATTTATTTAATATTAAAAGAAGAATTGGATATCCATCCTAAACTTCTGAAAGAGTATATTACTAAGTTTTTTAGACTTTGGTCTAGAAATCAGTGGAAAAGAGAAAGACTGGCTCCCTCATTTCATTTAGATGAATTCAATGTGGATCCAAAGACCTGGTATAGATTTCCTATCCTTTCGGGAGGATTTGAGGAAGAATTAGAAGAATTGGCGGCATTAGAAGAAGAATAAATATAACTTAGCAAAAATTTTAAAAAAGCGAATGTTTGAGAGCCCATTATTATACACGGTCTGGAGTCCAGACCCTATAATTTTTACCCTTTTTGATACTATTAGCTTAAGATGGTATAGTTTGTTTTTTGCATTGGGCTTTATCATTTCCCAGCAGCTCATGGTCTATATATTCAGAACAGAGGGGCATCAGGAAACTTTGGTAGACCGGTTGACCATATATATGGTCGTGGCCACTATAGTTGGGGCAAGGTTGGGTCATGTTTTATTTTATGAACCTGATAAATATTTAAGTGATCCACTTAGCATATTAAGGGTATGGGAAGGTGGATTAGCTAGTCATGGCGCCGCCATAGCCATTCTTATCGCCTTATGGCTCTATGCAAGGGGTGTTCCCGCCCAAAACTACCTTTGGGTAGTGGATCGTATTGTAATAGTAGTAGCACTTACAGGTGGCCTTATTAGGATGGGTAACTTGATGAATTCGGAAATAGGAGGAAAACCTACCGGAACTGACAGCGGTTTTGTTTTTGCCAGAGATACAGAAGAATCACTTTCCACCTTAAAGATTCCAATCACAGATGTCACCTCCTATAAACCAGAGGCAAGGGAAAATGAAATGTCAGGAACTGGTGTAGTCCCCTTAAATTTTGATATAAGTATAGCTAAAGGGGGTTATGAAGAAGAGGTGTTGCGACAAGCGCTGGAGACTGATGTTAAATATGTGCTGACTAAATTCAGAAGTTCACAGAAATATCTGGCTGAAAATCCTGAAAGCCCGCTAAATTATCGTCTTCAGGATAAAGGGAGCCATTATATAGCCACTATAGAAACTTATGGGGTGGCCAGACATCCCACACAGATATACGAATCTATTTCCTATTTTCTTATTTTCATCGGACTATTTATAGGCTGGATAAAATATAAGGAAAAAATTCCGGAAGGACTTTACCTGGGTATATTCCTAGTTTCTGTATTTGGGATGAGATTTATATGGGAGTTTCTCAAAGAATCTCAAGTTGATTTTGAAGAAGATTTGGCAATAAATATGGGACAGTTGCTGAGCATACCTGCAGTATTAGGTGGTTTGGCACTTATTGTATTAGCATTAAGAAAAAATAAAAAGGCAATAGATTAAGGAACTGGATCGTGTCCGTGACCTCCCAAAGGATTACAGCTAAGAATACGTTTCAGCCCTAGCCAACCCCCTTTAAAAATCCCATGCTTTAAGATAGCTTCTTTGGTATAATGGCTGCAGCTCGGTGTATACCTACACATAGCCGGAAGAAGAGGCGATATGAGGTATTGATAGAGTAATATTGGAAAGATGAAGATTTTTCTGATAAAAGATTTCAAAATTATATGTTTTGAACGTGAATACCGTTTACTTGAGCACAGTCTCTATTTAATATTTAGATGAAGGTAACCCTTGGATCTTTAAACATTAAATTATCAATGGGCTCAGTTAGTTCCAATATTATAATTAATTTCCTGGTCAGAGTTTGAAAATAGTTTCTGTATATAGATTATTAGTGCTGCTTACCATGCTGCTTTCTATCCTTCCTGCATTAGGACAGGACACTATTACTGATGATTTTTTAAAAAAAGATTTTGCAGCCCCAGATCAGGTCACGATTAATAACATATTTATAATAGGAAATGAAAAGACACGCAAAAACATCATTCAGAGGGAAATGGACCTTGCGGCCAAGACCACTTATGATTGGGAAGAATTTATAGATTTACTTCAGGAAGATCAAAAGAAAATATATAATCTACAGCTTTTTACCAGCGTGGAAGTCACTCCTCTTTTTACTGAAGACAATCAGGTCGAAGTACTCGTGTCGGTGAAGGAAAGGTGGTATGTCATACCTGGAGTTATCTTTCAGTTAGCAGACAGGAATTTTTCGGAGTGGTGGGTAAATCAAAACAGAGATCTATCAAGAGTCAACTATGGTGTAAAATTAAATCACAACAATGTAGGGGGAAGAAATGAAAAACTTAAAGTTATTGCCCAATTTGGATTTACACAGGCCTTTGAAGTTACTTATTCTAAACCTTATATAGATGTAAACCAACAACATGGTCTCGCTGCACAGATCACTTATTTTTCAAATAGGACTATACCCATACGGTCAATTGATAACAGGCAGGTATTTTTTACCAATGAACAAGAAGATATACTTCGGAAAAATCTAAGCGCCACAGTCAGATATACTTATCGTGGCAGTTATTATAATTTCCATAATGTAAGTATAGGTTTTAACAGAACTGATATTCACCCTGACGTCTTACAGGCTAACCCTAAATATTTTGTGCATGATAGTAATCAGCTACACTACTTCATAGCTAGTTACAGCTATCGGCATGATAAAAGGGATAATGTGGCATATGCCACGGAAGGCCAAGTGTTAAACGTAGGCATTAACCGTTATGGTCTGTTCACAAATGACGATGTCAATGAAACTGAATTTGGACTGATAGCCAACAAATATATGCGGCTCAGCAATAAATTTCATTTTGTGACCGGTTTCTCTGGATCTACTTATTTAAGTCCTCAGCAACCCTATATACTGGTAAGAGGTATTGGCTATAATCCCAATTTTATTCGAGGGTATGAACTGAATGTAATAGAAGGTCAGCAGACTGCTGCTCATAAAAATAGTCTGCGATACGAACTCCTCAATATGAATATTGACCTTTCCCAATATTCTCCCATAGATGCTGTGTCTTACTTTCCTGTAAGAATGTACATAAGTGCCAATTTTGACCATGGTCATGTGAAAGACAGAAACTTCCTCCCAGAAAATTCCCGACTCACCAATAAATACTTATATGGATATGGACTTGGATTGGACTTGGTCACTTTTTATGACAATGTCTTCCGTTTTGAATATTCTATAAATGACCAAGGAACGGCTAATTTCTTTATCAATTTTACTGCGCCATTGTAAGATTAATTATTTATTGGGTTTAGTGGATTAGTTTATTAGTGAGGTTAGTTGATTAGTGGGATTAGAGGTATATACGTTTACTTACCATAAGCAATATGGAATAAGTTTAAACTTGAAATTAACTTTTTGTGGACTTCCGACCGTGGACTGCCTACTGTTATCCCCAATTAATTAATGCTCCATTAGATTTACCTTCATATTATCTGTTTATCATAAAAAACAATATTAAATCTAAAAGCATCAATCCTAAATAATCATAAATCCATATCAATAGTTGTAGACAATCTCTCGGAAATCATAAACCATCAACATAAAATCATAAATTATATTTAATCGATAGCTATTATTTTCATTTTTTATATTAAATTGATTGTTAGTACTTTTTAGATTATAATTTTTTGTTTATGGTCAAATATATAATTGCCTGTAGCTTTTTGGCAGGCCTACTTTCTACTTATACGTATGCCCAAAACGGGATGGACAGCTACCCTACCGGTGCTAGAAGCATGGGTTTAGGTAATGCTCATGTGACGCTAGCGGATGGTTGGAGTTTGTTCAATAATATAGGTGGATTGGGAAGACTTGAGCATACCCAAGCGGTGTTTGGATATGATCATAGACTTAATATGAATGAACTCACCACTTTAGCAGCTGGTCTTGCGCTAATACAGGATTGGGGGAACCTAGGGTTTAATGTGAGCCATTATGGAGGTGTATTATTTAACCAGCAGAATATCGGATTTGGATTTTCTAATACTTTAGGAATAGCCAGCTTTGGATTGAAAATAAATTATTTTCAAACAAATATTGAAGGATTTGGAAGAAGTGCTTCTCCGGTTTTGGAATTAGGCGGAATAGCCGAACTCACCCCACAGCTATTTTTTGGGGCACATATCTATAATCTTTCACGCTCAAAGCTTAGTAAACTATCTGATGAATACCTACCCATGACCGTAAAGGCAGGACTCTCCTACCGACCATCTGAATCACTGATCCTTAATCTTGAAGCAGAAAAAGAAATACTTTTGGACCCCATATTTAAAGCTGGTCTGGAATATAATGTAAGGGGAAAATTATGGGGAAGAACAGGGTTTAACACGCAGCCTAACAATCTCTTTTTCGGGCTTGGATTCAAACCGAGACGTTATCAAATTGATTATGCTATGGGTCAAAACTATAGGTTGGGTTTTACACATCACTTTTCATTTAATTTTCTATTTAACGAATGATGAAATGGCTGATCACCGGCCTTATATTTATCATCTATTCTGGGATAAGTTATGCCCAAACCTATAAGCGGGGAGAAATCGATCTCGAAAAATTTATTGAGGAACTCTTTCCTATCCAGGATGATGATCTGGATTACGAAAACCTCTATGAAAACCTATTACAGTTGTTTCTAAATCCAATCGCATTAAATAGAGCCACAGCTGAAGAACTTCAGTCCCTTTACATCCTCTCACCGATCCAGATCAACAATTTTTTAGAGCATAGAACCAACTTTGGACCATTACTTTCAGAATATGAACTTCAGGCTATACCAGATTTTGATCTACAGACGATATATAGACTTTTACCCTTTATAACCATAGCAGATGGCGAATCAGCTTTTTCGGGTAAATTATGGGAAAGGATTAAAAGGGATCGAGATGCTTATCTAATCATAAGACATAGACGGGTCTGGGAAACCCGAAGAGGTTTTACTGCTCCAGACACATTAAGTAATGGCAGATTGACTAGCAGGTACATGGGTGACCCGAATGACCTCTATGTTCGGTTCAGAATACAGCATGTAAAGGATTTTAGTGTGGGACTGACTATGGACAAGGATCCAGGTGAACAATTTGTTTGGGATCCTCCTACTCGTAGATATAAGTTCAACTTTATCTCGTACCATTTCACAGTTTATAATAAAGGAAAATGGAAGGCCATAAGCCTAGGGGATTTTCAGATGCAATCCGGACAGGGATTGGTTTTTGGGGCAGGATTTACTGTAGGAAAGGGTGCTGAATCCATCACCACAGTTAGGAGAAGTACTTTAGGACTTAGGCCTTATACCTCTGTTTTAGAATTTGGTTATTTTCGTGGGGCAGCGGCTACCTATTCGCTAGGAAGGATTAACCTAACAGCATTAGCTTCCTCCACTCCGCGGGACGGCAGGGTGCAGACTGTGATAGATACAGTAGAAAGGCAGGATGCATTTATATCCTCACTGATGCTGAGTGGCCTGCATCGTACTCCTACTGAAATAGCAAATAAAGCACAGATCCGAGAAAATAACCTGGGCGGAAATATCCATTACCATTCTATTAACAGGAATCTTCAATTAGGTGTAAACACTCTATTGACCAGATTTAGCCAACCCTTTATCCGTGCTCCGAGAATCTATAATCAGTTTGAGTTCAGGGGTCAACAGAATTATATAAATAGTGCATACTTTAGCTATAATATTCAGAACTACTTTTTCTTTGGTGAATCAGCCATATCAAAAAGCGGTGGAATGGGGACTGTTGTAGGTATGATGAGCAGCTTAAATCCCAAAGTTGATTTTTCACTCCTTTGGCGTAAATATGACAGAGACTTTCATTCGCTCTATGGCAATGCCTTTTCCGAGGGCACACGACCTATCAATGAAACCGGACTTTATCTGGGCTTAAATATCAAACCAATAAGAAAAGTCAACTGGAGCGGATACTTTGATCAGTTCCGGTTCCCATGGCTACGCTTTAGGGCATATGCTCCTTCCGATGGATATGAATGGCTTCAGCGGTTGACATATATTCCCAATAGACAGCTGACAATATACCTGCAGATGCGGAAAGAAGTAAAGGATAGAAACACTTCTATGGAAGGAACGATAGGACATGGATTTCAATTAGCACAGGCAGGGAGGGAAAACTACCTTGCCAATCTTGATTTGGCTATAGATAAAAGATGGAGCTTTAAGTCCAGAGTCCAGTTCAGCAGATTTAATTTTGAAGGTCAGCAGACTGGTGGATTTGCTATGGTTCAAGATCTAAATTTAAATATGGACAGATGGAAACTTAGTGCTAGATTAGCTCTTTTTGATACTGATGATTATGAAAATAGACAATATGTTTTTGAACGTAATGTATTATGGGCATTTTCTATTCCTCAGTACAATGGCCAGGGTTTAAGATACTACCTTTTGGGTCAATATCGCCTTTCCCCAAAATTAACTATATGGGGCAGGATGGCTCGGACTTCTTATACAGACAGAGAAATGATAAGTTCCGGCCTTCAGCAGATCACTGGCAATAAACAGACTGAAACGACCTTCCAGCTTAGGTATCAGTTTAATAGATGAGATGGGCATTAAACTAACCTGAAATGAAAAAAATAAGAATGGGTATTTTCCGGAAACCAGATAAAACCCATTCTTAAACAGATTTTTGAAAACCTTATTTTTTCTACGCGTTAAGATTTTTACGTTACTAGGAGTATTTTAAATCCTATTGCTCTTCAGCACATCCCGGATTTCTTCCAATAGTTTTTCTTCTCTAGAAGGTGCTGGCGGAATTTCTGGCTTGGCTTCCTCCTTCTTTTGCAACCTGCTCATCGCTCTGATAGCCATAAAAATAATAAAAGCAATGATCAGAAAATCAATTAAAACTTGGATAAAATTACCATAGTTTATAGTTACGGCATTTATCTCTACACCAGCCGGATCTAGGTAGGCGTCCCGCAATACCACCATCAGATCTTTAAAATCAACCCCTCCTAATGCCAACCCTATCGGAGGCATAATAATATCATCTACGAGGGAAGTCACTATTCGCCCAAAAGCTCCTCCAATAATAACGGCAATGGCAAGGTCCACCACATTGCCTCGAAGGGCAAACTCTTTAAATTCTTTAGCAAAAGACATAGGAATTATGATTTATAGATTAAATATTTCAAAAATAAAGATAAAAATAACCATTTATTCGGAAGTTAATACAAAAAGAAGAATATTTTGTATAGGTTCTTATTTATAACATTATGCTTATATATCGTGGCTAATTTTTGTCGATAGCAAAAGAGTAGAATGTTTTCAAACTTATCCCAATATGAAAAACATTTATCAAAGCATTTTGGGAAGAAGAGAAGTCTTGCCTACTTTTGCCCGAACTAATTTTATTTCTCCTTATGTTTAGAGGAAAGTTATTTTATAATATTCTATGGATTTAGCAGCAACTTCGAGACTAAAATTACCAAAGGCTAAAAAAATTCCCCAAAAGCTCACATCTCACCAACATACCCGCATTGATAATTATTATTGGATGAATGATCGTACCAATCCGGAAGTAATCCAATATCTGAATGAAGAAAACCAATATCTTGAGGATACCCTGTCCGATACCATTGAACTTCAGGAAGAGCTGTTTCTAGAAATGAAGGGTAGAATAAAAGAAGATGATGAAAGTGTCCCATATTTTAAGGATGGTTTTTTTTATTATACTAAATATGTAAAAGGTGGTGAGTATCCCCTATTCTGCAGAAAAAAAGAAACTCTTGATGCTGAGGAGGAAGTAATCCTAGACCAAAATATATTAGCAGAGGATTTTGACTATTTTAATGTAAGCGCTATCGGTGTTTCCCCTGACCAAAACATCCTGGCCTTTGCTCAGGACATTATTGGACGAAGAATTTATACACTGAGATTTAAAAATCTAGTAACCGGAGAATTTTTAGAAGATGAAATCACTGAGGTGACCGGAAATTTTGTTTGGGCAAATGATAACCATACTGTTTTTTACTCTAAACAAGATCAGTTTACGCTTCGATCTTTTCAGATTTATAGACACATCCTGGGTTCCAGTCAGGATGATGATTTATTAGTTTATGAAGAAAAAGACGATACATTTACCGCTTCTGTTAGCAAATCAAAATCAAAAAAGTATATCTTCCTAAATGCTAACAGTACTGTGTCATCAGAAATTAGGTATTTAGATGCAGATGATCCTCATGGACACATTCACTTAATCCAAAAAAGGGTAAGAGACCTGGAGTATGAGGTGGAGCATTATGAAAACAATTTCCTTATCCTGACCAACCATTTAGCACAAAATTTCAAACTGGTCAAAACTTCAATTAACGCTACGAAACTGGAAAATTGGGAAGAAGTCATTCCTCACAGAGAAGATGTGCTTTTGGAAGGTTTTGAAGTTTTTAAGGACTATCTGGTTCTTGAGGAAAGAACAGAGGGAATGACCAGAATCCAAGTTAGAAACTGGAATACTGAAGACAATCATTTTATAGAAATAGATGAGGCTGCCTACTCTATATGGGTAGGTTTGAATCCTGAGTTTAACACAGAATATCTCCGGTATGGATTTAATTCTTTGACCACGCCTGCCTCCACATTTGATTATCATATGCCTACTAGAAAGAAACTTCTTTTAAAGCGGCAACAGATTTTGGGTGATTTTGAAAAAGACCAATATGCGTCTGAAAGAATTTGGGCTCCTGCTTCAGATGGCACTAAAATCCCAATTTCACTGGTTTATAAAAAAGACTTGTTTACCAAAGATGGTAACAATCCGATGTTGCAATATGCCTATGGGTCATATGGATATAGCACTGATCCAGTATTCAGTTCTACTAGACTAAGTCTGCTTGACAGAGGCTTTGTCTTCGCCATAGTCCATATCAGAGGAGGTCAGGAGATGGGAAGAAAATGGTATGAGGATGGTAAGATGCTTAAAAAGATGAATACCTTCACAGATTTCATAGCCTGTTCAGAATTTCTTATTTCGGAAAATTACACCATCCCAGCAAAACTGTATGCTATGGGAGGAAGTGCGGGTGGACTTTTGATGGGTACAGTGATGAATCTCAGACCTGATCTTTATCATGGCATTATAGCGGCTGTGCCATTTGTAGATGTGGTGACCACTATGCTCGATGAAAGTATCCCCCTTACCACCGGAGAATTTGACGAGTGGGGCAATCCCAAGAACAAGGAATATTATGATTATATGCTCTCCTACTCCCCGTATGATAATATAGAAGCGAAAGACTACCCCCATCTGCTTATCACTTCAGGACTGCATGACAGCCAGGTCCAGTACTGGGAGCCTACCAAATGGGCGGCGAAATTACGAGAACTTAAAACTGATGACAATCTTCTGCTGCTCTATACCAATATGGATGCAGGTCATGGCGGCGCTTCTGGTAGATTTAATTCTCTGAAGGAATTGGCTATGGAGTATGCTTTTATATTGAAGTTGGAGGGGATAAAGGATTAGGTCAATTGGTCTACGGTATAATGTCTACAAAATAGTATAATCTTTGTTTTTCCTGCTGACTGTGGTCCAACTATTATCTATTAATTTTGGCATTCATTCCAATCTCTAGATAGCACATATTATGAAATTTCACTTTAAAATCTACTTGCTATTCTAACAGAAAAAGTATGAAAATCTAATACTTAAAGTAATCATATTTTGGTACAATCCGTTATAGCAAATAGATACAAACCAATGGTGGTATGTCCAGCATTGGTTTATTTTTGCATATTAAATAACCATATGAAAAGGTGTTTTATTTTATTACTAATAACTTTTATAAGTCTGCAGACCCACGCCCAGGGCATACGCTTCGATATTTTTGACAACTTAGAATATGAATCCAGAAACAATGAGTATAAAGCCTATTTAAAGAAAGACATTTTTGACAATCTGTTGTTTTCAGATAATCAGGCTAATGAATTAACATTCATGAAGAAGTATCTGGACTTAAATTACTCCAACTCGATTCATGAGGAAGAAAATAAAATAGACTTTTTTAGAAATCTGGTTGATGTATATAGCTTCGAAAGCGGGTATAAGGCAACCTATAATGTTGATATATTTGATAAAGTGATAATCGAAGACAACATGGACAGCAGGGTAGAAATAGGCAGGGATATATTTGGAAATACCACCTATGACGAAAGGATTAACAATGTTAGGACTACCATCAGAAGAGACCTATTTGGGAATCTGGAATTTAGATCAGGAAGAGAACAAGCTAATCTTAAAAAGGATATTTTTAACAGGTGGCGATATACGGATAACAGTGGCAATGATTTTAGATTCAGTGCCAGTAGCTGGGATAAGCTGCTTCATCAGTACATAAGCGAAGAAGATGTACTTTATTTTTTGGTTGAAAAGTTTCTTTACTATTAAATTTTCACATCTAAGGCTAACTAATTCTGAGTTAGAAATTTTAGTTGTTTTATCAAATAATTTTTCTGACTAAAATCATATCCAGGTCAATTTCTTCTCATATTTCGGCAATACAGGGGTAGGTAATATTGCAATAAAAATAATTTTCCTATTGACAAGGGAGAATATTATAAATTTGGATATAATTCAGATGAGAGCTATCAACCGCACTACCCTATTTCTGCTCTTGACTTTTATAAGCAGCTTTACTGTGGCAGGAATCTACTGGCTACTGGGTGGCCAAGGTCCCGGAGGCATTGGGTATACAATTTTTGGTGCTTTCTACATGTTCATTCCGACTATTGCGGTGGTGATTATAAAAAAGCTGATCCATAAGGAAGAGATCAAATCAGATTTACTTGTTTCTTTCAAAATCAACAAATGGTTCTTCGTAGCATGGCTTGCCCCACCAATGGTCATGTTTACCACAATCGGCATCAATTTACTTTTCCCTAACATCTCTTACAATCCCGAAATGACCGGCTTATTTGATCGTTTAAGCAATATCATGACACCGGACGAAGTCGAGCAAATGCAGGTGGCAGTTGAGGAATTACCAATAAACCTGATATGGTTAACTTTAATCCAGGGACTGATAGCGGGTATAACTATTAATGCCCTATTTGCTTTTGGAGAAGAATTGGGCTGGAGGGGATTTTTACTGAAAGCTTATAAAAACTTAAATTTTGTGAAAGCAAGTCTAATAATAGGGTTTATCTGGGGCATATGGCATGCTCCCATGATATTAATGGGGCATAACTATCCCCAGCATCCACAGCTAGGAGTATTGATGATGGTTGTTTTCTGCATCCTACTTACCCCTTTCTTCCTCTACATCACCATCAAATCGAAATCAGTAATAGCTGTCTCCATCATGCATGGAACTATGAATGCGACAGCCGGAATATCTCTTATGGCAATTGACGGAGGCAGTGATCTTATTTCAGGGATAACCGGTTTTGCAGGTTTTATCACATTGGCTATCTATTTATTGATTTTATTAATTTACGATACTTATATAAGTAAAGATAAGATACTGACGAATCGGATGAGTAAATCTCTTTCTTCAAACAGCTTGAATCCTAATGGATGATATAATCAAATTCCATTTTAGAGTCTGATAGATATTTGCTCCAGAAAAATAAAAATTAGCTATATGAAAAAGGGGATGTTCAAGGGGAGATATGGAAATATTTATTACGAGCTATCTAGGGTAGGGCAAAAACCTATGGTTGTATTTACGCACGGTGTGGGAATGGATAACAAAACCTTCGATGCCCAAGTGACTGCTCTGAAGTCAGCATATAATGTACTGGTTTGGGATCTGCCTGGACATGGTCATTCAACCTTGAAGAATTACCATAAACGCTTTACTGTTTTGTCTGCCGAATGTCTTAATGAATTAATGAATGGACTCCATATCCAAGAAGCTTTCCTGGTGGGGCAGTCGCTGGGTAGCATGATAGTGCAACACTTTCAAATAAAATTTCCCGAAAAAGTGAGAGCTACCATCCATGTACCGGGGATTGAATTAATATCTCACGTAGGCCCATGGGTTAAAAAATTGGTGCCTGTGATGATGTACATGCTTAAGCTCATCCCATCGAAGCTATTTTACTCTTCCTTCGGAAAGCATCGGGCAGAAAAAAAAGAAGTACAAGAATATTTGTCTTCGACAATGAGTAGAACCGGCAAAAATTTAGCCTTAGCCATTACTGAAGACATGGTCTATGATTTAATAGATGAATCTTCTTTGTTGAATGAAAAGCCTCTGTTAATTGTCTATGGTCAAAAGGACTTGTTTTTCATTCGAAATTCAGCTAAAAAATGGCACAAAAAAGAACCAGCCAGTCAGTGCATAGAGATTTCAAATGCCAATCATATCGCCAATCAGGATAATCCTGTAGAATTTAACGCTGCGTTAATGGAGTTTTTGGAGACAGTACAGAATTATAGAAAATAAAGAATATCAATAGTATATTATATTCAGGTTTTGGTTTTTCCTGATACACCTGCTATGTTACGTGGTAGCGGGATTCATTGATCTAAAGAGGTCCAAGAAAGTATATTTAGGAAAAAGCCGATTATACAATTCAGGGCAGTATCGATATCAATTGTACTATCCAGTTTTACCATATCTAAAAGAGATGACCTCCGATGCAACTAGAATATTTTATTA
>DATHVH010000244.1:0-7980 GCA_035461405.1 Anditalea sp.
GAATTGCAAAAGGATATAAAAAATTACATCTATTATTACAACAACTTAAGAATCAAATCAACTTTAAATGGAATGAGCCCTGTAAAATACAGAGCTCATTCATTAAATTTACATTTAACTTAAACCGTCCAACTTTTGGGGGCATGTTCATAATGGAGGCCTTTTTATTTTTTCTTACTTGAAGGTATGATTAATTAGCATATTTCTAAATCAAAGTTTTGATATAGCCGAAGAAAGTTCTATTTTTGCGGTCTGTTTAAAATTTATAAAATTAAACGCATAAACAAATGTTCCAAAAAAGTTATGAAACGGTATTCATATTAACTCCCGTTTTGTCTGATGTTCAGATGAAGGATACCGTAGACAAGTTCGTGAACTTGTTAAAAGAAGAGGGGGCAGACATAGTAAATGTTGAAAATTGGGGTCTTAAGAGAATGTCTTACCCAATTCAGAAAAAAAGCACCGGCTTTTACATCATGGTAGAATACAATGCTCCTACAACTTTGATCAAAAGATTCGAGCTTGAGTTCAGAAGAGACGAGAAAGTTTTACGTTTCTTGACCACAGTTTTAGACAAGCACGCTAAAGTGTATGCTGAAAGAAGAAGAAAAGGTGAATTTAACAAAAAATCTGAAGTTAAGGAGGAAGCTGCGAAATGACACTTAAGAACGAACCAATCAACAGAGGCGAGAATAGAAAAAAATATTGCCGATTCAAAAAGCACGGTATCAAGTATATCGACTACAAAGATCCTAACTTCTTATTGAAGTTTGTAAATGAGCAAGGTAAAATTCTTCCTAGAAGATTAACCGGTAACTCGGCAAAATTCCAGAGAAAAGTAGCTACTGCTATTAAGAAGGCTAGACATTTGGCTTTATTGCCTTATGTAACTGACGGATTGAAGTAGTCAATTCTGTTCTATTCAACATTTAAAAATTTACAACAATGGAAGTTATCTTAAAAACAGATATAAAAGGACTTGGTTATAAAAATGACCTGGTATCTGTAAAGCCAGGATACGGTAGAAACTACCTTATTCCACAGGGTTTTGCATTACTGGCAACCAACTCCAATAAAAGAATCCTTGAGGAAAATATCAAGCAGGCTTCTCATAAAGCTGAAAAGATAAAAACTGAGGCTGAAAACTTAGCAGCTCAACTTGAAAAAATAACGCTGGAAGTGAAAGCTAAAATCGGTGAATCAGGTAAGATTTTCGGTAAAGTTACCACCCTTCAAATTTCTGATGCACTTGCTGCTAAAGGAATAGAAATTGACAGAAAGAAAATTTCAATCAATACTCCAGTAACAGGTGCAGGTGAATATGAAGCTGAAATTGATCTTCACAGAGAAGTGAAAACTAACGTAAAATTTGAAGTAGTAGCTGAGTAATCAGAAACTTTCTAACTTATAAGTAAAAGCCGAGAACATAGTTCTTGGCTTTTTTTATGTTCTATTTTTAATATGATATATATTATATCTAGGTAGAAAATCTATTTATTAGACCTTATCTTTGAATACTTGATTTCTACTATGAACCTAAGGACTACATTCAATATAACTCCCCACTCCAATAAAATAAATCATTTATCTAAAATGGTAGCTATCGGTTCATGCTTCGCTACCATGCTGGGCAAGAGACTTGAGGATAGAAAGTATAACCTGATAGTAAATCCATTTGGAACTATATTCAATCCTTTATCTATATTTTCTTTAATAGAAAATTCAATAATAGATGCAGAACCATCAAAAGAAGAGAGTGTCTATTATCAAAATAAGTTTATCCATTATAAATATCATTCAAGTATATCTGCTGTTTCACAAAATAAGTTGATCTCTCATATAAAAGGTATTCATAAGATAACCGGAAGCTATCTTAAAGAATGTACACACCTGTTTATTACTCTCGGGACGGCATACGCATATGAGCATATAGAGCTACAGCAGATAGTAGCTAACTGCCATAAACAGCCTTCTACTCTCTTTAAAAAGCGACTTTTAGACCTTGCTGTAATGGAAGCTTCTTTTGAAGAAATATATCATCGGCTTATAGAATTAAATCCCCAAATAAATATCATCCTTACCGTAAGCCCAGTAAGACATACGAAAGACGGGATACCTGAAAACCAACTCAGCAAAAGTATATTAAGGGTCTTGGTTAATAAGTTTGTACAGAAATGGGCAAACGTAAATTACTTCCCAAGCTATGAATTGATGATGGATGATCTACGGGATTATCGTTTTTATAAAGAAGATATGATTCACCCAACCGAACAGGCTGAAAATTATATATATGAGAAGTTTGAAGAGGCGCATATAGGTGAAGAAGATAGGCTAATGGATAAAAAAATCATTGAAATAATAAAGTCCACACACCACAAACCATTTAATCCAAGTGCCGAAGCCCATCAAAACTTTTTGTATAAATTAGTGAGGAAAATTGAAGAAATGCCCAGTTACTTAAACTTTGGCTCTGAGCTTGAGATTATTATGGCGCAGATGAAAAGAGAACAGATGTGAAAAAAATCCTATCATTAATATTACCAAAAATCAAAATTATGATTGAATTTAATTATACTAAAATCCCATAGGGATGTCAATATTATCAAACTCCATTGGGGTGAATGAAATTATGCTTCCTATAAAATATTAGCTCCTCACAAATTGTATTTTTAATCCTTACTTACTCAAAACAGCTTTACCATAGTGGAAGATTTATTTGGAAATTCTTTAAAAGATAAAAATAGCCCTCCTCTTTTTGCGGATATAATATTGCCAGTACCTATTCCATGGATGTTTACTTATTTGGTGCCGCGTGAAATGGAACCGGTAGTGGGAATTGGTTTTAGGGTAATAGTACAGTTTGGAAAGCGTAAGATCCTCACAGGCATAATTGGCAAGATACACCAAAAGCCTCCAAAAGAATATGAAGCAAAACCCATATTAGAAATTCTCGATGATCAACCTATGGTAAATCCGCTTCAGATAAAGTTCTGGCAGTGGTTAGCAGACTATTATTGCTGCCATATAGGCGAGGTAATGAACGCTGCACTTCCCAGTGGGCTGAAACTAAACAGTGAAAGCAGGTTGCAGCTTAATCCAAATTTTAGCGAAGAAGAATATAATTATCCAATAGATGATAGAGAAAGAATCATCTTAGACCAGCTGGAAACCAATGATGAGTTAACATTTGAGGAATGCAGTAAAATACTTAATGTAAAGACTGCCCATCCTATTATCAAAAGCCTGGTAGCCAAAGATATGGTGTTAGTTTTTGAACAGCTAAAAGAAAAATATACGCCAAAAATTGAAACCCGGATCAGACTGTCAAATCTTTTTATAGCTGATAAGACACAATTAGAAGAATTATTTAAAAAGCTTGAATCAAAGCCAAAGCAGGAAGAAATAATTCTAAAGTATCTTCAGCAAGTACCCGTATATCAAAAACAGGATTTGAATAAAGAAGGATTGGATAAAAAATACTTGATGGATAGTGGGATTTCTTCTAGTTCTCTTAGAACCCTTATCAAAAATGGCATTTTTGAAGAATTTACCAAAATTATCAGCAGATTTGAAAATATTGAAGTCGATAAGGATAAGCTCAAGTTATCCCCTATTCAGAACGATTCTTTAAATAAAATAAAAGACGCTTATAAGGATAAACAAACTGTGCTCTTACATGGGGTTACGGGTAGCGGTAAAACGGAGATATATATCAAATTAATACAAGAAGTATTAGCGAGCGGATCACAGGTCCTACTATTGCTCCCCGAGATAGCCCTTACCACACAAATAGTAAACAGGCTCCAAAAAGTATTTGGAAATAATATGGGTGTATTCCATTCCAAATATTCTGACAATGAACGGGTGGAAGTTTGGCAGGGGGTTATTCAAGGTAAATTTCAATTTGTAGTAGGCGTAAGGTCAGCGGTGTTTTTGCCATTTGACAGCTTGGGACTGATCATTATTGATGAAGAACATGAGACCAGCTATAAACAGCATGATCCAGCACCTCGGTATCATGCAAGGGACACTGCTATAATGTTAGCCTATTTACATCAGGCTAAAGTACTTCTCGGTAGTGCTACACCATCATTTGAATCCTATTATAACGCCAGACAAAAAAAATATGGTTTGGTAGAACTCAATCTCCGTTATGGCGAAGCTGAGTTACCTAATTTTTTTCTAGCAGATATTCTTGTAGATAAAAAGAAAAATCTCTTAAAATTAGACACTACAAGAGTTTTGAGAGAAAAAATACAAGAAGCATTAAATAAACAGGAACAGATTCTAATATTCCAAAACAGGAGAGGATATGCGCCATATATAAATTGTGAAGATTGCTCTTGGATACCTGAATGCGATCACTGTGATGTGAGCCTGACCTATCATCAGTTTGGGGAAGAAATGCGTTGCCATTACTGTGGCTTTAAACAAAAGGTGCCTACCTCCTGCCCTGCCTGTGGCAGTTCCAATTTAACTACTGTAGGTCAAGGGACGGAAAGAATTGAAGAAAATTTAGCTCTCCTTTTTCCAGAAGCACGTATAGCTAGAATGGATCTGGATACTACCAGAAGTAAATATGGATACCAAAATCTTTTAGAAAATTTCGGGGCCGGCAATGTAGATATTTTGGTAGGTACTCAAATGATTACCAAAGGTTTGGACTTTGGTAATGTGACAGTCGTAGGAATTATAGATGCAGACCGCATTCTCTATTACCCTGATTTTAGATCAGGAGAGCGGGCCTTTCAGCAAATCACCCAAGTAGCAGGAAGAGCTGGAAGAAGGGAAAAAATGGGAAGTGTCATAATTCAAAGTAGAAAACCTCAACACCCTATCTTTGAATCTATATTTACTGGAGATTATAGAAATTTTTACTTACAGGAAATGGGTGAAAGGCAACAGTTTTTTTATCCTCCATTGGTTAAAAATATTAAAGTGATAACTAAGCATAAAGATTTTAAGACAGCAGAACAAGCAGCTATTCATCTGAAGAATCTTTTACAGGAAATACCAGTTAAGAAAATAGTGCTAGGTCCAGAAAAAGGGCTTATTGGAAAAATTAAAAATCAATATATTTTTGAGCTCCTGATAAAGTTGGATAAAAGTGGACAAGCCCAACCTATTTTTAAAGAACATCTTAAATTAGTGCTCGAGGAATTAGGCGCTGCTAAACAATTTAAGTCTGTAAGGTTTATAGTAGATGTAGATCCCGTTTGATTACTAGGAGTAAATTATTTGGTATTTAAATAATGAAACAAAAATAACAGATAATAACTTCGCTGGCTGGAAATTACAATCGATTACTTAAAAAAATCACTTTATATTCATTGGGAGTATTTGCAATACCTATTAGTAATTTTATAACTTTAGCATTCAAACCTATTAGATGAAATTTATTTATGAAAATTGCATTAATCGCACATGATGGCAAAAAGGCCGACATGGTTCATTTTCTTAGCGGCTATAAGGAAAAACTTCAGGGAAATAATATAGAATTAGTAGCTACTGGTACAACCGGTTTACATATAGAAAAAGCAGGATTTAAAGTTCAGAAACTTCTTTCAGGCCCACTTGGTGGGGATGCACAAATAGCTGCTATGGCTGCTCAAAAAGAATTGGACATAGTAATCTTTTTTAGAGATCCACTTGCCAAACATCCCCACGAACCAGATGTGCAGATGCTTATGAGAATTTGTGATGTTCATCATATTCCATTGGCCACAAATCTTGCATCTGCAGAATTAATGATACAACAAATTACAACAACATCACCTCATGAGCAATAATCCAATTACCAGAATCGGAGTTTTTACTTCAGGAGGAGATGCACCTGGTATGAATGCAGCCATCAGAGCTGTAGTAAGATCTGCCAAATTTTACAATCTAGAAGTCTTTGGCATTTATCGCGGCTATGAAGGGATGATCCAGAATGACATTAAAAAACTTGAAAATATTAATGTCGGTTATATTTTAGAAAGGGGAGGTACTTTCCTCAAATCTGCTAGAAGTGCGGAATTCCGGACTCCTGAGGGTAGAAAAAAAGCTTATGATAACCTGGTTGCACATAAAATAAATGCGTTGGTAGTCATCGGAGGAGATGGTTCACTCACTGGTGCTCACCTCTTCTATAAAGAATTTGGAATTCCTTCCATAGGCATACCTGGAACAATAGACAATGATCTATCAGGAACTGATAGTACTATCGGTTATGATACTGCCTGTAACACAGCCATTCAGGCTATAGATAAAATTCGAGATACCGCAGTCTCACACGATAGATTGTTTTTCGTCGAGGTAATGGGAAGGGATGCAGGTTTTATAGCAGTAAGTGCAGGCATAGGAAGCGGTGCGGCAGCTACTTTGATACCAGAACGAAAGATGCCCGTAGAAACATTGATAGAAAGATTAAAATCTAGGGCGAAAGCTAAAAAACAGTCGAATATAGTAATTGTAGCTGAAGGCGGAAAAAGTGGAGGTGCACTTGAAATATCTAAGAAGGTGAAAAAATACCTTCCTAATTATGATATCAGGGTGACCATATTAGGCCACTTACAGCGCGGTGGGTCCCCTACCTCTTTTGACAGGACACTGGCCAGTAAACTGGGTGTAGCTGCTGTAGAAGGCTTGATAAACGGGAAAGCTGACGTTATGGTCGGCATAATAAATAATAAAATAGTCTACACACCTATTAAAAAAGCAATAGTAGATGATAAAGAGGTAGATGAAGACGACTTTAGAATAGCAAAGATTCTTTCTCAATAAAAAAAAGAGGCCAAATGGCCTCTTTTTTTTATTGAGTGATTTCTTCTTTTGGTTTATCTAGATAATTAAATCTAGATGAATTACTGATAAATTCCGGCACAATTGTTTTCATGTGGCTTACCAGTGATACATCTGAATTTTTATTCAGCAGATTTTTAAATTGTTCAAGATGCTCGTTAATCTCTTCAAAAGTAACCTTAGATACTTTGGCTATCATGATTTTAGGATGATGAGTATCCTGTACTTGCTCTTCGTCGTTTAGTAATTCTTCGTATAGTTTTTCACCTTGACGTAATCCTGAGAAGGTAATCTTGATATCCTGATCTACTTTCTTACCGCTTAACTGAATCATCTTCCTGGCAAGATCTACTATTTTAACTGGCTCTCCCATATCGAAAACAAATATTTCTCCACCCTTGCCCATTACACCTGCTTCTAGTACAAGTTGACAAGCTTCTGGTATGGTCATAAAATATCTGGTGATATCAGGATGGGTAACAGTAACAGGTCCACCCTTCTCAATCTGTCTTTTAAACAATGGAATTACCGAGCCATTTGATCCAAGAACATTTCCAAATCTGGTAGTAATAAACTTAGTACTGGATTTTCCCAAGCCACTAATAAAGTCGTTTAGAGACTGGACATACATTTCTGCTATCCTCTTAGAGGCACCCATTACATTGGTAGGATTAACGGCCTTATCCGTACTAATCATCACAAATTTCTCAGCTTTAAATTCTACAGAAAGATCAGCCAGGTTACGAGTTCCTAAAACATTACATTTAATAGCCTCTTCCGGATAAGCTTCCATCATAGGCACATGTTTATAAGCAGCAGCATGGAATACTATCTGTGGACGATACTTATTAAAAATATCAGTTAAATTTTTAATTTTTCTTATATCAGCAAGAACTGCTATAATGTCACAATTAAGATTTAGAGATTCTATTTCATGATTAACTTCATACAAAGCTGACTCAGCTTGGTCCAGCATAATCAAAAGTTTAGGATTATAATGAGCTACCTGCTTTGCTATTTCACTGCCTATAGAACCTCCAGCTCCAGTGACCAATACCACTTTACCTGCAAGATCTTCACTTACATGAGTATTATCCAGTGAAATTGAATCCCGAGACAGTAAATCCTCAATTTTAACTTCCCTAATTCCTCCGGCACTCAATCCCCCGCTCATCCATTCGTCGATAGGAGGAATAA
>DATHVH010000245.1:0-4892 GCA_035461405.1 Anditalea sp.
TCTTTGTTTATTGTACCATACTCAGCCATAAATTTAATATGGTCATAAATGTGTCGGTGGAAATCTGTGCACATCAGAACCACGGGAAAAGACCGCATGACTCTGGTCTGAATAAGCGTCAAAGCTTCAAAGAATTCATCCAAAGTACCAAAGCCACCTGGAAGTACTACAAAAGCATAACTGTATTTGGATAAAAGTACCTTTCTTACAAAGAAGTATTTAAAATCCATAAATCTATCCAGATATGGATTTTGAAACTGCTCAAAAGGCAATATTATATTACAACCTACAGATTTGCCTCCCACATTTTTTGCCCCTCGATTAGCTGCCTCCATTATTCCGGGCCCTCCTCCAGTCATTACGGTAAAACCCATCTTACTGACGGTTTCTCCCACATGCACTCCTAATTTATAAAATTCATCTTTCTCTTCAAATCGTGCAGATCCAAAAACTGTAACGCATGGTCCTACAAAATGAAGCATGCGCAATCCTTTAATAAATTCCCGAGTAACCTTCCATACAAATTTTAGATTTTTAATCCGTGTCTGGGGTCCGGCAAAAAATTCTTTCTCATCAGGATGTGCTAAAGGGTGAAATTTATGGAGTTCTTTTTTCATAAAATATAGTTAAAATGATATTCTCTCTTAATCAAATAATAAAGAAAGAACTATTAAAATTTGATTAAAAGTTTTCTCTATTAAGAAAATCAGCGATTAGCTCTACCAATTAATTAAAACTACGAAAAATAGGTGAGCTACTTGTACAAAAAACAATTATCATACTATAATGTTGATTATAAGCTAACTTTATATAATCAATTTATTATCATATAGGTTAGAATATAGGAATACAATAGTGAAGCAAAAGATTCCTCTATTTTATAATTTTAGAATTAATACTACTACTATCATCTCCTAGTCTTTCTACATCAAACCAACACTATGAAAAAATTATTTACCTTTTTTTTAATCGTATTTTCCGCCATTCCATTTACATATGCCCAAATTAAATATGTGAATTATAATGTTGTGTCCAACGAATTAAATGAGCGCAACCCCGTCCCGTCTGAAGAGCCGTTTTATATACAAGGAAGAATTCCTACCAATGTAGAATATGTAAAAGTTAAGGTATATAGGTCTGGAAGAAATCCTTCACAGGGATTTGAATATACTTGGAAAGTACCTTTTGATTTTCCAGTAAGTAATTACGAACTCTTCATAGCAGATCCTTTGAGAAGCAATGAAAGATACGATTTCGAATTTTCTTATTATCAGAAAGCAGAAATAGATCAGATGGAAACGGTCAGGGAAGCAATAAATAATAATCTGGAATCCTATATCAGATCCAGCATGGAAATAAGTCGAAGAGGTATCCGCTCTGTAAAATCAGATCAGGTAATGATCAATGAAATGAATGCAATATTAAATAGTGGATTGGATGATTATAGACATTTTCTAGGGAGAGAATTTTCAGGATTTAGTGATGTAGTTCGGCAGAAATTGGCACAAAAAAATAGGATGAGATTAAACAGGGCAAGATTTAATATTCTGCGAAGAAATCCTGAAGATAATGAGAGAGCGGTATATGCACTGCAGTACGTGGATGAATTGGTAGCAACAGTACAGCAGGAAGCCGATCAATACCTAACCAGAAGCCTAATGGCTCTGGTGGATATCAGAACAGTGCAGGGATATCCAACCGAGGATAAGCCCAGTACATTACCACTTAATTTTGGATATGGGGCTTTCGCAATTCAGCAATCTTTACCTAATACGGAATATTTTAATGGACCTTACGTGGGACTTTCACTTCCTTTAGGAAATAGAGTATTTCAAAAAGTTCTTGGAAATGCATCCTTTTCCACCGGCGTATTTTTACAAAATTTCAATTCAAGCCAAGGAGATAGGATAACAGGCCCCCTAATAGGCCTACCAATTTATGCAGGACTGGGATACAAAATTTTCAGAATCTTCCGGCTCAATGCAGGCGCCGTGCTCGTAAATTTTGAGGATGCTGTCACTAGTAATACTACCAATTATATTCAGCCATATGCAGGAATAAGCTTAGAGCTTAACCTTTGGTTAGGATTAAATAACAGGAGGTAAAGGATGAAAAAACTACTACTAATCGTATTAAGTAGCCTCTTCCTCACATCTACCTTGACTATAGCTCAGCAAAAAGGATATGATTGGAGGGTAGGAATCAGTGGGGGATATTCTAACTATTATGGGGACTTGACTCCTCATAGATTGCAAGGACTTTCGAACTGGGATGCCATCCATCATCTATTTTATTACAATCCATATTACGTTGATGAATTGTCCTATAAAATATCTGTTGAAAAAAAGCTCAGTCCATCATTGGGCATTATGTTCAGTTATGGCCAGTATACCTATGGCATGAGTGACAGATACATTCGAAGAGATGGGACACTTATGCTAAATAATCCAAATTTTGAGAGGGCTCTTAATTTCCAAAATGTGAGTAGGGATATGGGGCTTTCCTTTGTCTTTAATACTGACAATGGCATTTTACTTCCTGCCAATTCATTTATCGCTCCATATTTAACTATTGGAGGAGGCTTTCTTGATTTTGATGTCAGAGGAGATCTTTTAAATGATGTAGGGGGTATGTATAATTATTCCAGCCCTGAAAAAATTAATGATGGGGTATATGAAACGAACCTTACCCGTCTCAGGACAGAAAGACCAGACGGCTATTCAACTGGAGTATTTTATGCTAATTTCGGCCTTGGTTTAAGATTTAGATTAGGTACGAGAATGGAATTATTTGTACAAAGTGATTTTATACATGCTTTTACAGATTACCTGGATGATGTGAGTGGGCCCTATAGAGATACCTATGATAATAACTTTCAGGAGTATGCTGCACGTCCCGGTACTAATGTGGTTAGTCTTCCTGACGCTCAAAGAGGTGATCCTAATAATCCTAATGATTGGATCATATATCATGGCATAGGTCTGAAATATAATTTTGGAGCTACTAAAAAAACATTTCGTGCTCCAAAAGTAAGTACTTTCTATCCAGACTATACAATCACCTCTACCAGAACAACACAACCTACAGAGTCTACTGAACAAATCGATGAGATTGATGCCCCAGCGGAAAGACAAACCCAGATTCCCACTGGAAATTCATATACTTATTTTAATAACATACAAATAGTACCCGATCAGGGAATGGACTCACTGGCCTATAGATCCCAAATATTGGATTGGGAACAAAAGATCCAAAACAGAGAAAATTTAATTCTTTCAGGGAGACTACAAAGTCAGGATCTGCAGAATATGCAGAATGAAATCATCAGAGAATCAAACCTATTGAGACAGGATACAGTTTTGGCACCTAGTTTTAAAGATAGCCTACTAAACGTAGCCCTGAAAAATCGGATAGATATAAGATATCGCTTAGACAGCATCCAAAGGAGAGAAGGTGAGATAAGATCAGAAATTGACAGTTTGCAGGATTTAAAAGAAAATTATAGAATGCAGCCTAGTACCTATAGTTTACCGAGAGGTCTGGACCGTATATTATGGAGGCAGGATGAAGAGTTAACTCCATCGCTATTAGAGCAGGATGACATATCAACCCGTAGTGATACCACTTCTCTTCCCCCACAAACACTTCGGTCTTCATCTGATGAAGCGATAGGTCAAACTAATCAAATGGTCCCTGCATCACCACCTGAACAAACCACTCAAAGAGATCAAGAGCAACAAAGAGCAGCCTATACGCAACAACTCGAACAGAGACTCAGGAATATGGAATTAGAAAACCGAAGGCTTCAGGCTCAGCAACAAACCCTAAGACAACAACCTGCTGAAACAGTCTATATAGCACCAAGAGGAACAACTACTCAACCAAGTAGAACTGTAGTTCCTAGAGATAGACAAAGTACACCTACATATACTTCTCCCGTTGAGGATCCCAATAAACGGGTACGGGACCGGTCTCCGCGAGCATTACCATTTATTGGATTATTCCGAAGCAGAAATGTAGTACCCTCAGCTTCCCCAGATCAAGAAATTTCAGATGAAGAAACTATTGAAATGGGAGAAGAAATTAGGGAAAGTTTAAGACTGTTGGGTCAATCTATAAATTTGGCATTTTTTGGGATTTCACTCACCTCTACTGCGGAGGAGGAAATACCCCAAGAGCTACCTGAAGAAGAAGAGGAAGTGGTGAAACCTACAGAGTCTGTAGAAATCGCAGATTCTTTATTGATAGAGGATCCAGAATTCAGATTACTAAAATCAAAAGTTGAAGTCTTCTTTGAAGTAAATCAAGTGCAGCCAGCTATGGAGGAAATGAAAAAGTTAGCCTCATTAGTGGATTTTGTTAAGGACAATGAAGATTACAAACTTTACCTCCGAGGATTTGCGGATAATACCGGCAATGTAGCATATAACTTAAAGCTTATCGAATCCAGAATTGAAGAAGTGAAAAATGTACTCATAAAATCATATGGCGTACCTCCCACCCAGATCGAATCAGAGGTCGGCGGGCAGATAGTACGTGGCGCCAGTCGCAGTGCCAATGAAAATGACCGAAAGGTGGAGGTAAGGATAGAGAGGAGGTAATTGGTGGGTTGATGATTTTCAAATTGGACTTAGTGATATTTTATATACTTCTGGGTTCTCAAGTTTCGTCATCTGGGTTCGATCCTGATAGCTATCCATAATTCGAATAGCGGTTAAGATACCGATTACTATTATGGATAAATATCGAACAGCGGCAGTAATTCATACCCTCTCCCACTTCGATTCCATCTTCATCCCTTCTTCAGTCGGACTCACCTCTCCCTTCCATAGATATGTCTTTGGCCATTTTTTGAAGATTTTCGCAACCAAATACAAAAACCTTAGACTCCA
>DATHVH010000246.1:0-7208 GCA_035461405.1 Anditalea sp.
CCCACTACGTTAGCATTAAAATCATGCTGGGCCTTATGAAATTGTGATTTAGTGGAAGTGATGGTTTTTCTGTGAGTAACATAGTCCACATTAACTGACTTATTTTCCACTTTGGTCAATTTAAAATTATAATGATTACGGGTATCTTTTAATTTAACGATCAAGCCTGGAAGATTTCCAAAAATATAAGGACCATCGTTAATAGGAATTTCCTCAGCAAACCACGCTTCATAATCCCGTCCTCCATAAGAAGTAATTGCTTTTTGAGTTTTGAATCCCATATGCTCGTCAAATTCATTTTCTATCGTCCATTCTATCTTTGCCAATTGATCCTCAAAAATTAAATAATCAGGGTAGACCCTGTCTACATATTTATAACTGTTTTTATTCCAGTCTTTAGTAATTATGTAGTAAAATTGAGGCTTTTGAATTTGATTAACGAAAGGAATAACATCATTAACACTCATTCCCTGATCTTTAGCTATTTCTGCCAAAGAATCACGTTGAAATCCATAATAACTTTGAAATCTAGATTTACCATTTACAGTAAACAGCACCATCAAATCCTTACTTTTATCTTCGGGGTTTAATGAATCAGAAGAAAAATCGATTTCATAAAAAAAAGCATAATCTGAAACCTCTTCATTGTATGGAAAAGTAAAAGCAATGCATATAATAAGACTTAAGGAAAATATAACTTTCATAATTTTATAAATGGTAAAACTGCATGCTGAATGTTTAATTGTACAGCATGCAGTTGATTAATTAATACCTATATTTAATTAAGGACAGAACACTGCATCTGCATCCAATGCTTGATCTATGACATCATCTAAAGAGTCACCGCAAAAATAGAGTGACCACACGACAAATTAACTGGAACACAGGTTTCATCTTCTAGTATATAAAGACCAGCCGTGGCAAGATTTGCACCCAAAAAAGCAAGTGACAATGATGATAAAAAGTTCTTTTTCATTATTATAAAAGTTTAGTAAATAAAGTATTATAAATGGTTTAAAAAGTGGCCACTAAATAAAACCTCTAACAAGAAAGAAAGAAAGAAAGGAACAAACAAGGAATTAGTTATATTTTTTAAAAAATAGTTTAAAAAATAATAACTCCTCATTATAAACCGGTTATGAGATATCATGGGAGTATTTACATGCATAGTATAATTATTGTTCGCTACAACTCCCATATTGATTAATTTTTTTAATTTAGCCACATTTGGATCATATTATCGGTTTCTTGAGATATATAAAACCTTCCATATAACACATCCTTCAACCCTTTTTCCACTGCTTCCCGTTCTAATAGATTTAACTTGTAGACGTCTTCCATTATTCACCTACAAATCTTGAAATCTCTTCTAAAATGGATTCATCACTTATGGCTGATATTTTCTCTATGATCCGTGTTTAAGGTCTGATACTTACATAGTTTTTATAATTTCATATCAAACACCTATGTTGCTGAAGCGTAAATATTATTGAGTTAGTATAATTATAATTGACTAAAAAAGACACGAATAAGGAATGATGAATTTTTTAAACCGTAAACTCATTTAACCTTCAACCCTTTAAACAAATAAAGAATATCGAATTCCGAATGATGAATGAAGAAGTTTTAAAAATCACCACCCAATTCCGTAATCCTCCCCATGATTACTACTGCCTCCCCAAAAGGTGCCGTGCTTCCAGTCAAACCAGATGGCATTGATCGGACCGCTGGTCCTTTCCTGAAAATCCATCTTATAACCTCTTTTCTTTAATTCAGCCCTAACCCATGGCGGGGTGTTTTCCTGTAAGGTTATCGCCCCCGGCTTGCTTTCGTGGGCGCCAAAAGAAGACTGCATCTGGTAGCTGTTGATATTGGCTGCTTCAGCTGCTTGCTGCACGTTCATGTCAAACTCCACCACATTCAGAAAGAACTGAAGTAGATTCTGGTCTTGTGTATCGCCACCCTGAACGGCAAAAGAAAGGAATGGTCTTCCATCTTTCAGGGCCATACTTGGCGTAAGGGTGACCCTTGGTCTTTTGCCAGGCTCGAGCACATTGAAAGGGTTCAGTTTCTCATCCAGCACAAAACTCTGCATCCGCTGACTAAGCCCTATACCGGTGCTTCCGGCAATCACTGCCGGAACCCAGCCTCCACTCGGTGTAATGGACACCACCCAGCCCTCAGCATCAGCGGCCTGAACGGTGGTGGTACCGAGTAAAAATTCCTGTAGAAAAGGATCGTCCACTCCAGTAATAGGTAGATCTGGCTGATTGTAACCCAACATCTCATTTCTTTTCTCCAAAAGATTTTTAAAGGGATTGGTACCTCCCTGGAATGGATAAGGATCTCCGGGACCGATGTCTTCCACGTTGTTTTCTTTGATCAATTTGGCTCTTTCTTTTGCATATTCTTTGGATAGCAATCCTTGCATAGGACTCTGTGGCTGGAATGCGGGATCACCATAGTAAAAGTCTCTGTCGGCAAAGGCCAGGCTCATAGCCTGGTAGATCGTATTAATATAATTGGCAGAATTATAACCCATCGCCTTCAAATCAAAATTCTCAAGGATATTTAGCGACTGCAAAAGTGCCGGTCCCTGTGTCCACTCCTGCATCTTGTATACATCTATTCCTTTATAATTTACCTGTGTGGGTTGTTCGATTTTCACCTGCCAATCAGCCAGGTCCTGCATCTCAAACAGGCCGCCCTGCTCCTTTACACTCCGCACTATTTCTTCTGCAATATCTCCGGTATAAAATCGGTCATAAGCCAACTGAAGTGCTTCTTTCCTGCTCTTTCCGGCAGCCAACGCTTCCTGTTCTGTATCTACCAGCTTTTGCAATGTTTGATAAAGGTCTTCCTGTACAAATATTTCCCCAGCATTTGGCGCCTCTCTCTCCTCTCCCAGGTGCGGAAGGAAAACAGCTTTGGAATAGGGCCATTCTTTGATTTTGTCTTTATTGCTCTCGATCTGGTTGGCTGTCTGGGCTTCTATCGGATAGCCTTTTGCCATCTCCATGGCCGGAGCCAACACATCTTTTAGACTCATGGTGCCATACTCTGCCAGCATGGTGATGATGCCCCCAAAGGTCCCCGGTGTAGTAGCGGCCAATGGACCGAATGCCGGTGGATACTCCATATCATTGCCCTTAAAATAATCCACCGTAGCTCCTGAAGGCGCTACTCCCATAGCATTGATGGCAAAGACTTTCTTCTGCCCTGGGTGGTAGATTAATGCCTGCGTCTCCCCTCCCCAGCTCAGTACATCCCACATGGTACAGGTAGCGGCCAACATAGCACAAGCGGCATCGACAGCATTGCCACCTTTTTGAAAAGTCATGGCTCCGGCGGTAGCCGCTAAAGGTTTACCGGTGATAGCCATCCAATTTTTACCATGAAGGACTGGCTTCTGAGTGGTTTGTGCAAAAAGATTAAAACAACTAAGGACTATTATTAAAGTTAGAATTCGCTTCATATCATGAAAATACAGGGTGTCAGACTTCTGATAATAGCAGTAATATAATACATACGCTATAGAAATCACATTACAAATTTATAAATGGTCAGACCCAATATGTTTTCAAATTGATTTGAAAATAATTCACTCTATAGGAGAATACGGTTCATAGCTGGGAAACAAACTGTTATAATAGCTGAAGACCATATATAGTCCACTTACTTCTTTCAAATTAGGATCATTATCCTCTATATATTGAGCTACATCTTTTTGCTTATCTTCTTCAAAAAGTTTTAACAGCTTCTTTTGTGATTTTGGCACTCCCATAACTTGATCATCCTGAATATAATAATAGGAATCCCGCTTTTTGATCTCGTCATCTTTATTGCCTAACATTAAAGCTGTGTTATAATTAGATTTTTTGATAGTGGCTATGGTTCGCCTCACTAAGCTAAGTTCACCATCTACCAGCACTTCGTAAAATCCGGATATGGGTGAACCGTTTTCCTTCAGGTCCATACCATTGATAAAAAATCTTGGTACTTGGTGTAGGGAATCTATCCATACAAAATTCTGGACTCTAAGACCAGGTATGGTTCTCACTATATCAGATTCATGACATAGAACTTCAAACTGATTACTGGCAATATTATACCTTACCCATTGGTCCAATAGAATCTCTTCATTTTTATAGAGCATCAGCGTAGACTTATTCCATTTGGTGTCCAGATAGTAATTCCCCAACAATTGCTTTGGTGCATCAGGAATTCCATAAATCATGTTCCCTCCAGTCAAATCTGGCCGCGTCATTAAAGTATGCTGAATATTTGTAGCCCGAATAGTTTTTTGTAATGCCTGATTTTGTGCTTGTGCAGTATGTAAAGAGAATAAATTGCTAAAAATAAATAACGGCAACAATAAAATTATGGAAGAGGCTTTCATAGTATATTAAATTTAGATTTAAATATACTTTATCCTTAAAATAAATTATAGACTTTAAATTAAAAAATGATTTTGACCACTAAAGACAATCAAAAAGCATTTAAATGAAATAAAAAAATATGCCCTTATTTGTCCTATAAGGTTTAATTATTCACACGTAATTTTAAGCACCTAAAATCACCTCGAATTCTTTAGAATAACCCCAAAAAACCTATTGTATTCTTATGTGTCTTTTGTGGATTACTATTCTTTAAAAAAACAGACACCTAACACCAATTAAGATTAAATTAATACTTATATAGTTAAAATTTTTCAAACCACATTTTTTCTAAAAGTATACTATTTAGGCATCATAGCGATTTTTTCTACCAGCACCTTATTGATCTTCTCATAAGACTGAAAAGTCCATCCTGCCACATGGGGAGAAAACAGAACATTTTCCCTTTCAGCCAATTTATCAAATGAAAGCCTTTGTGCTTGAGTCATTTGGCTGAATTTTTCATTTTCTAAAACATCAAGCACTGCCCCTTTAAATACTTTTTCCTGTAAGGCTTCATTTAGCGTATCAAATGTGATTACCTCCCCTCTTGCAGTGTTAATAAAATATATTGGCTTCTTGAATTTGGCTAAGGTTGGCGTATCTATAAATCCTCTGGTTTCGGAGGTGAGTGGCACGTGTATACTGAGAATGTCCGCCTTCTCAAATATTTCCTCCCAAGAGGATTCTTTAGCGTATATATCCGAATAATCATTCCTATATTTATCATAGGCTAACACCTCCACTTCAAAACCACTAAGCCTTCTCGCAAATGCCTGGCCCATGTTTCCATACCCGATGATCCCTACAGTTTTACCGGCAAGCTCCTCACCTCTATTTTCTTCTCTTCTCCAAATGCCTTTTCTAACTTGCTGGTCTGCCCGACTTAAATGATTAAATAAGGATAATAGCATTCCTACCGCATGTTCTCCTACAGCATCCCGGTTGCCTTCCGGTGCATGAAAGAGATGGATACTTTTCTCTTCTAAATATTCAACATCAATATTATCCAGACCAGCACCCGCTCTTCCTATGAATTTAAGATTAATAGCCTTGTCCAATAAGGATTTGTCCATGGGAGTCTTAGACCTGATGATTAGCCCTTCATAGTTACCCACTATTTCCAAAATCTCTTTCTTCTCTATCTCTGGACGATAATGCACTTCATGGCCAGCCTCTTCTAAAAGCGGAACAATACTCTCATGCATTTCGTCTATGATCAGGATTTTCATAAGTCAATTTTCATTGTTTAATAATCAATAGGCAATTATCAATTTCCAATAAACAAAGCTTCTGCTTTAATTCAAAAGTCATATCATAATAGGACAGATTTGACTTCATTATTCGATATTCATCATTCTAGACTATTTTAAATAAAAGAAGTTCGAATGCTGAATAATGAATAAAGAAGTATTGTCACCAACATCGGACATCAGGCATCGGTCATCCAACATCCCTACAGGTCCAAAAACCAAACAGCCACCCCAAAATAAATGGCAAGGCCCAATAGATCATTTGCTGTAGTAATAAATGGACCTGAGGCCACAGCAGGATTTACACCCATTCGGTTTAGGATAAGTGGTGTCACAGTACCCATAAAGGAAGCCATCAAAACGACACAGAACATAGAAAAACCTATAGTCACCCCCAGAATATGTTCATATCCAAATATAAAAGCGATTACCAAAAACACGAAGACTCCAAGTACTATTCCGTTGACAATAGCAATCATTAATCCTTTGAAAAATCGCTGCCAAGGGGTATCAGCAAATATAGACTTAGCCGCCAATGTCTGAACTACCAAAGAGGAAGATTGTATACCAACATTGCCACCAGTAGCCGCAACTAACGGGATAAAAGCAGCCAATGCTACATATGCCTGAAGCCCATCTTCAAAAAAATCTATGATCTGGGAACCCATCAATCCTCCGACCACCCCAATCAGCAACCATGGAAGCCTAGCTTTTGAAATGCGGAAAATACTGTCAGATTCTTCCACATCCCCCGCTATACCGGTCATAGCCTGAATATCTTCTTCTGACTGCTCCCTGATTACATCTAAGATATCATCGACTGTAATCCTTCCCACAAGTTTATTCTTAATATTGACTACCGGTACAGATTCCAGATCATATCGCCTCATGATTTCAGCGACTTCCTCCTGGTCCATATAGGTGGGCACTGAGATGACATCCTCTTCACAGATATCTGCTATTTTTGTATCGGCAGATGCAAGGATCATTTTTTTCAGAGACACTCTTCCCTGTAGCCTTTCTTTGTTATCTACTACGTATATAGAATAAATTTTTTCCACATTCTCCGCCTGCCGGCGGATTTCATTTATCGTCTGTACTACTGTCCAGTTTCTAT
Organism: Anditalea sp.; assembly: GCA_035461405.1. Classification (GTDB taxonomy): domain Bacteria; phylum Bacteroidota; class Bacteroidia; order Cytophagales; family Cyclobacteriaceae; genus Anditalea. The sequence goes on from DATHVH010000246.1 coordinate 6,807, forward strand.
TAGCCTTAATAAATTCCTTGGCCATAAGACCCCCAGCGCTATCCTCATCATAGCGGAGAAGATCTAGGATATGTGCTGATTTCTCTTTTTCTTGGAGATGACTTATTACATCTTCCCTCTCATTGACTGTAAGTTGATTCAGCAAATCTGCAGCGTCATCAGAATCCATCCGATCCACAAGACCAGCCAACTCATGGTGCTCCATATTGGTAATGATCTTAAACTGATCATCTTCATCCAATTCAATCAAAATATCAGCAGCCAATTCTTGGTCCAATGCCCTAAGCACATAAAGCGCCTCATCCTGATCGAGTTCATCAAGCAGTGAAGCTACATCTGCTTCATTGGCACCTTCCATGGAATCTTTTATGAACCCTTTATCCTCGGTGGCTATAGCCTCTC
>DATHVH010000247.1:0-7000 GCA_035461405.1 Anditalea sp.
CATTTCCATTGCTTCTTCGCTACCGCCTTTTTCCAATATATTTTTTCTGAAGGCGTCAGAAATCTCTTTATTATATAGTCCAGAAACCCTAAAACTTTGGTAGGCATCAGCATCTAAAACAGCTGCCCATATATAGGAATAATATTGAGAAGCATAACCTCCAGAAAATATATGATTAAAATAGGTGCTCCTGTATCTGGGAATAATTTCCTCTATTAATTCTACACTTTTTAAAAATTTTTCCTCGAAATCTATAATGGATCCTGTGATATCTTTATCCAAAGAATGATAAGCCAAATCAAGTAAGGCGGCTGCTAAAAATTCGGCATTGGCAAATCCCTGATCGTGCAGCTGACTTATTTTTATTTTTTCTAAAAGTTCTTTAGGAATAGACTTTCCTGTTTTGAAATGTATAGCATAATCTTGCATTACCTCAGGGTCCATTGCCCAGTTTTCCATAATTTGCGACGGCAGTTCCACAAAATCCCTTGGTACTGCAGTGCCAGCCAAACTTTGATACCTAACATTGGAAAGAAGGCCATGAAGTGCGTGTCCAAATTCGTGGAACAATGTGGCTACTTCCTCCAAATTTAATAATAAGGGTGTACCTTTTGAAGGCTTGGAAAAATTGCAGACTATTGAAATAATTGGTGGTACTCTTCTATCCCCATCTAACTCCTGAGCACGGTATTTTGTCATCCATGCACCGCCCTGTTTGGTATTTCTAGTATAGAAATCCATAAATAAGATGCCTATATGATCTCCGTTTTTTTCTTTTACATCATAGACTATCACATCTGGGTGATATACGGGAACATGAGTAATTAACTCAAATTTTAGACCGTATAAACGATCAGTAACCATAAAAACACCATCTATAACCACTTCTAAACTGAAATATGGAAGAAGTTCATTTATGTCTAAATCAAATTTTTCTATCCTAATTTTCTCTGCAAAAAATCTCCAATCCCAAGGTGCTAATTTATAATTATACTGGTGTTGGTCTATGTATTTTTGCATGGCAGCTCTTTCTGATTCAGCTCGCTTAATTGCAGGCAACCATAGTTTATTTAAAAGTCGGTAAACTTCCTCCTCTGATCCTGCCATGGTATCTTCCAAAACAAATGCTGCAAAATTATTAAAACCTAACAATTGGGCTTTCTTCCTCCTTAAGTTGACTACTTCAATAACAATATCCTTGTTGTCATAGGTATCCTCATTATTACCTCTATTTTGATATGCTTCCCATATTTCCCGGCGTAATCCCCGGTCTTCAGCATATTGCAGAAAGGACATAACACTGGACTGGTGAAGCGTAAACACCCACTTTCCTGATAGGCCGCATTCATCGGCAGTTACTTTTGCCTGCTGAATAAAAGATTCAGGTAATCCGCTCATATCTGACTCTCTCTCGATTATCAGTTGGTAGCGATTATTTTCTGCCAAAACATTCCTTCCAAACTTTAATGATAACAGTGATATTTTTTCATTTATTTCCTTGAGTTCTTTTTTATCCTTGTCTGTCAATGCAGCGCCATTTTTAAAAAAAAGATCATAGGTATTCTTCAAAAGCATATACTTTTCCTTATTCAGCTGAAGTGAATCTCTTTGTTCCCAGACACTTTTTACTTTATCAAATAATTTTTCATTTAACTTTATATTATCCCAATGCTGAGATAGTAAAGGAGCCATCTCTTTTGCTACTTCCTGCAATTCATCATCGGTAAGAGCTAAGGTATAATTAAAAAATACATTTTTTACCTTCTGCAAGACCTTCCCTGATGCCTCAAAAGTTTCGATGGTATTCTCAAAGGTGGGATGATCTAAACTTTCAGCTATTTGGTTTACTTTTTTGTTTTGCAGATCCATTCCCTCTTGAAGAGCAGGTTTAAAATGATGGGTGCGGATTATCTCAAATGGTGGAATACCAAAAGGTGAAATATAAGGTTCTAAAAGAGGATTCATTTAAAGATATTATTGTAGAAGGCAATAATTTAACCTATTACCCTCCATATTCCAAAACTGTGCATATTTTTTGATCATTAAAATCAATCCTAACTTTTATCTATATGATAGTAAATATCGCTGAAGACCATTTTGAAATAATATACCAGAGGGCCCATGGTATGTTGGCAGCTAAAATAGCCGAGCAACTTGATCCCACTCTTCGTCCCCCAGCAGACTATTGGCTTGAAACATTAGTAGCCATAGCAGACCATGATGATGGAAGACGGGGATGGGAAGGGGACTTTCACATTAATGATATGGGTTATCCAAAAGATTTCACAGAATTCAGATTTGATGAACAGCAGGCCGCAAGAGTAGTAAGTACAGCAGAATGTAAATCGAGATGGGTGGCCATGTTGGTATCTAAGCATTTGGTAGAATTGTATGAAGACCTCGAAGAAGCTCAAGATTTAATACAAAACCAATACGCCCTGCAGGCTAAACTTCAAATGCATCTACCTTTTAGTGAAGCTGCATCACAGATGTATTACCGATTGATGAAATGGTCAGATGAGCTTTCTTTAAGAATCTGTAAGCACGAGATTCCGGTAAAAGGGGAGAAGGACTTCCTTGAAAACTTACCTGATGGTTCAAAATCTTTTATAACCCACCTGGAAGACAAAAGTGTAGCACCATGGGTTTTTCAAAAAGATAAGGTAGTATTTGAGGTTGAAAAAAGGATAATTGAAAAAAGGATTTATAGAGATGATAAGGATCTTCAAGAGACCTTAAACAAATCAGATGTAAGCATCTCCTCCTATAAATTTATAAAAGAAGATGCCTGAAATGCTATTCGACATAAAGCACCAATCCTTTAAGGTATTCCGTTTCGGTGTGAAAGATATTGATGGGATGGTCAGCGGGTTGAGAAAGGTAGTGTAAGATTTTCACTTTTCTCCCTACTTCTATTGCTGAAGCAGTTATTGTACTATTAAACAATTGCTTATCCACCACCTGTGAACAGCTGAATGTAAATAATATTCCTCCAGGTTTAATGTGTTTAAGGGCCTCGGCATTTAATCTTTTATAAGCCTGTACTGCATTATGCCTGCTCTTTATATTCTTAGCAAAAGCAGGGGGATCGAGTACAATAACATCAAAGTCAAAATCAATTTCCCTGATATATTTTACCACATCTGCTACTACAGATTTATGTACTCCGCCATGATCAGAATTCAAATCAACGTTTTTATCTGTAAGCACTATAGCTTTTTCAGATATATCTACAGAATGTACTTCTCTGGCGCCTTCATTCAATGCAGCTATTGAAAAGCCACCCGAATAACAGAAGGTATTCAACACTTTTTTCCCTTTACTGTACTCACCAAACAGTTTACGGTTTTCCCTTTGATCAATAAAAAACCCGGTTTTTTGACCTGTTTCCCAATCTATTTCATATTTGCTGCCATTTTCCAATACTAGGTTAGTCTGGGGCTCCCCATATATCAATCGGTTTTCTGTTTGAATCAGGTTTTTGGAAAGCGTTTCGGCACTTTTATCATAAACGGCCTTAAGTACTTCACCATATACGTTTCTGAGGGCAATGGAAATTTCCTCTATATGCTTAAACATCCCTATAGTATGGGTCTGGATTACAGCAGTTCCATTATAATAATCTATAATCAATCCAGGCAATAAATCACCTTCACCATGTACCAGTCTATATACATTAGTATGAACATTATCCGTGAGACCGATATGTTTTCGCATGATATAAGCCTTTTGGATCATGTCATTCCAAAAGTCAGTATTAATTTCTACCTCATCAAAACTGATCATCCTGACCATAATAGAGCCGTTTTGGAAATGTCCTATGCCTAGGAATGCATCTTTATGGCTTACAACTTTTACAAGGTCACCATTATTAAGATCCTCTGGTTTCTCTTGAATTGCTCCGGAAAACACCCAGTGATGCCTTCTTTTTAATGAAATTTCTTTTCCTTTTTTAAGATATATTTTTGGATACATATTTTTTAAGCTTTTTATTAGGTAATAACAGTGAACCTAGGATCATGACGCCTGCACTTATTCCCAGTGCTATCACATGAGGATAAATAGGTAGATCCATAAAGGTGAGTGTAAGGTAGGAAAACATGCCCATCACAATGGCCAAAATTGCTCCAAGTTTAGATGATTGTTTCCAATATAGCCCTGCCGTCAAAGGTACAAATAGTGAAACCAGTAACAGAATACTAGCTTCGGCCACCAGCTCATATATATTCGCTTTCCAGGTAGCCATCAATACTGCTATAGCAGCTACTACTACGATATTGATTCTGAGGATCCATAGAAAATCACGGTCTTTAAGCTTTTTGCCAAAATAAGGTTTGATTATATTTTCAGAAATGATGGCAGCAGGAGCTAAAAGTCCGGAGCTCGTGGTACTCATAATAGCGGAAAGTAAAGCTCCAAAAAATAATATCTGGATAGGCAATCCTCCATGCTGAAGTACCATTTCAGGCAGCAACATCTGTTTGTTTTCTAAGTATATTTCAGGATATAAAACTCTCGCTCCCAATGCTATAAACAAAGGTAGCAAACCGAAGCTTAAATAAAATCCTCCCGCAAGGTAAGTTGACTGCACCGCTACCTTTTCAGATTTGGCTGACATCACTCTTTGGTAAATATCCTGGCTGGGAATACTTCCAAGGCCAAGGATCATCCAGGCTCCAAGATAGTTTATCCATGAATCCCAGCGGGCTTCAGGAAAGAACTGAAAACTACCCTCAGGAGCTGACTCTAGTATGGGCATGACCCCACCAGCTTCATTGGCCACCATAATACTCACCCATAGTAGCCCCACAATAATTAAAGTAGTTTGGATAAAATCCGTAATAGATATGGCCCACATGCCTCCCAGAAATGTATAGATAACGACTATGCCCGCGCTTAACATTATTCCTACTGGTAAAGTGATATCCACGATAGCACCCATGATGAGACTTAGTGCTACAAGTTGTGCCGCCACATATCCGAAATATGCCGGGACCATAAAGACAGATGAAAGAAATTCCACTTTCTTCCCGAAGAGTTTTTTAAACACATCCCCAAGCGTGAGGACACTCATACGGTACATGGGGCGTAGATAAAACATGCCAAATAGAATCAGGCATAATGCCCCTCCAAAAGGATCTTCTATTACTCCCTGTAATCCATGATCTAAATATTCAGATGAAGCGCCAAAAATAGTTTCTGAACCGAACCAGGTAGCAAATAGGGCAGAGGCACTTAAAAAAAGGGGTAGTTGTCTGCCCGCCAAAACAAAGTCATTGGAATTTTTGACCAGTTTTGACGACCAGACTCCTATACATACAGTAACCAGGAGATAGATGATTACGGCGGTAAGTAACAACTTTATGCTTTTGAGTACATTTTTTCACGAAGTGCCTTTACTTCAGCACTTTCCAAATAATCATCATAAGGCATCCTTCTATCAATGGTACCATTTGGCGTAAACTCCACAATCCTGTTGGCAGTAGATTGCACAAAGGCATGATCATAAGATGACATCAACACGGTACCATTGAATTCAATAATAGCATTATTAAACGCTGTTATTGACTCCAGGTCAAGGTGATTGGTCGGCTCGTCCATTACCAGAAGGTTTGGATTTTGGAGCATCATTCGGGATATCATACATCTCACTTTTTCACCACCAGATAATACTGATGATTTTTTGAGTGTTTCTTCTCCTGTGAAAAGCATCCTACCTAAGAAAGTCCTTACATAAGCTTCCTCCTGGTTCGTTGAATACTGTCGAAGCCAGTCTATTAAGTTTTGGTCAGCATTAAAATATCGGCTGTTATCATTTGGAAGATAGGCTCTGTTAATTGTCACACCCCATTTGAAGCTTCCTTTCTGTGTAGGGATCTCTTCCATAATGGTTTGGAAGAATTTATTTACAGCCTGTTTGGTCTTGGAAATAAAAGCAATCTTATCACCTTTATCCACCATCAGGTTTACATCTGTAAAATAAACAGTGCCATCATCTTTCAGTCCCAGTTCTTCAGTCATGAATATCTGATCTCCGGCTTCCCTTTCAGGTTTGAAGATAATACCGGGATATTTTCTAGTAGATGGCTCAATATCATCGACATTGAGTTTCTCCAACATTTTCCTTCGGGAGGTAGCCTGCTTTGATTTGGCGACATTGGCAGAGAATCGCTCGATAAATGCCATGAGCTCTTTACGCTTTTCGTCAGCTTTCTTGTTTTGATCAGACTTTTGCCTCGCCGCAAGCTGGGAAGACTCGTACCAGAATGTATAGTTCCCTGAATAAATCTTGATCTTTCCAAAATCAATATCCACAATATGTGTAGCGACAGAATCTAGAAAGTGTCTATCGTGTGAGACAACTATCACAAGATTTTTGAAATTCACAAGAAAATCTTCCAACCAGTTGATTGTATCAGCATCCAGGTCGTTGGTAGGTTCATCGAGGATTAGGATGTCCGGGTTACCAAAAAGGGCCTGGGCAAGTAAAACCCTTACCTTTTGGTTACCCGAAAGGTCTTTCATTAACATGTAATGCAGGTCCTCAGAGATTCCAAGTCCTGATAGCATAGAAGCAGCATCTGATTCAGCATTCCAACCGTCCATTTCTGCGAATTCAGCTTCAAGTTCAGAAGCTTTTATACCATCCGCTTCGGAAAAATCCTCCTTTAAGTAGATAGCGTCTTTTTCTGCCATGATGCCATAGAGCTTTTTATGGCCCATTATCACAGTTTTCAATACATCGACTTCGTCAAACGCAAAGTGGTTTTGGCTCAATACAGCCATACGCTGACCTGGGGTAAAGTGAACAGATCCTGAAGTACTGTCCTGATCACCCGAAAGTATTTTTAAAAAAGTTGATTTTCCGGCACCATTTGCCCCGATCACCCCATAGCAGTTACCTGGAGTGAATTTTAGACTTACGTCTTCAAAAAGGGTTCTTTTACCGAATTTTAAGGATAAATTATCTACTGATATCATTTAGTATAATGTTGCTTTT